>NZ_CP072869.1:300000-404135 GCF_017948245.1 Rhizobium sp. NLR16a | reverse complement strand
ACGCCCTCTGAGCATGAGAACTATGCCGAGTGTCAACCAACGGCGACCCGCCGAACCGGCCGGGAACGCACGGTGTAGCGTCCTCATCAAAAGAGGCGTTCGGCATAGTTCGACGGTCGGCATAAACGGCATTATGCCGCGCGCGGCATAAGGCCGTCTCGATGATCGTCATGGCGCGTGCCAAGGTCTCCGCTCCCGTATCGGCTCCCGCGAAGAGCCAGTTCCGTCTTCCCACGCCTATCGGACGTAGTGCCCGCTCGGCGGCATTGTTGTCGATCGCGACGCGGCCGTCTTCGAGGAACAGACAGAGCGAAGACCATCGGCTCAATCCGTAGCGGAAAGCTGTCGCCAGATCGCTTTTGCCCGGAATGCGCGTGAGTTGAGCTTCAGCCCAGTGGCGGAATGCATCGACCTTAGGCTTGCTCTGCTTTTGACGCGCAGCAAGACGGATCTCAGCAGGCTGCCCGTTGATGCCACGCTCGATGTCGTAAAGCGCTCCGATGCGATCGAGAGCCTCTCGCGCAATCTCCGACTTGTTTGATGTCCAGATGTCGTGGAAGTCTCGTCGCCAATGAGCCCAGCAGGCGGCTTCCTTGAAGCGAGATCCTCCCTTTTCTCCAAGCGAGTATAGCTTGCCATATCCTTTGTAGCCGTCAGCCTGAAGGATGCAGCTTGATTGCTTGAGGTGGCGGTGCACGTGCTCTTCTTTCCAGTCAGGAGCAAAATAGTAGACTGCACCGGGCGGGGAAGTCCCCACCCATGGACGTTGATCGCGGACATACGTCCAGATCCTGCCCTTCTTCACACCCTTGCCCAACCCCTTGTCTCGCAGCGAGCGATCCAGCACTCGGATCGGGGTGTCGTCGGCATGAAGGAGGTCACTTGCCATAATCGCCGTTTCGATCCGCTCGATGAGAGGCTGAAGCACCTGCATGGCGCGACCACACCAATCAACCATCGTGCTGTCGGGAATGTCGGCGCCCATGCGGGCGAAGTTCTCGTTCAGCCGGTACAGTGGCAAATGGTCGTCAAACTTCGAGACCAGAATATAAGCAAGAAGGCCGGCGCCCGCCATGCTGCCCGGTATCGGGCGGCTGGGTGCTGCCACCTGTACCATTTTCTCGCAGCAGCGGCAGGACTTCTTCAGTCGAGCAACCTCGATGACTTTCATCTGCGCGGCGATCATGTCGAGGATTTCGCTGACGTCCTCACCGACAAGACGCAATTCACCTCCGCATTCCGGGCAGCAGGAGCCAGGATCGAGCTCTCGGCGCTCGCGAACCGCCTTGTCCGAGACGCGTGGGCGCCGGCGCATGATCTTTTCAGACGTATCCGCCAAGGGAACAACAGACGCCGCCTCATCAGGTTCATCGATTGGCGCCATACTGCCTTCAGCGGCGGCGATCAACAGATCCTCAAGCGCCAGTTCCAGCTGCTCGATTTCACGCTCAATCTTTTCGGAGGACTTGCCGAAGACCTGTTTCTTCAGCTTGGCAATGCGCAGCCGCAGCGTTTGGATTAACTGGTCATGCGCCTGCAATGTGGCCGACATCTTCGCGTTTTCCGCCTGCAAAGCGGCAATCATTGCCTTGAGAAAGGCTGGATCGTCCGGAAGATTTGTCGTCGCGCTAGACATGATCCTGACTACCACGAGTCAGGATAAATTTCCATAAAAACCAGTGGTTTCAGTGGGATAAAATCACCCGACACGGGCCGGTGGCGCACCCCAATCAGGACGACGCCAATCGATCCCTTCCCACAACATCGCCAGTTGGGCCGACGTCAGCCGGGCAGTCCCGTCGGATGCCGAAGGCCAAGGAAACCGCCCCTTCTGCAAGATCTTGTAATACAGGCAGAAGCCCTGGCCATCAAAATAGAGCAGCTTCAAACGATCGCCACGCTTGCCGCGAAAAGCAAAGACCGCGCCGCCAGTCGGCTTCTGACGCAAAACATTCTGCGCAAGCGCGGCAAGGCCTTCTACTCCCTTGCGCATGTCCGTGATCCCGCACGCAAGATACACCCGAACGCCGGTCCCAGGTCCAATCATGCTGCTTCCACTGCCCGGATAACCTGCGTCAGGGTGCCGGGCGCCACCGAACTCTCGAAGCGAAGTGTGCGGCCGCAGCTCAATCGTAGCTCGATCATCCCGCAGCAGCTCTCCCTGAGTTCAGGGACATCGGTCTGCACGGCATTCATATCGACTGGAATGAACAATGCATTCGCAGATGCCGACAAAAGCCCCTTCTTTTTGAGCTCGCTACGCCAGGCGTATATCTGCTGCCGCGTTAAATCGTGACGATGAGCAACCTCTGTGATCGTGGCTCCAGCAACCCCAACCGACATGACAATCGCAAGCTTGTCTTCTTCGCGCCACCGCCGTCGACGTTCCTGCCCAAGAATTTCAACGCGCATCGCAATCCTCGCCTAAGACACGTCGCTAACGACGTCGTTAAACACGTCTCTTAGGCCATCAGGGCGCTAGGCGGCAGGCGGTGCCAATCGGGCGGTTACTTTCGATTTCACCACGAACCATTATTTCTGGGAAAATGAGGAATCTGTAAACAATCTTCGATGGCTCTTGCAGACCCTCCAAGAGCCTGACGGTATCCATGGACTGCCTGGCCATCACCCGGCGCGCCAGTTCGTCGAACAGCTCGCAAGGCAAGTAGAGCTCAGCGCGTCGGACGTTGCGAGAACGTTGGCGAGGACCACCATTCGAGGTCATAATTCGGAAATCACGCATATCGGCGAGGCGGTGAAGAAAGCACTGTGTGAGTATCCCGGCGTGACTGAGCTATCCCATCGGGTGGTTGACGCGATTGCAGAGGCGGTCATCCAACTTGCCAGGGATGCGTCGGGCAAGACGCTTCGGGGACCAATTACCGACCTGTTCATGCCGGGGTCCGATTTGACGCGGGCTCATAGCGACCAGCTCATCGCCGGGAAGCGAATCCGCAAAGCCGACGTGCTTGCGGTGATCGATCGGTGCAAAACCGCACCCGAAGATGGCGGTCACGCGAAGACGACGCTCGACATTTTCGAGACTCTCCTCGCGGAGAAATCCAAGCGCTCCTTCTCAGAGTCTCTGTTCTCCTACGCCGAGTCGTTGTCTTCCTACAACAGCAGGTCGTATTCTCTTGGCGACTTCGCTTTCGAAGCCGCTGCGAAGATCTACGTTCCCGTTACGGGAAGGCAGCGAGATGGGGGGGCCGGGACCGATATCGAGATTGGAACCGGAGCAACGCTCCTAGCCGATGGTCGAAGCCTCCTTGTCGAGGGGGGCCCCGGCTCCGGCAAGTCTACCATACTTCGGGAGATGGCCCGTTGCGCATGGACGGATCCTGCGCAACTTGGATTGGAGCGCAAACACATCGCCTTCCCGATCAAGATGCGCTTCCTTGCCGAAGCCAAGGGCGTGGCCCTGGAGGACCGCCTGTGGTCGGCCCTCGCAAAGACCGAACCGAGGGAGCTGACCATTGGATCGAGACCGCCGCCGGGCTTTCTTCGGCAGTGGCCGGAAGCAACCGGCGCGCCCTGGCTGTTCCTGATAGACGGCTATGACGAGGTTGGGGCGGAAGTTGCGGCCGAAACGCTGGAATGGATGCTCGACCTGGCGCGAGACGGCAACAAGCTTGTGCTGAGTTCACGCCCGAACGCCCTTCCCATCGCGGCGAGACCAAACTTCAGTACGCTGGAACTGCGCCCTTTCGACGACGCCCAGCAGCGGCGACTGGCGCAGGCCTGGCTCGGCGAGGATTGCGAGGACTTCCTGGAGGCATTTAGGAAGACAACGAGTGCGGAACTGGGCGGAACCCCTTTGTTGGTCACGATCGCGGCCAGCGTTTTTCGAAAAGAAGGGGAGTTGCCGTATCGACGCAGCGAACTCTATCGGCGCTTCGTCGACATCGTCCTCAAGGAAGGACTGAAGCGTGCCGCTGACAACGAGCTGGAAGACGATCTGCGCAACCTAGCAGAGGATCACCTGCCAAGATATCTCGCGATCTTGGCGCGTTCCATGAGTGAGATCCAGGAGCAGGCCACGACAGTTGATTTTGGAAACGATCCGCAGGATTTGATCGAAGGCATGGCAGAGGAGTTGCGACGCGACCTCGGCCTGCCGCCCCTCATGGCCACCCATCGCTCCAAGCAGCTCTTCGAATTTCTCGGAAGGCGCAGTGGCGTACTTCGGACCAACGCCAACGAATTCGAATGGCTTCACCCGACGTTCAGGGAGTATTTTACGGCCCTGTCCTTTGCGAACGAGGTGAACCCCGCAGCGATCAGCGCGTTGTTCAGCCAGGCCGCTGATCCGTCTTGGCGCCAGGTCATCCTTTTCCTGCTTGCCATCAAAAGCAAGGACGGCTCCGTTGATGAATTGGTGGAGGAATTGGCAACGTCCGCCGTGCCCTACGGGGCGGCTCTTGCCGGCGTGGCGGTGGTAGAAGGCGCCGACGTCGACACGCCGGTGTCCGACGCCGTCATCAAGCACATATGCGATGCGATTCGCCAACTGGGGAAGGGTTGGGTCTGTGAACGGCTATTGACGACCCAATCCATGGAGATTGTCCCGCTTCGCGATGCCATTAGTTTATTGAAGGACTATCCGGGCGGCGCCGCTGCGATGGAGGAGTTGACAGGGGATCTCGAACGTCTGGCGGTTAGTTTCGGGAGGGGTGGCGCCAGCGCGACCGAAGACCTGTTCGAACTGCAGGCGGCTGCTCCCCTGGAGCGTCTCGCCGCGGGAGCAGACAACCCGATACCGTTACGACTGGATGCAGCGGCATCGCTTGACAAATTGGGTTATCAGGAAAAAGCAAACGAACTGCGGATGGCCCTGGCAAGATGGGTCTCGAAGGACAATCGTGCCGCTTGGCCCGAGCTCGTGAAAACGATGACAGCCGTGCCGGAGCTTCTGGCACTTTTTGCGTCTGACGAGCATTTCTCAAGTCAAGACTGGTCGGATGTCCTCGATGCCATAGAGGAAGACAAGCGGGAAGAACTGTTCCAGTTCCTGGTTGCAGATCCGCGTCCAACCGATACGGCCAAGTTGGCGATCCGCTTGCGGATTCTGGACTCGGCACCTGCAGGGATGGCGCTCCTGGACCTGGTGAAAGGCGATCCTCCCCTCCTGGACGCCTGCCTCGCGGCAATCAAGCGCAATGGAACGGGTGTCGAGTTGCTCTCCCTAGTGCGCGACGAGACCCTGACAAGAAACATCCGAACCGCATCGCTGCGAATCCTCAGGGACCTGGGGGACGCAGACGGGTTGGTTTCCCTGGTAGCCGACGACACCATCGAGCATGTGTTGCGAAGGCGGGCCGCCGAGGCTGCAAGCGCGGTAGTCCTTGCGCCCGAGCAGGCGGCAACGCTGTTCACCTATTTCGACCGCTTGGAAAATCGCGACAAGCCAACGATCCTACGACGCCGAGCTCAACTTCTTTATCAAGCGGATCGTCCTTCAGAAGCGCTTCCCCTCTTCCAACGCTGGCTGACCGGTCGCAGCCCAACCATCACAATGCGCCTCATGCACGCGCACTGCCTTGAGCTAGTCGGACTGGACGACGAGGCCCTGCAGATGTACGTGGAAGCGGAAAGGCTCATGCCGGGGCTGATCTACGCGAACTGCCGTAGAGCGTTGATCCTGTTCGCGAAGAGCCGGCTGATCGAGGCGGCAGATGTCGTCGACAAGGTCTGGCCCGATCAAGCTCCCGACTGGTTCTTCCCAACAGCGTTCCTGATCCTGAAGGGGGCGTTTCGACCCGACAGTGCCGTACACTGGCTCAGGGATCAGGACTGGGTCGAGCCGCTCGCGATTTTTCATCGCGCCGATTTGTCACTCGACAAGGGCTACACCAATACTGCCATCAAGCAACTCCGCGAACTGACGACCAGGGAACAGGATGAATTGGCGGAGTTTGAAATCGGACAGGTTCTCCGGATGCGGGGTGACCTTGACCAGGCGCTGCAGCAATACGCGAAATTGTCGGAGCGTGGAGATAGTGCAGCGCTGTCAGAGCAAGCGGATGTCTTGATCCGCCTCAGGAGATTTCCAGAGGCAGAAGTTTGCCTGTCTTCACTACGCCGGGATTTCCCGGACGACGTCTTTATTTCATATCTCAACGGTCTCTCGGGCGCCTATCAAGGCGAGTCATCACTTCTGTTCCAGGCGGCCGAAGCCGGCCTGGTCGCCACCGCGGACGCGATGGAATCGGAGATGAACCCGACATCAGTTTCGAACCGACTGCTCTTTGCCCTCGTCAAGAGTGACTTTGCCAGGGCAGGCCGTGCGATGGACAGGCTGATCGGCGAGTGCCAGTACCAGCACCTGAGAGCCTATACGATCCCCTATCTCGAAACGTTGTCTGGCGCCTTGGGCGATGTTCCAGCCCTGCGGTCGCTGCAAAAGTCCGCTATCGACTTTGCCTGGCCAACGGGTTGGGACGCAGATGATCCATCCGTCCTGCGACGCGCGGCGCTGTCCGAGATCAGGCGAAACAGCCACCCATTTCCAATGTACTGCCAGAAACACGCAATCGGCGGGCTCGACGATGACGCAAGACTGGGAGAACGTATCCAGGGCGCCTATGGTCCAGACCCAAGATCGCTTGTCATGTGGACCATCGGCCGGCCCGATCGCCTATACGCCCATGGCAATTTCTTGAAGGATGAGGGGGCGCAATGGAATTTCAAGTTCTGTGACGAGACCCAGACCGTCCTTCGGACGAACTTGGAAGTTCTGGTCAACGGCATGGGGGTAAAGCGCTTCATGTTCGTTCAGGATGATCTGCGAATGCAATTCGAGCTTGCCGCGAAGCGTAGCCGGCTTTCCGTCGAGTGCGTGATTGCAGACCTACGCCTTGGGTGGTTTTTGCCATAAGCGAATGACATCGGAAGGGCCTTCCCGTGGAGGAGTGTCATTTGGCACCTAAACGGGCTCTTCCTCACTTTGTGTGGTTTATTCGCTGTTAGACCCCGTCGCTATCGGCGGCATGCTAACGAAATCGATAAGGTCCCCCTGGCCCCGGGGGCAAGTGTCGCGCTCAATTGGAAACCCCAACAGCAACAGTCATCTCGTCACAATTCTTGAAGGTTCTCGGCCTGCGTTCGTTCAGAGACGGCTAGTTTAGACCACCAGATCAACTAGATTGGTGTTAGCGTTCATACTGCGTTCGTGGCTACCTCCGACGAGAAAGGCGCCTCAGCACGGCACAGGTTGACCTAGGCATTAGTTCATAAAAGCTGACCCGCGAAATCCATGAACTCCAGGTACTTAGCGTATACGCCCAAAGTGCCGCCGGTTCTGATCCTTTCAAGGCGATGGGAGAGACCCCGAAAGCGGCCTTCCATCGGACGACGTTTAACCAGACGAGCGCTGTTATTGGTCGGCAGCGAAATCGGTCGAGACCGAGACGGTGCGCCATTCGGAGAGGATGGACCGCCGAGGGCGACCGAAAACAGGTTGGGGTGTTCCCGAACCGCTCGGTGATCGCCTTTGGATTGCGGGCGGTGGCGACGACGGCGTCGCCTTAAGCAAGAGCGCGTGTGGTGACGAGGGCGCCAAAGCCGCGGGAGGCGCCGGTGATGAACCAGATTTTCATGAGGATGTTCCTTGATGTTCGGCGAGATATGGGAGGGCGTCTGGCCACAGCGATGTCGGGATGGCCACCGGGGTGGGAACACGGCAGGACTTCGGCGAGTTCGATCAGGTTGCCAAACGGATCGCAGAAGAAGGCGAGGCGGCGGCTGATTGCCGTCGCTGAGCTTCACGGCCTTGTCGCTGCCGCCGGATGAACAAACCAGCGCCCAACGCGGGTCGCCATGCCGTCAAGATAAGTCAGGACAACCGGCACAAACACCAGCGTAAGCACCGTCGAGGATATCAATCCACCAATCACCGCATGGGCCATCGGAGCACGCTGCTCGCCGCCTTCGCCCAGGCCCAATGCCATCGGCAACATGCCGAAGATCATCGCAAGCGTGGTCATCACAATCGGCCTCAACCTGACCGCTCCGGCATCGGCGAGACTCTGGCGCAGATCCGTGCCTTCCCGCACTCCCAGATTGGAATAGTCAACGAGAAGGATCGCATTCTTGGTAACTAGCCCCATCAGCATGATGAACCCGATCATCGAGAACATGTTGAGCGTCGATCCCGTGAATAGGAGGCCGAGCAAAACGCCGATCAAGGAGAGGGGCAATGTCATCATGATGGCGATCGGCTGGATGAATGAGCCGAACTGGGAAGCCAGGATGATGTAGATGAAGATGACCGCCAGCACCAGGGACTGAAGCGCATAACCGGTGCTCTCCGCAAGGTTCTCGGCATCTCCGCCGAAGGAGATGCGATAGCCGATAGGAATGTCCATCTTGGCGATGGCGGCATTCAGGTCCGCCGTTACGTCACCTAACGCTCTGCCTTCGATATTACTTGATATACGAACCTCGCGAGACAGATCTTTACGGGTGATTGCATTGGGCGCCGTGCTCTCGACGACATCGGCGACTTGGTCCAGCAGGACGGTTATCGGCTTGCCATCCTCGTCCGTGCGGCCGGTGGAAATTGTGAGATTGCGAAGTTGCGACGCATCTCGTCGGCCGGTCGCCGGCAGGCGCACCATGACGTCGTACGACTCACCGTCGGGCGCGTTCCAGACTGAGATTGCGTCGCCGGCGACGAGCGGCCGAAGCGTGTCGCCGATCGTCGCAATCGACACCCCCAGATCGCTTGCCGCTTCGCGACGCACTCGGACGGCGAGGGTGGGTCGGACATTTTCGATCGACGACTCGATTTCCGTTGCGCCCCGGATGGCAGCGAGCGCCGAGGTGATCTGATCCGAAATTCGTCGCAGTTCCTCGTCGCCATCCCCCAGGATCGAGAGCTGCAGCGGCTTTGATGATCCTCCCACTCCCGCCGACTGACCGACAGAGATCTTAAGGCCAGCGATCCGCGAGAGGCGTTGGCGGATCGGCTCGATGGTTTCCGACGTGGTCAGCGTCCGATCGATGCTGGGCACAAGCTGCACGGCCACCATGGCCTCGTTGAACCCGCGGGCGCCGCCGGAATTGATAGTCGAATACGTCGAAGCGACATAATGGAATTCCCGCAGCGCTCGTTCGACCTGGCCGACCTTGGCGGCCATGTAATCGAGAGATGCGCCTTCGTTGGCTTCGAGCGATATGCTCACTTCACCCTGATCGGCCGGCGGCAGGAATTCGGCTCCGATGCGGGGAACGAGCAGCAGGCTCGCAACGAACATGCCGACGACCATCGCAATTGTTGTTTTCCGATGGTCGAATGTCCAGTGAATGACAGAGCGATATCGGTCCGCAAGGCCGTCGAACCGTCGGTCGAACCGTTCCACCAAACGGCCGAGGAGTCCTCGCTTGGCACCTTTTTGGGATTGAGGATCGTACCAGACACTCGAAAGCATGGGATCAAGCGTGAAGGACACGAAAAGAGAAATCATCACGGCCGCGGCGACAGTCACGCCGAACTGCAGGAAGAAGCGGCCGATCAGTCCCCCCATGAATGCGACAGGCAGGAACACGGCGACGATGCATAGCGTCGTCGCCAATACGGCGAGGCCGATCTCGTTGGTGCCGTCGAGCGCCGCCCTGACATGGCCCTTGCCCATCTGGAGATGGCGAGTGATGTTCTCGCGCACGACGATCGCGTCGTCGATGAGAATACCGATCGACAGCGACAGGGCCATCAGCGTCATTGTATTCAGGGTGAACCCCAGAGCATGGATGACGGCGAATGTGCCGATGACGGAAATCGGGAGCGTAAGCCCGGTGATGACGGTGGATCGCCACGAGTTCAGAAACAAGAACACGATTAGCACGGTTAGGACGCCACCTTCGATCAGCGTCCGCTGTACCTCGGAAACCTGTGCGGCAATCGGGCGGGAGTTGTCCCGGGTGATGGTGAGCTGGACATTCTCTTTTGCGAGTTCTGCATTCAACGCGGAAATTTCATTGCGAAGCGCAGACGCCACCGCGACCGTGTTCGCCCCCTGGACCTTGACGATGTCCAACCCAAGCGACGTGACGCCCTGATAGGTCGCGCGGCTTGTCACTTCCGCGCCTGTATCGAGAACGGTCGCTACATCTGAAAGGTAAACGGGATAGCCGCCGCTTTGGCTGACGATGATGCTGTTGAAGCTCGAGGAATCCGCTATGCGCCCTTCGACCGTCACGATCCGCTGATTGATGCCCGAAATGAGCGTCCCCGCCGCACGATCCTGATTTTCGCGGCGGATCGCGTCCATCACGGAGACGACGCTTACACCATATGCCTCGAGGCGATCAGGATCTACGACCACGAGAACCTGCCGCTCGCTGCCGCCAACGAGCGAAATCTGACCGACGCCCGAAATGACGTTCAGACGGTTGGTGATGACACGGTTGGCAAGCGTCGTGATTTCGGACAACGTTCGGCTGGACGAGGATGCCGCCACGGAGAGAATTGGTTCGTCGTCCGGATTGAAGCGTGTGACATGGGGGGTGTCCACGCCGTCAGGGAAGGTCGCATCAAGCCGTGCAACCCTGTCGCGCACCTCCTGCGCCGCCACCTGTGCATCCACGTCGAGTTCGAACTGAACGACGACGATGGAGCGCCCTTCGTAAGACTCCGACGTTATCGTGTCGATCCCACCAATGGTATTCAGCGACGATTCAATCGGTCGTGAGACCTCGCTCTCCACCGATGCCGGAGATGCACCGGTATAGGTGGTTGCGACCACCACGATCGGCAGGTCGGTTTCCGGATACAAGTCCACGCCGAGACGGCTGTACGAAAACAAGCCGAGCACGAGAACCGTTACCATCATCATGGTGGCGAAGACGGGATGCTTGACGCTGATGCGAGTGAGGAACATCGGTCAACTGCCCTCAACGGCCACTGGCGTGCCCGCAACAAGATCGCGCAACGGGGCTGTGACCACTACATCGCCTTCCTTGATGCCCGATACCTCAACGAGATCACGGTCGGTCCAACTCGTACCGAGCTCCACGGATTGTCTGCGCAAGACGCCATCTTCCACCTTGAGGACGAACGAGCCTCCCGTATCATGCCGGATCGAAGCAGTCGGAAGGGCGATGACATCCTTCTGATCGTCGATTTTAAGAACCCCCGTCGTGAACATGCCGCCCCGCAGCAGACCCTGTACGTTATCGATGGCAATAAAGACACGCACCGCCCGAGATCCGGCAACGGCCGTTGGCGAAATACGGACGACCTGGCCTGTGAACGTCCGTCCCGGAAAGCCTTCAACGGCCAGGTCGACGGGCTGCTTAAGCCGTACAAGCGGAATGCGGCTTGTGGGAACTCCCGCATCGACCTCCATCTGGCTGAGATCCACTATGGTCATGAGGTCGGTGTTCAGCGCGACTGTTTGTCCTTGTTCCACTGGACGAGCGGCAACCATGCCGTTGAACTCGGCTCGCAGCTCTCCATAGGCGAGAGACCGCTCAGCATCCGCGACCTCAGCCTGTTTGGCCCTCAACTGGGCTTGAAGCTTGAGAAGATTTGCCCTTGCTTCCAGCCGGGTCGCCTCTGACGCAGCACCGCGCTCGCCAAGGGTGATGTTTCTTTCGAGCACCACCTCCGCGAGCTCGATCTGGGCGTTGAGGGCGTCGATTTCAGCCCTTTTGGCGGTGACTGCCGATTCAAGTCCTTCCGTATCAAAGCGGACAAGCAGATCGCCTTTCGTGACGACATTTCCAATCTGTACCGGAAGCTCTATGATCGTGGAGGAGACACGTGAAGTAAGCGTTGAGCGGCGAATTGGGGTTAGAGATCCAGCAATGCGGACCTCGTTCGCGACGTCCTGACGAACAGCTTTGCTCACGTCAGCTTGGGCGAGCTCAATTTGAGTTGATTGTTTGTCCTGCCCAACGGCAGTTCCAGCCGGAGCGAGACTTGATATTGCTATCGCGATAGCCGCCGCAAATCTCTTATGGTTCCACCGAATAATAATCGTCATCGCATTTCATCCACGGTTCAGCGCCCGAAAAGGTAAGGTCCTGCTAAATTTAAAGCTGTATCCATACTGGGTTGTTGAACGAATAGTCCGGCGTCGGCTGAAAACATTGCTTGATCTTCAATCTCTGCACGTACGACCTCCAGCTCTCTCATGCGGACGTGTTTCCGAAGACACTGTGAGCGGTCGTATGGCATTTTTGAGACGAAGCCCCGATCCGGTCGATACGACCAAGAGGCGAGTCGGAGGCTCCGCACGGTAGGCAGCATCGGTCGCTAATCTCAGATAACTGATTGAACACGTGATATTTTCGTCGTCGACATGAGCAAGCTGACGGTCGATCACAATTATTTTATCAAACTCGTCCTACTCGTTTCAGTTGACCATACTTAAGTTGAGCCGTGAGAGTTAGTTTGGCGAACGTGACCTACTTTCCGATCAGTGACTGACGGAGACGATATTGATCCACCAGACCAGCAGACCTGCCTACCAGGCGTTGAAACGCAAAATTGTCGACGGAGAACTTCCGTTTGGTGCGCCTATCACGGTCAGGGCGCTCGAATCTGAGCTAGGGTTCAGCGCAATTCCAATCAGAGAGGCTTTGATCGCGCTGGCGGCAGAAGATCTGATAGACTTTTATCCGGGACGGGGCTTCTTCAACAAACGACTTGATGCAGAAAGCATCGCGTTACGCCTTGAGTTCCTCCAAAATCTTCTTCTGGCGAGTGCTGCTACGCTTCCCCACGGCCGAAAGAACCTTGTTCGGAAACGGCTGCTTGACGATGGTATAAGGCTCCGCGAACCTGCGAATAGCGTGTTTGAGAGTGTAAAGTTGATTACGGATATCATTGACACCTACTTCGCCCACCCGACAGCCATATTCACTCGTACAGCAATCGCACAATGCGCGCGTTACCTTGTGATCGACGGAGAAAAGCACGGGCCCGAGGGAGAGATTGGAAAGGCAGCCTTTTCATACTTGTGGCTAGCTTCCAGCCGGCAACCCGTGCCGCTGACGGAAAGGCTTCAGATTTTTTTTGAAGTTCGGAAGCAGAGAATGGCAGATACTATTCAAGCGGTCAAAGAACGTGACCTCCTGGCGGGTCACCCAATGGTTTTTTCTGGCGCTTCCTTCTGACTACCAGGATGTCGTGAATTGCAGGAAGCCCGGCAAGCCGGTAAATTCTCCATGTTCTCGGAAGAATCGCGATACCATCTTTATCGAGGCGACATTTCCGGCATGTACTGTTGCCTTGCATGCAGCCGGTCCGCGCTTATACATTTCTTCAAACAACGCTGCTAGAAGGACATGCCCAATGCCTTGCTTTCGATGATCGAAATGCACGCCCGACTGGACTTCCCAAGTAGCCCGAGCGCCCTTTCGGGCGATCGCAAATCCGGCAAGCCGATATTCGAGCTCGGCGACGTAGAGAATGATCGAGGCCGGATCGGAAACTAGTTCTGTGAAATAGGCGTCTACTGTTGCAACGATGACTTTTAGATCGGGGCGAGACGGCGAGTAGTCAAAAAAGCCCCTGGACTCATAGACCGCGACGATGTCCTCCTTATCTGAGGATCGCGGTTGTCTAATTATCAAGCTATCCATAGTTCGGCTTAAACCCAGCGAAACCGTGAAAACTCGTCGCTCAGAACGAAGTCAATCGTGTCCCGGGCAAACCGTGCGGTAGCGACTTTAACTTCTCGGGACATTGCGACGTTTTCACAAAGGAACTCGATATTATTGATCTCCTTCCGCAGGAGACCATTCTTCAATTCGCCTTCGCTGAACTCTTTGTTGCACTCCTCGCGATATCCTCTCACGAAGCTCCTAAAGGTCTGGTCCTCCTCTTCGTTGTTATCGGCTCGAAGCGCCCAAATAAAGGTCGCGATGTCATAAGCCAGGGCTTCAAATTTCATGAACTCAAAGTCAAATAGAACCGCCGTGTTCTCTCTCATGATGGCGTTACCGAGCCACGCATCGCCATGGCAGATACCCACCTCTGCCTCCGGATTGACTTCGAAGGTGTTCGCCAATTCTGTAAGATCGTGCAAGACTGTCTGGAGTACTGGATCTACTCGCTTTTTTCTGGTCGACACATTTCGTGGGATGGGCAGATCCGCGGATACTTGATGTAGCTGGCCGAGGGAGCGGCCGAAAGCCTTAGCGTCACTAGGGACAGGTGCCAATGATGAGCCCACGATAGCGCGATTTACCAATGCGTTATATTCTACCTCGTTGACCTTGACTGGCCCCCAGATCTGCCGACCATCTACCTCTACGATTTCACAGCACGGCACCCCCATAGAGTACAACTTCTTCAATGCTGCTGCTTCGGCTTCCAGATCGCTCTTCGAGTGCAGTGAGGCTGGTGAAAACCTGAAAAATACGTCCTGATGGTCGACCATCGCGCGGAGGTTTTTGTTTACCCCGTCAGTGACCATTTGAACCTGGGTTGGATCCACCTGTAACCACCGTCCGATAATGGTTTGAAAATCTGTCAAGCGAGATTCCATCTGATAAACTTCTCGGCCGCGTAAAGAACTGACAGGACGGGCGAGTATGGATTTTTTTTGTCCGAGATATCTCCGATACCATCCATGCTGATTGCGTCTGGTTTGAGAATTCCCACATCGATTAGACGTGAATGGGCCAGGACATGAATGACGTCATCAATGTTAGTGCGAAGAGAATAGTCCGAAGCTCCTTCCAAGGTCTCTTTTTCGTATTCTCCAAAGATGTCATTGTCGCCTAAAAGTGCCTTGACGGCCCGTTGAAGCGAGGCTTTCTCGTGGCGCTCGTCCACCGTTGCCGAAAGCAGCGCCGCCGCCAGTTTCTCGTCAAAAAGCGGAAATACGGGCCAAAACCCACGAGATAGCAAGAGCGGTGCTCGTTTTATTACTGCCAGTCGCGCAGATTTTCCAAGGTAGCCGGCATCCAACTCGCCAATGAATCCATCGTTCAAGGCTTGCACAGCCTCCGGCGTGAAAATCTCCTCATAGACCAGCTCAATTCTTGAGAGATCGGCTTCGGTGACGCCTCTCAGCTTATCCTGACGCACTTCGTCCGTTTCCAAAGCTGGGAAGAGCTCGTCGCCTCCATATCCGCCTGTGATGACGTTGCATCCTTGCTCCTGAGCAATCTGCCATATTCGCGTGAATGAGCGCTCGTATTCTTCCGACAGCAAATAGCGGCTCTCAAGGTCTTGCTCCGACAACTCAAAAGTCGGCAAATGGTTACGGACATCTATCAAAAAGTCTCGGCAGCCCAAGGCCCTGATCACTTTGTTTCGGCGTTTTGTTTGAGATGCTCGTTCATGGCCGAAGCCGATATCGATGCCCAGGGTTATTCCTCTCCCCTGCCAAGCGCGAAAAGCTGCCAAGGCGACAAACGATGAATCTATCCCACCACTAAGCTCAACGGCAACTTTATCTTCGGGCTGGGCTCTTTTGGTAAGAAAGGCCGCGACATGATCGGCGATAAACTCTGCGGCGTCTTCGCGATCGATCTCGTCAACGAGCTCTTCACCTTGGAGTTGCGAAATTGATACTCGTGAACCATCCCATAACAACTCCGTTCGAGGAGGGAGGGATTGGACATTTAAGAACGGCGTCCGATAGGTATAAACCGGATCCACTATAGATCGGCAAAGGAATTGGAAATCTAGCGGCTTATATGGAACTGCCTGTGCAAGACGGTGGCTATCCCAATCTAAGTGGAGGAAATCGCCGGTCTGGTAGAAATATACCGGCGCAACGCCGTTACCATTTGACAACAGCCTTAAGTTAAATCCGTATTCATTGTGTTGCACTTCGAGGAGGAGAACCTCACCATCGAACTCCTCGAAGAATTTATAGGCGTCGGATAAGCCTGTGAGCGAGTATGCATGACCTGAGATTTTCTCTGCTACGACTATCGCCCATGCCGCTGGCTCTTGAATCAATCGATAGACAACGTTGCAGTGCTCTAGCGGCTCAATGCGGCCAGCCTGTGGAGACGAGTTAGGGAGCTCGCGAACCGTACGAGCTGAAAGTGTCCCGCGCAACATTCACGAGCTCCCCTAGCTTTAGTACCGGTAACGGGCGCTGTCACCCCGGACGAGGAACTTGGTTGCACGACCGGTAGCACGAGGGGCATTCAGCTTGATAAGGCGAACTTTCATAGCAGTTTCCTTTCTCTTTTGCCGGAATTGGCAATTCAGATGTTTGCACGCTTTCGGGTATATGCAACTTATAAGGGATTTATAAGATAAATATAATCTGTAGCTGCCGCCGGACCTCCTCAGGCACTTGGTCGCTCTACAAACAATTTGGTCTCGTGTGGGCTCGGCATCGCTGTTGCGGGGCTTCGAAGTTCTACCACCTGGTCGCCCCGTTGAATGCTACTCAGTCTATGCGTAATCGCTATTATGGTCATATCACTGCCGACCAGCCTCAATTGGCCCATAATCTCCGTTTCCGTTGTATCGTCCAAAGCCGAACTTGCCTCATCGAGCAGCAATATTGAGGGTGAACCGTAAAGTGCCCGCGCTATGGCGATCCGTTGTCGTTCTCCGCCCGATAACTTTAGCCCCCGCTCCCCTACCGTCGTTTCAAAACCTTCAGGCATCTCTTCAATTCGGGAGAGAATGGCCGCTTTTCGGGCGGCTTCCTTCAGGCGTTTCTCGTCGAGGGGTCGTCCCATGGTGATATTCGTCTTCAAGCTGTCGTTCAGAAGAAGAACCTCCTGGGGGACGATTCCTGTCTTCGCGAACCAAGCTGCGCGCGGGATCTCATGGAGGTTCTTGCCATCGATGCGGATAGCTCCTGCGTCCGGCTCGATCGCTTTGAGGAGGAGTTTGAGGAGCGTCGATTTCCCCGATCCCGTTTCCCCCGTTATGAACGTGATGGTTCCCCGTTCTGCTTTGAACGATATATTGGCTGCGCCACGTCCGTTCGGATAGTTGTAGCTGACCTCTCGAAATTCGACAGTCCCCTGCTTTAGCATAAGGGGCTCTCGATCGTCCGCGTCCTCCTCCTCTGGCGCCGACCAAATACGCGCCAGTGGTCGCATCTTGGCGATCGCTCTGAGTGTTTCATCAATCGATTGTCCGATGAGCTCAAATGGAACATTCAGCTGCAGGAGGAGAGTATTGAAGAGAACAATATCGCCGATAGACAGCGTGCCTGCCTCGTATCGAGGCATCAGCAGAAAAAAGGTTATTCCGAATTGTAGCGTGATGGAAGCGCCGACCAAGCCGGCAAAACCGATGCGCCGGACTGCGTAGGCCCGCCAATTAAGAAACACCGACTCTGCGCTGTGGGTAAAGCGATCCTTCATCCACACAGCGCTTCCGGCTTGTCGAAGAGGTTCGATCACGCTGATCGCATTCCCCACATACCGTGCGTTCGCCTGACCAGCGTCAATGGCTGCTTCCATGTGTCGCCGGCTAACGCGGTTCGAAATCACGATCAAAGTCAAGAAAATCATACCGTAGGTCAGCACGACCAGAACGATCTGCAGGTTGATCACTGCCCCTAGCATAGCGATTGTGAAGCCAAACGAGGCTGCCCCAGGCAGAAAGGCAATGAACGCGACCTGAACAAGCATGGTGATCGCCTGTGTGCCTTGAGACTGAGCTGACTGAATTTCTGAAGGATTATGGTCGACGAAGAAGCTAGGTCGTTTAGCAATCAACCGCTCAAAAAAACTTCGGGAAGCCAAAAATCCCAAGCGTTCAGCTTGAATGACAGCAAGATACTGTGTTCCTCGCTGAAAGGTGACCGAAATACCCAAAAGGATTGCGTAAACCCAAAAGGCTTGAACCCATTGACCAGTTGGGGCGCCGGCGGCCAACACGTCTAGCTGACGTGAGAAATAAAAGGGGACGAGTACTGAGAGCGCAGAGCCGGTCAAAATTGACGCTAACAGTATTATGATTGAAAGCTTCGAACCGGAAAAATATTCTTTAAGAATATGTCGGAGGGGCTTAATCGCCATTTCCATTGTCACCTCTCTTGCTCGTCACAGCGCGCCACGGTGTCGCCCGTGTCTGGTGGACCCGGTAGGGTTGTAGATCAGGCAGTTGAGTCGTTAGCGCATCAGATCCTGCAGGTCTATATCTGACAAAGACCGGCTGCAGCAGATCAGCATTGTCAAAGACCTCCCATAACGGGTCGTGCGTTATTGATCGGGATCTTGGGAGCCGGCTCCCTCGGTGTCGATATCCAGCAACGCCGCGCCATTCACGTTGACGATATTGGGTACCTCGTCTTAACTGAACCGAGCGGCAAAAACGCCTCTCAACTGATGCGCCTGAGCCGCGTTTTTCGACTATTGGACGAAGAAGGAGGCCGCACTAAATGCCCTTGGATGACGATGGCTGTGGCATCTGCGACGAATGCCTGGAACCATGACCGACGACGGCGAGAAACCTCCATCGCTTCAGGCGGCATTCGAAGATGCGCTAGCGAAATTGCCGGACGGCTGTTTCGACGGATATTTTGGTAAGCGGTTATGGGGCGTGACCGTTAAGCGGTCGCGGGATGGCAAACGGACCTGGCTGTATGGCGAGGAGCTTAGCGGAAGCGATATCGTCAGCTTTAGCCTCTATCGACTGGCTGGGCCTGGGTTGCTACTGAAGCCGTGCGAATTGTCCTCCGCCAAAGTGATCGAATTCGTTATCGGTCTCGAGCCCAGTGCAGCGCCAATTTGGAAATATACAGGAGGGTTTCTGCATCGTGCATATTGAGACCGAACAACATGGTGAGATGTCGGGTCAAATCGACGCCAATGAGGAGATGGACCACTACGTCGGAACCTTGCGATACAGGATCTTCGAGGTCGGCCTCATCTCCGGTCCCAGTGTAGAGGCTGTGAGGGCTCAGTTTCGAGCCATCTGTGAAATGACCGATACAGGAGGCATGGTTCGTAACGGCATAATTATGACGGGCTATCACAACCCTGATTTTAGCGGTGACATATTGCGCGTGGACGGCGAAATTCTCGGCGAATGGACTTCAGATGATGAAGAGTGGTGCCATTTCACCGCAGTCGACACCGTTGAGGTCACCCTCAGCGCGCCATCACCTTGGATGCTGCATGACTCGATCGCGACTTGGATGAACTGCGACGGTGACACAACTGAGGCTTACCCAACGTCTGCCTAATTCGCCGGCACCCGCTCGACCACTGTAAGCTGCCCTGTTCCGCCGGCTCTCCAGATTTCGAGACGATCGTGGATCCGTACGGCTCGCGGGCGAAATGATCAGCGCATCATTGGGTAATGGACCGGCCAACTCCCCGGCTTCATCCCAGGGCGCCCGCATCCAACTGTCCGTCTCTTCCTTCGTCAGCAACAGGACCGGCATGGCCACCCCCGTTGATTGTCGGCTTCCACGAGTAACTTTTGCCATGACTTGCCTCCCAAAGTGTTGGTTGCAGATGTACTCGCGCTGCGGCATCAATCCGGGTCGCGCAGAAGGTCGCAGGAATTGCGAATGACCCGGTAGGAGCCGAGCTTTTGTATGATCGCCTTCATATCGCGAAGATCCGTATCGTCCTGCCGGTTGCCATCATGGCGGGGCAGGTGAGCTGTGGATTGTTCCAGGCGCCGCGGACTGCGTGCCACAAGAAGTTGCGCAAGCGATGGCGCCGCGGCGCAAGCATCGCGATGATCTGTGAAGGCAGAACCCGAATTGCCATGACCCCCTCCGGACAAGACATAGGTAAGACTTCTTGAAGGCGTATCGTCTGACGGCTATCTATAAATCGAGGTTGCTCGACCGCAGATCGTTGCCGAACGACCAATTCTACCCAGACGCTCCAGCCATTTTAGCGTACTTTTTACTTGCAAAGCGTTGAGCGAGCATTCCCCAGAATGCAACCGAAAGTTAAGGCCGCAACCGACGTCGGCATCACCAAGGGCTGTACAGCCTGATCACTCGGCACCGCGGCCAGCGTCATAAGTGCCGGGCGCATTCAGAAGCACGTCCTCATCTCGATCGACAAGTTTCTGCAGATCTGCCCAGAAACGTTGCGCACGCCGTTCGTCCGACAGGAAGCCACCAAGGAAGGGAAGCGATCAGAACGTGGTCCGCGTCGAACTCTTCGTTCGAAATCCCCTTCGGCTTCAAAGTTCGGATCCCATCGGAGCGCGCTAACTTCCGTTCCTTTGGAGGTGGTCCGATGACGACGATGAAGTCAGATGCCACCCGGCCAGATCGATCAAAGCGTCAACCGGATAGGGCTTTTGCAACCAACCGATCGGCGACGCTGCCGCACCTCTTGCGCGTTTCGGCGTTAGCATGGGCGGAGGCGAAGATCGATCGGAGGTCGAGGGTAGCATGGAGATGTCATGGCCCCCGAGCTTCTGAAGCAAGCAGGAGCCGCGTACGAGGGGTTCACGGAAGTTGCCTGCGTGTCAGTACGTACCAGTATCAATTACCGGAAGTCGTTGCACGAGAGCGCCAGTCAGTGGGCTCGCGGTTGGCGATACAAGAAGCCGAGACACGAGATTTTCGAGCGCGCTTCTGCCTTGCAGGTCCAATGCTTTCCCGAGCATGTCCAAAAGCTTGTTCTTGTTGTCGTATAGAAGGAGAAGTTGCTCGAAGTCCCGAGCTGCCAAGACGCCCTGATATTTTGAGTGAAAATCAGAATAGATCGAGGAGGGGTCGACTTGAGTTCCTCGGCCAACGCAAAGAAAACTTCGGGCGCGAGAAGCAAGTTTTCGACCTCGTGAACGGGAAGTGTAAAAATCCCCTCCTCAAGAGCACCGTCCGCCGCTGGATCGCGATTGTCGCGATCCACCAAACCGGCACAATGCAGCCAATGCAACTCCTCCTGCTTGCGGAAGCTGCGGACAAACTGGATCACCTGGCCGCAAGATCCGGACGGGATGACGGTGAAATTGCCATAGATCGCCCTATAGATCGTCTCGTCCAGGCCGCCTTGTTTCCCTTCAACAAACAGGATTGGTTTGCGGCTTCCGACCATCCGCACAAGAAGATCGCGCGGGAGCTCAGTCGCCGAGGGCAAGGGCTCGATCGTCCACATTGCCGGCGTGTCCTCCTCAAGCCGAGTTCGTGTGCGAACAAGCACCTCCTTATAGGTCGCCGGCACATAGTTTAGAACGGCATATAGTTGAGCGCTGCGACGGGACGCCGCGAAATCGATGTCATGTGTCACCATAGAGAAAAGAGCAGTCCGGTCGGGCGCGCTCGACAAGGTCCCATTACCGCATAAGCAGCGAGCGGTTCATGTGCAGTTCGGGTTCGTCAACAATCAGAAGGCTATCGGTCTCGATCGGTAGGACCTGACCGAGAATATAGAGAACAAGCCTCTCTCCATCGCTCATCGCGGACGCTTCGTATGACTCGCCATCGCCATCGAGCCTGACCGCCCGGACGGTGGCTTCCGAAAACAGAAGGCTTTGGCTGGGGATCAACTCATGCCAAAGCTCTTGAAGTCTGTCGATCACGGTAACCGGTCGAATGGAATTTTTCCGCCCCTTCGATTTTTCGTGCGCAAGTTCCAGTGCCCGGAGGCGTTCGGCAAAGAGGGCGACAAGTACTTCATCGTAATTATGCTCCATTGATCCCGGCGAGGCCTGGACGCGCCGGCTGTCACGGCGAAGCAAGCCAACGGCTCGTTCGTACCTCTCCGAAAAAACTTCATCCGGGAGCTCAAGTGAGCGTTGTGCCCCGATACGATAAGAGGCTCCTGTCTCCTCAAGATTATCGATGTGGATGCCAAGGCGACTCTTTCCAGTACCGTTAGGTCCGAGGAGGATGATAGGCCTTCCAGGAGCAGGCTCGATGCTGCATTCACCAGTCGGCGTGAGGATACCAATAGACATGGATTACTCTGGTTTTCGGTGTGACAAGCAACCCATACCCCGCAAGCAAGCGTGCAGGAGCTACGTAGCGTAACTATCTCCGCGATTTTTGCACCGGGGGTTGGGAGCCGATCGTCAATTTCTGACCGCGCCTTTGAAAACTTGATTCAACGCTGTGCAACAATATGAAGCAGGCGCCACCATGACGCCTGCTCATGGCTTCAATCATCCATCTCGAGAGTGCGATATTCGCCGCTCTCACTGTCGTAGACTTCCACTTCAACGGATCCACCGGAACGTTGAATGCTTTGGACGTCAACGTCGCGGTATTCACCGGACCCGTGGTCGTAGATCTCAATAGTCTGGCCGGATCTAACAAGATTACCTTTACCGATCTCGACTGAGGCCCCCGTTTCGTTATCGACGCCATCCCAGCCAAGGCAAATATTGCTCGAGGCGAAAAACATTCCAATCAGTGCAAGAGTTCTCAATGGCAATGGTAGCCCCCGGTCTTGTGATTGGTATGGCACCCGTTCCCGTCAGTTCCGCCGCCGTGTGCGGTAGCCGAACTTGCTGATGGCGTAAAGGCAAGAAAGAGCGAATAGATTAATTTCATAAGACCCCCCTGGACGGCAACAGGTGTTCACTCCGCTGAAGTAAAGCGGCGTTGCCGTGCGAAATTTGCTTCCACCCGATGGATGTTTAACCGCTGATGCGTCTCTTAGTCGAGAGTAGGGTCGGACCTTTTCTGCACTTTTAGTTGTATATCCACTAGTATCATTAACCGATTGCTGGTTGCGGAACCTGAATCAGCCCGAGCGCCTGCGATGACCGGACGAATACGCGCGCTCTCTTAAGCCGAACCCTGGTCGGCGATCCATCCCTGGTGGACAAGGCGTTTGCCGGGGCGCGGGCTGGGATGGCATCGTGCGCTATCCCAGGGGCGGCCGCGACCATCGCGGGCGTGCATATTCCCGCGGAGAGCAAGGTGCTGATCGGCTACCAGCGAAGTTGTTCGATCGAAGCCATTTCGACGACCCGGAAATTCCACATCGGACGCGCCGTAAAGCCGCACCTGGCGTTCTCCTACGGGCCGCACTACCGCATCGGCTTGGCGCTCGCCAGCCTGGAACTCAAGGTGGTGTTCGGTACGATCTTCAGCGGTTCCCCACGCTGCGCCTGGTCGTGGCGCTGGAAGAACTCAAGTTGCGCAAGGAGATCATCAATGGCGGGTTCGAGGAGTTCCCGGTGCTCTGGTGATGCGCGGACACCACCGGGTTCCGTGATCTTTTCCGCAATTTGCCGGCCCGCCTGGCGCGCTGGACAATTCAGTCAACTAAGAGGTCATCGG
The DNA here is from genome assembly GCF_017948245.1 of Rhizobium sp. NLR16a. Classification (NCBI taxonomy): domain Bacteria; kingdom Pseudomonadati; phylum Pseudomonadota; class Alphaproteobacteria; order Hyphomicrobiales; family Rhizobiaceae; genus Rhizobium; species Rhizobium sp. NLR16a. The sequence continues at coordinate 380,988 of NZ_CP072869.1, read as the reverse complement.
AGCCCGGAACCACTCCGTTCGACCGTCATCCCAGTCCCTGCCGACCGCTGCGACGAAACGGCGTCGCGATCGCGCTGACATTCCAACGCTCGTTACCCGGGGACATCGTAATCGCAATGACTATTCACTTACGCGCTATCGGGTCCACGGTTTCCAAGGGTACCCGTGGGAGTGCTTGAGCCCTAGCATTTTTGGTTGCCCACGATGATTGGATGTTCTTCAGCGCACACCAAGTTGCGCTGTGTAACTGCAATCTGGGTACTGCGTGCACCCCATAAAGCGGTCTCCGGTCTTGCTCTTTCTTCGGTGACATGCCCGACATGGCATGTTGGACATTGAGGCAGCGCCTCGCCGTCAATTGTCTCCAGTCGGAAGTTGCCACCGGCGATGTTTGCCAACTCGTGAATGTAACGTGATGGCTGCCGATCGTTCATCAGCAGGAAGACACCTCGACTTGCCCGCGTTAGGGCGACGTAAAACAAACGCCGCTCCTCAGCGTATTCGAAGGTCTCTGGCTGCGGCATGACGAGGTTTAGAAGCTCGTCATCTTCAATTCGGCTGGGAACACCATATTCACCCTCGCTGACATCTAGCAGGATTGTGTAATCCGCCTCCAGCCCCTTCGCGCGATGAAATGACAAACCCGATACCTCGATGTTTTCAAACCGGGGGAGCCCGCCGGCAAACGGATCAAGCAGGTTATACCGCCAAAGCACCATGACCTTCAGCCGGGCAGCGCTGCTCGTGCGCCATTGGCTTGCGATCCCGCCGAGAAACCGGTCAAGCCGGTCCAGGAGCCGCAGGCTGGCCTTACCGAAGTCGGGCTTGCCTTCCTCGCCCGTTATCGGAATTGCTCTGATGGATCGCGCAATCGCCGGTCTGGCCGAGCGAACTGCCTTTCTCAGCTGAGCGGGGTTTCGCTGTATGAAGTTTGCGGCAGCATCGGCGATCACCTGATTGCATCGGTAGGTCGTCTCGAGCCTGCCTTGCCAGCTTGCGCCGAAATTTTCCTCGAATTGCGTGAATATGCTAATATCAGAGCCGGCAAAGCGATAAATCGATTGCCAGTCGTCTCCGACCGCAAAGATCTTCGAGAATGGCTTCTGGTGCTTCAGTGATTTAATCAGATTGGCGCGGGAATCTGAGATATCTTGGAATTCGTCGACGAGGATGAGGGAGTAGGGGCTCTTATACCGGGCCTCCTCCACCAAACGGGTCGCGTTGGCGATCATGGCATCGAAGTCGATACGCTTGTCGTCTTCGAGCTTCTTCGCGTAGGCCTCGGTAATTTTCGAGATTGCCTGTGCGAACGTCTTGGCACGCTTCTTGTCGTGAAGGGAATTCGCGCGCTCAAGGAGCATTTCCAAAGTCAGATCGCCAGCACGGATATGCTTGATGCAGATGGCGATCAGCTTCTGGAAGTGTTTGATGACGATCGGTTCGACCGCCTTCAAGATTTCCTCAAGGCTGCGCTGACGCAATTGAATTTCTCGTTTAGCAAGCTCAGCCTCGAGCTGAAGGAGAAGCGTTCCACCGTTTGCCTGAGCTGATTTTGTCGAGAAAACGTCCAGCTCCGCGCGGCTATAGGCCGCTAACTTACTATCTGCATGTTCTACGTAGTCGGCAAATGGCGAGGAACCGTCGCTATCGATTGCGAGATGCTCATGGATGGTATTGCTTGCCGGGTAATAGAAATCGGGATGCACATGCCTGATCGTCCCGTCTTCGCCTTCCGTGGCGATCTGGCGCTCGTATTGGAACTCGACCGTATTGAGCCACAGCCAGTTCGCTATGGTCTGCTCCTGCAGTGATTTGACGTAGACCCCGCCGAGTGCGCCAATCGACACATCACGACCACGACGGCGCGCTGAGATGTAGCGGTGATAGTCCGCATTGCTGTCAAAAACGGACGCTGGAATATCGGCTTGCGGATATAGCACGAGAAGGTCAATCCAGACCTTGGCAAAGCCCGCGTCCGATTGCATCAAGTCTTCGATGATCTTTGCGATGACCCGTGCTTCGCCAGTAGGGTGGTCCACCCAATTCGCTAATTGCGGTGGCCCGGCCTCCACCAGTTCGATGATACTCCGACCGAGAGCGTGGAACGTCGTGACCTTGCACTGCAGATCCGCCGGCTGGACGCCAAGCTGCTGCGCAATTCGTTCCCTCAGCTCTTCAGCTGCGGCCCGATTGTAGGCGAGGACAAGGATTTCCTCCGGTTGATACAGTCCCTTGTCCAGCACATAAGCGACTTTGCCGACCATCGTCGCCGACTTGCCTGACCCTGCGGACGCGATGAGGAGATTGCTGTCCTCAAGGCGAATACAGGACTCCCTCTGTTGGTCGGACAATGATCGGCCATCGAGATCGTCAAAGAAGGGGGCGTATCTGGTGAGCTCGGTCGCAACAAATTCATTATTGTACTGATGGCGCCGGTCGGGGTCGGTCAGGAAAAACAGGGACCGTGGAAGATCGGCTTCCATAGCCGCGGTTAAGCCGTCGGCGTCGAACAAGGGATGGGAGAGTGCTGCGGCGGCCGGGCCAGAAACACTCGCGATGGCTTGCGCCAGATCTGCCTGTGCGAGGTATTGCCGCTTCCCCTCGATCAATGGCTCGAGTTTCGCATCGACCTCTTTCAAAACCTCTTGATCCGACCGGATCAGTTCGAGCAGGTAGCGATTGATGAACCTGTGAAGGTCCGTCGCGAGCCGAGTAGCGGCGTCCTCGCCGAGGCACGACAGAGTTTCGACATGACTGCATGTGCGGATTTCGACCGTGTGCCAAAGCAGGGCCTTTTTGATACCGATGGCGGTAATGTCCAGGCATAGCAGCTTGGCCCGCGTTCCGGTATGGAGCTCGACGGACGCCGTGGTCGCCGTCGGTAGCCGGAGCTTCCACCTACCGGAGGGAAGCAGACGGGCGAAAAGGCCGGGCCGATAGGTGGTGTAGCGGCTGAAAATCACGGGTCGGCCATCGCGCGAATTGTCATTTCAGTTGCCTTCCACAAACGCGATCATGGACGTTTTTCTCAGCCGCTGGCATTGGCCTTTTCTTGGATTTTTACGCATCGAGAGAGGAGTTCGTCGAAGGTCTCGGCCTCATCGAGAAGAAGGCCGTCTTCAAGCATCCGCGAGTAGTCCTGTTCGAGAGCTGTCCTCCCGGCGCCGGAGGGCGTCAGCTGCAGCCCCCTGCCCACAGCCGCTTCATAGTCAATCGGCGTTTTGTCAGCCGCCTTCTCAGCGAAAAACATCGATTTATGCTGCGCCACCGACTTTGCCAGCTCGCGATCAGCGATTGCGCTGTCGGCGACGCCTATATCGTCGAGACGAACGATGTCGTGCCAGTGGCGTGAAAAGCGCTCCCCGCGGAGGCGTTCCTGCAGGCAGAAGACGTGAATTGCTGTCGCCTTTTCCCAGAACGTGCGTTCGGCATGCATGACCCGCGGTCGCGCGTTGGGAAATTCGATGCCATCGACAAGGCCGGCAGCGTCGCATGAAATGTCGCGAACGCTTGCCGGTTCGCCGGTCGATCGAGCCCCAAACTCCAGCATCACGCTTGGAGCGACATAGCCGGATCCTCCACTAATTGCCTCGTAGTCGATGAAGAGCCTGTCGGCTTCGACCCGGACGGTGGCTGGAAGCGACTGGGCGCTGAGCGCATCGGCAACGAGCGGGCGCACGGTCTCGGATACCCAGACCGGCAAACGCTTGCGGACTTCGCTCGACCAGCGCTTTTCTTCGCTTCTGGTTTTCGGCAATGCCTCCTCGTTCTCGCCCACGAGATCATGAGCGAGCGTGCGGATATCGTAGGTCAGGTCTACATCTTCCGAAAACCTACGGATGGCGTTGTAGGCTTTCGAGAGGGACGTGCCGCCCTTGAAGACAAGGTGGTCGCCAAGCGCCGTTGCGTAAAGGGTCTGCAGTGCCCAGGCGACCCACGCGTCCTTTTCCAGGAGGTGGATAGGCCGCCTGGCTTTCTCCGCTGCGATCGCAAGGACTTCGCTTCTCGGGACAGTCGTAAAAGCTGTTCAGCCATAAGCGGCCTTTCCTACACTGCGGGCAAGCCAGGTGGGAAACTGAGGGGCGGCGGCAACGAGTTCGCCGAACGCCTCTGCGGAGAGCTTCCGCTTGATGCTCGGAAGAGCCTCGTCGGCCTTTTCCGGACCGAGCCAGGCCAGCGCGCGGACAGCCAGGCCGGCAGGCTTGTTCGCCAAGGCAAGCTGCCAACGTGGCACGTGCTTCAACTCGACCGTCTGGCTGCCGACAGTCATGGTTCGGCTGCGACCGGATGTGAAGTATATGGACCGGATCGGCACCTGACTGGAAAGACCGAGTGAGTTTGCAGCCGCAGCGCCATTCGAAACGATCACCTCGCCACGCTGGTGCGCAACGGCTTCGACGGCTTGCTCGACCGTAGGCGGCCGGCTTCCGAAGCGGCTCTTGATCGCCTTGAGATAGATCCCACGACCGGCCCGGACGAGCTCGCCGCGTTCATATAGGCGCGACAGAGCCTGGTCTACCGCAGCACGGTTTCCCAAATGCAGGAAGGCCTTTGCGGACAGCGCCGTTCCCTCGGGCAGCTGTTCGGCATAGGCCATGATCTGTGTTGTTAGTCGTTGCATGGCAATCTCCTGTCAGAAATATATGCAGTTTTCTGACAGTTTGCAATGTGATGTGTCCTGCCTTTCCTCTTCGACGGAGGTCTGGATAGGAAAAGCTTCATTTTTCTCCTTCCCTAATTGTCAGGATATATCCATGTTTCTCTTCGTGAATCGTGTCCAGACGTCCAATTCCTGACCGGGAGCACCAGTATCCGCCCGTGTGACCCTTTTTAATTTCCGAGAGCAAAAGGAACATCGCCGTCCTTTCGAACATAAAAACCTGAAAACAAGAGCCTGAGGAGGTCCGTGAACGATGTCGCGCGCCCACAATCCTCGCGTTCTCGAGGACCTGAGAGAGAATTACTCACCTCGAAGGATCGGCAAGCCGCAAGGCCGTGGTCCTTCCTTTCGGTGTGGCCGAGATCGATCGGCCCTTGCCCGGCGGTGGGCCTGCCTTACTCCTGGGTTGATCGCATCACACGTCGATTCCACGCTCGAGCAGCATTTCCTCAACTTCACGCAGACCAAGGTTGAACCGCAAATAGAGCCAGACCGAGTGAGAACGATCCGTGGCGGAAAACGGTGACGTTTGAAGCTGATATCTCGTGTCTGCATCACCGAAATTTACGCCCAACCCGTCAGGCAGACAACCGAAGCCCAGTTAACGTGACAATATACCGGCAGCGCTGTCCCATCAAAGCAGAGCTGATTCGCATGTAAACCTTTGCTCGGAGCCATCTCGTAGGCCGACGGGCAACCATCGTCTATTCCGAGATGCGGGCGGCCCTCCAGACCGTGCATCCATGAACGCTCCATCCAGCCTCCACGGGACCTGAACCTACTCAGTACATACAGACGCCAACGAGGAGACGCCAATGATGGCTTGTGCCGACGAGACCAACGAAGGGGACATCCACACAGCTCGGGCGGGCCACCCACCGAAAGTACAGTCCCATAGCCCGGTTCAGCTTTTGGCCGTGTGTGCCTGTTGGCGGAAGGAGCCTTCCACGCGATCTGCTAGGGTGGCCAACGCCGACGTTCTAGGTGGCCTTCGTAGGGGACGGATAAACTTCTCAGCAACAGCCGGAAGCGCAAGGACACGTGTGCGCAACTTCCAAACGCCTGATCTGGCGTGGCCAGCGCAAAGCCCAGGCAAATTAAGATCATGTCCGCCCAGTAAAAAAGCCAGGTCTCAGATCAGTTGGATCAACGCCATTGAGCTCGTTAATGAAAGTTGGAGATGACCGAATGAGACATACCTTCCCTTCAAAGCTAACCATCGGCATCTTTGATCACTTAGACGACGACGGTCGCGACATCGCACAACAGTACTCAGACCGCCTGACGTTAGCCGAGACGTGCGATCGGCTCGGTTTTTATGCATATCACCTCGCGGAGCACCATTGTACCCCGCACGGGAGAGGCGCATCGTCGAATTTGTTCTTGTCGAGCGTCGCACAGCGCACTCGGCAGCTTCGTGTCGGCCCCTTGGTCATGTTGCTCAGCCTTTGTCATCCGCTACGCGCGTTTGAAGAGATCTGTACGCTGGACCAGTTGAGCGGTGGTAGGCTCGAGCTTGGCATAGGGCGCGGCTCTCTCCCGATCGAATTGAGTTACTTCGGGATTGGTGCAGACGCGGTGCCGGAGCGCTACTTCGAAGCCTGCGAAATCCTCATGAAGGCAATGAAGGGGGGCACACTATCCTACCGAGGCTACCATTTTGAGCTGAACAATGTCCCTTTGACGCTGCGGCCTCATCAGCGTCCACATCCGCCTACATGGATCGCCACCAACCGGCCCGAGTCTGCTGCTTGGGCCGCTGCGAACGGCGCAAGCATCGCGTGCCAAGGACCCGCGTCTGTTGTTCGCAAAATTACTGATGCCTTCCGTTCCGAGCGAGTGCACAACACTGGTGCGGACGACCCAGTGCCTTTTCTCGGATTGCTCCGAATGGTAGTGGTCGGACGTTCTGCCGCGCATGCCCATTCACTCGCGGCACCTGCCTACGGCCGATGGATCAAGAACTTCAAATTCCTGTACGATCTCAACTCGATCGCCGTTCCGCCAAACTTGCCGCTGACCTTAGATGCCGCAATCGAGAGCGAGTTGTGCGTAGTAGGAACGGCAGCTCTTGTGCGCCGGGCTCTCCTCGAGCAGTTGGAAGAGGCGGGCGCCAACTACCTTCTTTGTCAACTTGCGTTTGGAGATCTGCCACTGGAGGCCTCCCAGTACACCGCCTTGGCCATTCAGTCCGTCCTTATGGATCTAAGCTGATTGAACGCGTAGAGCCGTCCGGAATTGCGGCTCCATTGCCGTATCGTTTCGTAAGGCACGACAATGTCGCGCTCCAGCAGCATTTTCTCGACCAGCCGCAGGCTCAAGGGGAACCGGAAGTACAGTCAGATCGCACGGGCGATGATCTGCGGTGGAAAGCGGTGGTTCTTGATAACTGAGAGTCAGCGATTTCATCTCAGCCCCTCATGAGGCTGACCCAGAAAAGGACCATGACGCCGGCACGGACAAACAGGCTTGACTAAGCCCCGCAGCGGGGGAGCGCTCTAGCAGCTAACCACGGCGTTTGCCGGATACAGTGGTCAAGGACATCCACAGAGGAAAAACTAGCAACTGCGGTGTTGCAACAAAGCGGCCTAAGGGCGTGCGGTTGTCCCAAATTGTACTACTGAACCACAACCTGCGAAGGTCGACGTTGCCTACGATGCTATCCTGCGTCTCGACAGTTACGGCCGTGTACCGGGGCAGCATCTTAGGGAACAGGATCTCGGCTCGGTGTCTCGGGTGCCCGCCGAGCAAATAGAAGGCTCATGCCAACAGGCCAAGTGAAATACGCATTCGAAATGACCTCATGGAACAGGCGCGCACCGTCTCTGCCGTCTACCCACAGGGAGGGCGTTGCACGAACCGCAGTTGTCGCGCCCAAGTGGGCTCGTTGCTTACGCTATTGAGGAATTGCTGCTACTCAGCGATGCGCTGGCCCGGCTTCGGTTTGCGGATGAGGCTACCTGCCATCAAAACATCGACCACAAAGAGATTGTGACAACGCGGGATCATTTGCGAACCCGATCCATGGGCGATGCAGGCCCTTATACGGAGATGGAGAGCACTACAAAGGGCCTGCAAATCTGATCTCAGCCCTAAGGTAGGCAAATAGGCGAATGCGAAAATTACCCTTTGATACCGTTCTGATCGCCAATAGAGGCGAGATTGCCGTACGCGTCATCAAGACCCTGCGCGAGCTTGAATTGCGCTCCGCAATTGTCTACCACGCTCTCGATGCGGGAGCGCCGGCCGTCTCAATGGCCGACACGGCGATTGCTGTGAGCGGTCGCACGCCGGTCGCAGCCTATCTTGATACCGCACAAATCATCGCTGCCGCCCGCGAGGCGAACGCCGGGGCGATTCACCCAGGCTATGGGTTCCTTGCAGAGAATGCGGACTTCGCAAGGGCAGTGGTCGAGTCTGGGTTCACTTTCGTCGGGCCTACTCCTGAGAGCATCCAATTGATGGGTGACAAGATTCGGGCCCGCAACTTCGCTCAGCGGAACGGGATTCCGGTCGTGCATTCAGCGATCGAAGAAGATGACCCTGCCTCGTTCATTATGAGGGCGCGATCCATTGGAGCGCCTTTGCTGGTAAAAGCATCAGCCGGCGGCGGCGGCAAGGGCATGCGGATCGCCCGCGACCTCGACACCTTGGAAGACGCCATTGCGGAGGCACGCAGTGAGGCGCAGCGCTACTTCGGGGATGGCCGGCTCTACATCGAACGATATATCGAAAAGTTACGGCATATCGAAGTGCAGGTGCTCGGCGACTCCTTCGGAAGCGTCGTTCATTTGTTCGAGCGGGAATGCTCGGTTCAGCGCAGATTTCAGAAGGTCATTGAGGAGGCGCCCGCGTCAACGATTTCCCCGCGGTTGCGCCAGAGAATCTGCGAAGCTGCCGTTCGCATCGCTCGAGCCGCCAACTATCGAAATGCAGGAACTGTGGAATTCATCGTGGATGGAGGAGATTTCTATTTCCTCGAGATGAATACGCGCCTGCAGGTGGAACATCCCGTCACCGAAATGATCACTGGCATCGATATTGTTGCCGAACAGCTCTATCTCGCCGGGGGCCATGAGCTTAGATTTTCACAGTCAGATATCGTGTCGAAAGGACACGCGATCGAAGCGAGGATGTGTGCTGAAGCTCCTGAACGCGGCTTTTCTCCTACGACGGGGAAGGTACTGGTGCTCGAGTATCCCGGCGGTCCAGGCCTACGGATCGACACTGGCATCTCGCAGGGTCAGCAGATAACGACAGCCTTTGATTCCTTGTTGGCGAAGGTGATCGTACATGCGGACACGCGTAATGAAGCTGCGCTGAAGGTCGAACGCGTGATGCGGGAGCTGGTGCTCCTCGGCTGCGAAACAAACGCGAGCTTTCTAGCGCGCGTCCTTGCCGACGAGCAATTTTTAAGCGGACAGCTCCATACTGGATATCTTGACGAAAATCCGCAGTTGGCCGCTGGCGACTCCCCGTCCGACTTGTCGACCTTCCTAGCCGCCGCCGCTCTACTGACGAGGCCAGTGTGCGATTCGGCAGATGCCGTACCTGAGCTTCACGCCTCGCTCGGCGGCTGGAGAAACGCGTGAACCACGTTTTTGAGCTTGAAGGTGTAGATTATCAGTTGTGGCTTTCACGTTGTCAGCAGGGGTATCGCCTGCATTTGGGGGGCGAAATACTCGTACCGCTCGACTTCACCCATCAAGGCGACGGTAGCGGCATTCTTACCATTGCCGACTCAAACGAGCCGGTAAGGTTTGCGATCGATGGCGACACTATTCACCTGCATATTCGCGGCAGGACGCGCGTTCTGCGCTACCGAGACCCATTGTTAGCCCATTCGCTCGTGAAAAAGGATGCAGGTCTTCTTGTGGCGCGCGCGCCGATGCCAGGCGTGGTGGTTAAAACGTCGGTTTTGCCCGGCGACCAAATTTCCGCAGGCTCCGCGCTGATGGTGATCGAGAGCATGAAGCTGGAAAGCGTCATACGCGCGCCACAGGACGGGGTGGTCGACCGAATTCATTTTAGCGAAGGCCAGAGCTTCAAGCATGGCGCGGTACTAGTTACGATCAAAGAGGAAGGGCATTAAGATGCAGCGCATCGCTTCTCTTGTCGACGTGAACTCGCAAGAATTTCACCTCAACGAGCTCCACAACAGAAGACTTGCGGCCGAATTAAACGAGCGCCAGCGTGCGGTCCGCTTCGACCGTCCCGAGCGCGACCGCGAGCGCCTGCGGCGACAAAACAAGCATTTTGTTCGCGACCGGGTGGAGGCTTTGCTTGATCCAGAAACGCCTTTCCTCGAACTTTCGACACTGGCCGCGAACGAGGCTTACAACGGGGGTGTGCCCAGCGCAGCGCAAGTCGTCGGCATCGGCATCGTTGCGGGACGCGAGGTGATCGTTCACGCAGATGACCCGAGCGTCAAGGGTGGAGCATGGTATCCGCTGTCAGTCAAAAAGATCGTCCGATCCCTGGATATAGCAATCGAGAACCGTCTGCCCGTCGTTCATCTTTGCGACTGTGGCGGTGGATTTCTTCCTCTGCAGGCGGAACTCTTCGCGGATCGCCACCACGCGGGCAGAATCTTCCGCAACCAATCCATTCTCTCGAAGATGGGCGTGCCGCAGGTCGCCCTCGTGATGGGACATTGCATCGCGGGAGGAGCTTTCGTTCCTGCGCTTAGCGAGTACAACATTATCGTCCAGGGAAGCGGAGCGATATTTCTCGGCGGTCCATCGGTTGTAAAAGTTGCGACTGGCCAGCACGTGTCTGTCGACGAGCTCGGCGGTGCTGACATGCAAACCACGGTATCGGGAACGGCCGACTATATCGCGCATTCAGAGATGCACGCGATTGCGATTGCCCGCGACTTAGTCGGTCGTATCAATCGTCCTGAAAAAATCTCCATCGATCGAGTCGCTCCCGAGCCGCCCGCTTATGATGCATCTGAGCTATACGGTATAATTCCAAGAGATCCTCGAGTGCACTTTGATATGCGGGAGATTCTCGCGCGCTTGGTCGATGGCAGCAGGTTCCATGAATACCAACCGCTCTACGGGCGAACTCTGGTATGCGGGTTCGCGCGCCTTCATGGATACCAAATCGGTGTTCTGGCGAATAACGGCGTGCTATTCGATGACAGTGCGTTGAAGGGCGCTCACTTCATCCAGTTGTGCGACATGAATCGGACGCCGCTGTTCTTCTTGCAGAACATCACCGGCTTCATGGTGGGCAGCGAATATGAGCGGCGTGGCATCACCAAAAATGCCGCCAAGCTACTCATGGCCGTGTCTGGAGCGGCGGTGCCCAAATTCACGGTCATTTGTAATCATTCTCACGGTGGGGGAACATTCGCCATGGCAGGGCGCGCTTTCGATCCGCGTTTTCTGTTCACCTGGCCGCAGGCTCAGATTTCAGCCATGGGTGCCGATCAAGCGACGCGAGTGCTTACGGATGTGAAGGCAAAGCAAATGGCGGCCGATGGTAGGCGCTTATCGGCGGAGGAGTACGAAGTCACGAGACAGTCGATTTTGGAAGAGTATAGGGAGCGATCAAGCGCTTACTATGCAACGTCTGAAATCTGGGACGACGGGATTCTTGATCCTGTCGACACCAGAAACGCGCTGGCAATCGCCTTGAGCGCCTCGCTCAATGCTCCCACTGAGACGCCACATTATGGCATCTTTAGGATGTAGTGCGGCTCCCCCTCTCGGCCTTCCTTCAGATCGAAAAATATGCGCTGACGATTACAATGGATCTCTGCACACTGATTGACCGCAATGCGGCGGTTGCTCCAAACAAGGCCGCAATTCATTTCGAGGGTGAGACGCTAAGCTACGCCGCGTTGCGGGGATCTATCGAGCAAGCCGCCCGTGCCCTGAACAAAGAGCTGAGAGTCACTAAAGGCGATCGAGTCGCCATCCTCAGCCTGAACCGGCCCGAGTATCTAATTCTTCTCTATGCCTGTGCGCGTCTTGGCGCAATTATGCTGCCTTTGAACTGGCGGCTCGCGCCGGCTGAGCAGCTCTTCATCTTGTCCAATGCCGGAGCAAGGGTATTGGTTGTCGAGCAGGAGTTCAACAGCCTTCTGCCGCATCTGGCACACACACTGCCCGACACCTCAGTCGTCGGTTTGGACTTCACGCCCCCTCGCGGGAGCACATGGGGTAACCTGTTGGCCCAAGGCCGCGGTGATGGCGGTAACTCACATGCCGACTTGAGCTGCCCGCTTCTGATCGTCTACACTTCTGGCACTACCGGGCGGCCCAAAGGCGCGGTCCTCCGACAAGAAGCTTTGCTCTGGAACGGGGTGATGAGCCAGCACATGCATGCTCTGACGTCGGAAGATCATGTGTTGTCGGTACTACCGTTCTTTCACGTGGGTGGGCTCAACATTCAGACCACTCCGGCTTTGCAACATGGTGCGACGGTCACTATCCATTCCCGATTTGCGGCAGGTGCGACACTTACTGCATTTGAGCGCGATCGGCCAACACTAACGGCATTGGTTCCGACGGCCATCCAAACATTGACTGACCACGACGCGTGGTGGACGGCAGACCTGTACTCCTTGAAGGCCGTTTCAACGGGCTCAACGATTGTGTCCCAGGCCCTGATCGAGCGCGTTACCGCGCGAGGGGTACCGGTCCTTCAAGTGTATGGCTCCACAGAAACCTGCCCCATCGCCATCTACACGAGGCTTGGGGGTGATCTCTCACGCTGCGGGTCTATTGGCCTGCCGGGTCTATGCTGTGAGGCGATGATCATTGATGACGCCGGCAAGGAGTTGCCGGCGGGTGCCCCAGGCGAAATCGCAGTGCGCGGCCCGAATGTCTTCTGTGAATACTGGGGCGATCATCAAGCGACCCGCGAGGCACTGTGTGACGGCTGGTATCGCACTGGTGACATCGGGTACCGGGATGCCAGCGGTCACTATTGGGTTCGCGATCGCAAAAAGAACCTCATTATTTCCGGCGGAGAAAACATCTATCCAGCCGAAGTCGAGCGTGTGCTCGGGGAGCACCCTGATGTCAAGGAATGCGCCGTTGTCGGTCGGCATGATTCGCACTGGGGCGAGGTGCCGGTCGCCTACGTGGTCAGGCGCGTGGGGGCACGGATCGAAGCGGAAGCATTGGCCGCGCATGTGCAGTCGCAGGTCGCTCGCTTCAAGGTCCCGCGGGAGTTCATTTTCACGAGGGAATTGCCCCGAACAGCCTTGGGCAAGATTCAGTACTCGATTTTGAAAGAGCTTCAAGCGCGGTCCCCCAATCCCGAGAATTAACCGCCCCCTTGTTCCGAGATGATGCCGTCCCCGGATTGGGGTGTTTATCCGGGTGTCCTGCTGATTGAGACGTTCGTCCTTTGAAAGGAAGGAACGGCATGCCAGCGGAGAGACTAAAGATGCGGCGTGTCCGCGAGATTCTGAGATACAGATTGAGCTAGGGCTCGGCCCAAGTCGATTGCGGCGCGCGTTGGTGCGGTCCCGGCGGTAGCAATCGGGGGGGGGTTACTCTTGTTTTCACTGCGTTAAGTTTACGCTGCCTCCATGAACGCTCCATCCAGCCTCCACGGGACCTGAACCTACTCAGTACATACAGGCGCCAATGATGACTTGTGCCGACGAGACCAACGAAGGGGACATCCTCCGGATCTTAATCGGAAAGATTGAACGAAACTCTGAAGATTGGCTTCTCGTGACAATGCAAGAACTCTTCGGTCCACACTACGAGTACGCCGGCCTTCAAATGTGCCCAGCGCACGGCCGCGCTCCGCAGAGCTTCGACAGTCGGCTTACGGTTCGCTCGCCCATGCGAGACGTCGCGCCGAGTTTCCGCTTTCCGTCCGTGGGATGCTGCAGAGGGCGATGTCACGTTATCAGCCTATGCGACGGAATGGCGCTTCAATATCGAGCAAAAGGTATTTTCATGAACAGTCATGCTCAACCTCTCTATAAAGGTATCGAAGCGCCTGATCGCTATACGCACCATCACTTCGATCGATCTATCACCGGTGACATCAAGGCTCTTGCGACTGACAATTGGCATGGCCCATTTTACATCGTTAAGGACTATGCGGTGATCGCTACCCTTGTGTGGCTGGTGGTTGATGTAAGCTGGTGGTTTTATCCTCTCGCGGTAATCATGATCGGCGCGCATCAAAGGGGCATTTCCACCATTTTGCACGATTCCGCGCATGGCGTTCTGACAAAGAATCGCTTGCTGAACTTCCTGCTCGGCACGTGGCCAACCGCCTGGCCGATCTTTCAGCGCCACTTTGCCTACAAGGAGTCTCATGTCCATAGTCATCACCCCTTCCTTGGCAGAGCCGACGCCGATCCCGACCTAGAGTTCTTTATAAAGGAAGGCGTATTCACGCCGCGGACGGATCGTTCCTTTATCTGGAAGATCATTGTTCTTCCGTTACTCGGATCGAAGACCTACGCTTATTTCAGGTATCTGGTACGTAACAGATACCAGGTGATTGTCGCTTCCCTTTCCGGCAAGGAGAGCGCTACGCGAGTTCAGCGTGGAGAAGGGTGGCGCTGTGAATTCGATCGCTGGGGCTTCTATGCATTCTGGGCGTCTATTGCCGCGGCGGGTCTGGCCTCCAGCTATTTCCTGGAATTCCTCCTGCTCTGGGTCGTTCCCTACGTCACCTCATTCCATATCATCGGATGGTTCATCGAGATGTCTGAGCACTGCAGCTCCATCGACAACCAGCACGTCAACCTTCATATGGCGCGAAACCGTCAAAGCCGGAACATCGAGAAGTGGCTGACGGGGATCAACAACGACAACTATCATCTCGATCATCACCTCGATCCGACCACCCCATTCTGGCGTCTACCTGAGGCGCACGCCATCCGCATGAGCGATCTCGAATATGCGGCGCACTGCTCCGAGACAGGCGGGATATTTCAGTCTGGCCCAAATGGTGAACCTTCCATTCTGATGCTGATCAGGGACCAGAATCGGAAGCGCTTTATCGAAAGCGCGCTGGCCTAAACGCCAATTCTCGAGAAGAACAGATTTCCGGAGACAACCAATGCCGACCAAAACCCAGAGAAATATCGCCACAACACAACCCGTTCCGGCGCCGGCGCTGCACGTTGAGACGGCGGTGCTTCACGGTAGCTATCGTTACGATCAGACAACACTCGCGACGACTGTGCCGATCTACCTCTCGAATGCCTATGCTTTTGAATCTATTGATCACGCATCAGACGTATTTGATCTGCGAAGAGAGGGACGCACCTATTCGCGGTTGATGAATCCGACGACGGATATACTCGAGCAACGCATTGCTTCTCTGGAGGGCGGCGTCGCGGCTTTGGCGACGTCGTCGGGCCAGGCCGCGATTATGCTCGCCATTTTGAATATTGCGGTGGCGGGCGACAACATTGTGAGTTCCGCTCATCTATATGGCGGGACAATCAATCTGCTTTCTAGTACCTTTCAAAGGCTCGGGATCGAAACGCGTTTCGTCGATCCGGGCGATCCTACACGTTTCCGCGAAGCCTCAGACGAACGTACGCGTTGTTGGTTTGCCGAAGCATTGCCCAATCCGAAACTCACACCTTTCCCGATCGTGGAGGTCGGCGCGATTGCACATGAAATGGGCATTCTGCTCATCATCGACAACACCATGACCCCTCTCATCACACGCCCGCTTGAGCTCGGCGCGCATGTGACCTTGCACTCCACGTCAAAATACATCTGCGGCCACGGCACCACGATTGGTGGGGTCGTCGTGGATGGCGGCACCTTTGATTGGGAGGCCTGTTCCGAACGATTTCCGTTGATGACCCGCCCTGATGTCTCCCATGGCAATATCCGTTGGCTCGAAGCTGCGCGTGATCTGCCCGGTCCCTATGGAGCCAGCCCTTTCCTGCTCAAGATGCGCAATACGCTCATGCGTGACTTTGGCCCCTGTCCATCACCATTCGCATCGTTTCTCTGCATCCAGGGCCTGGAGACGCTGCCATTGCGGATGCCGCGACATTGCTCCAATGCCCGCCGCGTCGCTGAATATCTCAAGGAGCATCGGAACGTCCTCGACGTGACCTATCCGAGTCTTGGCGGAACGCTGGAACGACGTCGCGCCGAGCAAAACATGGGCGACCATGGCGGCCCGATGATCGTTTTCGAGATCGCCGGCGGTATCGATGCCGGCCGCCGGTTTATCGAGCGCCTACAACTCGTCTACCATGTTGCAAACATCGGCGATGCGAGGACACTCGCCACGCATCCGGCCTCCACGACGCATGCGTCAGTGCCGCAAGCAGCGCGCCTGGCTTCCGGCGTGCGCGACGGAACGATTCGGATTTCCGTCGGGCTTGAACATGTCGACGATATCCTTGCTGATATCGGTCAAGCCCTTGAAGAGGCCTGACATAGTGGCCGCTATGGCAGAAGACAGCCCGGCAATCGTTGGTGTCGTTTGCGATCGCCAGACGGTCGACGGCGTTGATTATGATGTGGTGCGCGCCCGTTATCTCGAAGCGTTGCACCTCACCGCTGGCGTCGTGCCAGTCCTGATCCCAGGGGGACTTGCCGACAAAGAGTTGCGGACCTGCCTGTTGGCCTTCAATGGATTGCTCCTGACCGGCGCGGCGTCAAATGTATCACCTTCACGATACGGGGGTCCGATGGCTTGCGCCAGCACGCTCGATCTTGATCGCGACAGGACGAGCATCGCTGCGATCGAGATTGCTTTGTCGCTGGGCGTCCCCTTGTTCGGAATCTGCCGTGGGCTGCAGGAACTCAATGTTGCACTTGGAGGCACCCTTTCAACCAATATCTCGGAAGGTGAAGGCCGAGGTGTGCATGTTGAAGATCTGTCTCTCTCGCGTGATCTTCAATACGCTCCCTCACATGCAATTGTCGCTGAAGGTAACGGCCATATCGCGGAGTGCATTCGCCGCCTGAAGACAAATTCTGTTTCAGTCAACACACTGCACGAGCAGGGCATTGCACAATTGGCGGATGGTCTTGCTGTCGATGCGCGGTGCGTGGACGGCGTCATCGAAGCCGTATCGGTAAAGGAAGCAACGACATTTGCCGCAGCTGTGCAATGGCATCCTGAATGGTTTCACGTCGAGGATCCGCTCAGCGGTGAAATCTTCCGCGCCTTCGGTGAGGCGTGCCACTTGCATGTGAAAAGAAAGATGTTACAGCCGTGAAAAGTACTTGTCCTTCGCCAGTTGCCGGCGCTGCTTTCGCCCTTTTTGCGGCTCTTTCAAATGGAACCGTCGGTGTACTGTCCCGCTTCGCCTTCAATGAAGGTCTCGATCACACGGCCGTCGCGTTCTGGCGTTGCGGTATCGCGCTTTCGCTGATTTCGATCATCGTTCTCTGGAAAGCTGGGGGGCTGGCCCGATTAACTGCCGCTTTCGCGGGGTCGTGGAAAATTGCGGTTTGCTCCGCACTTGGCATCTTTACGCTTTATCATTTTGAAACCAGCGCCTTCGCTTATGCGCCGATCCCGCTTGTCGCCATCCTAGTTTTTGCCGGTGGGCTTGGCGCAATCGCGCTCGACATCATCATCCTGAAGGAAAGAGTAACGATGGGGAAGGCGTTTGCCATGGTTATGGTCGTTCTCGGCGGTTTCTTCCTGATCTCTGGCGACGGGCTGGAAACGGGGAGCTTGATGGGCGTCACTCTCGCCCTCATTGCCGGCCTGGGTTATGCCAGCTTCATCTTCGCATGGAAATTCTTCAAACTCCGCTCTTCCTTGGAAAATTTGTGGTTGTTCCTGGCGTATGGACTGGTCATGCTCGCCGTGCCCTATTTCTGGAGCGGTGCACAAATCCCATCAGCAAACGCTTTGCCGAGCCTGTTGTCGCTTGGCGTTATTCCGTCTTTTTGCGGCTTTTACTGCACGATCCTCGCCCTGCGGCATATCGAAGCGTACAAAACACAGGTCATCGAATCGAGCGAGCCGTTCTTTTCCGCGCTCTTTGCCGCCATGTTCTTCGGCGAATGGCTGACAGGTTCAGGAATGTGTGCGTCCCTAGCTATCATTCTTGGTGCGTTAATCACGTCAACGCCTGATCGTCGTTGGCGTCCCCACACAGTTACGTGCAATCGGCGAAAGGGAGTAACGTGACAACACCAACGACGCATCTTCGATGACGCTAAAAAGTTTGGTTTGAACGCGGGTGTTACTGTTCCCTTCCGCGGGCAGGCGGGCATTTCCTCGACAATGAGTTTTGTGCAAAAAGAAGCGAGTGAAATGAAGGACTTTGAAATCAACCACCTCTAATCGGCCGCCTGGGTATTTCATTTGAAGGTCGTGAACACCTTAGACTGCAACGGCGACTATCCCGGTCTGACTGGGCGTGAAAAGGAGTGTCTTTCATGAGTCGCAGCTGGAGAGAAATTCTGGCTCTGGCGTGCGGTCGATCAACATGGCACCGTTCTCGAAGAGATATTGCATAAGCGGCGTGATAAAAGGGCAGCGAAGCGCGTGCTGGTGGCGTTAATGAAGCGCTATGACTTTGCTCACGGATCATCACCGATAAGCTCCGCCTCTACGGTGCAGCAAAGGCGAAAGTGGCACCCGGCCTTGACCATTGGTCGGACAGGGCCTCAATGATCGGGGCCGAGACAGCCATCTGCCGTTTCGAAAACGGGAAGGAACCATGCAAGGCCACCGATCACCAGGCACGTTGCAACGGTTCGTCTCCATGCACTCAGCGACCCGCAATTGCTTTTTCAGTTCCGTCCCGTCGCCGCGCCGGGCAAACAATACGCTACCGTCGGCTCGAAGCTTTCGATGCATGGAAAATTGCGGCTGTGTCGCCTGAATAACCACGAGCCGCTGACCTTTCCAGCCAGAGAAACTTAACGTGACAACACCATCGAGACGCGTCGCGTCAAACCGTGAACGCGAATCGCTGCAGCCGCCGTTTGTTTACGGTTACGGCGGAACCTCAATCAATCCAAATCTTGCCGCTCTCAACACCTCAACTATTCTGTCCCGGGTCTTCATTTTCCTTATGCCGTTTTTGATAGTAACCGCCCGATTGGCACCGCCTGCCGCCTAGCGCCCTGATGGCCTAAGAGACGTGTTTAACGACGTCGTTAGCGACGTGTCTTAGGCGAGGATTGCGATGCGCGTTGAAATTCTTGGGCAGGAACGTCGACGGCGGTGGCGCGAAGAAGACAAGCTTGCGATTGTCATGTCGGTTGGGGTTGCTGGAGCCACGATCACAGAGGTTGCTCATCGTCACGATTTAACGCGGCAGCAGATATACGCCTGGCGTAGCGAGCTCAAAAAGAAGGGGCTTTTGTCGGCATCTGCGAATGCATTGTTCATTCCAGTCGATATGAATGCCGTGCAGACCGATGTCCCTGAACTCAGGGAGAGCTGCTGCGGGATGATCGAGCTACGATTGAGCTGCGGCCGCACACTTCGCTTCGAGAGTTCGGTGGCGCCCGGCACCCTGACGCAGGTTATCCGGGCAGTGGAAGCAGCATGATTGGACCTGGGACCGGCGTTCGGGTGTATCTTGCGTGCGGGATCACGGACATGCGCAAGGGAGTAGAAGGCCTTGCCGCGCTTGCGCAGAATGTTTTGCGTCAGAAGCCGACTGGCGGCGCGGTCTTTGCTTTTCGCGGCAAGCGTGGCGATCGTTTGAAGCTGCTCTATTTTGATGGCCAGGGCTTCTGCCTGTATTACAAGATCTTGCAGAAGGGGCGGTTTCCTTGGCCTTCGGCATCCGACGGGACTGCCCGGCTGACGTCGGCCCAACTGGCGATGTTGTGGGAAGGGATCGATTGGCGTCGTCCTGATTGGGGTGCGCCACCGGCCCGTGTCGGGTGATTTTATCCCACTGAAACCACTGGTTTTTATGGAAATTTATCCTGACTCGTGGTAGTCAGGATCATGTCTAGCGCGACGACAAATCTTCCGGACGATCCAGCCTTTCTCAAGGCAATGATTGCCGCTTTGCAGGCGGAAAACGCGAAGATGTCGGCCACATTGCAGGCGCATGACCAGTTAATCCAAACGCTGCGGCTGCGCATTGCCAAGCTGAAGAAACAGGTCTTCGGCAAGTCCTCCGAAAAGATTGAGCGTGAAATCGAGCAGCTGGAACTGGCGCTTGAGGATCTGTTGATCGCCGCCGCTGAAGGCAGTATGGCGCCAATCGATGAACCTGATGAGGCGGCGTCTGTTGTTCCCTTGGCGGATACGTCTGAAAAGATCATGCGCCGGCGCCCACGCGTCTCGGACAAGGCGGTTCGCGAGCGCCGAGAGCTCGATCCTGGCTCCTGCTGCCCGGAATGCGGAGGTGAATTGCGTCTTGTCGGTGAGGACGTCAGCGAAATCCTCGACATGATCGCCGCGCAGATGAAAGTCATCGAGGTTGCTCGACTGAAGAAGTCCTGCCGCTGCTGCGAGAAAATGGTACAGGTGGCAGCACCCAGCCGCCCGATACCGGGCAGCATGGCGGGCGCCGGCCTTCTTGCTTATATTCTGGTCTCGAAGTTTGACGACCATTTGCCACTGTACCGGCTGAACGAGAACTTCGCCCGCATGGGCGCCGACATTCCCGACAGCACGATGGTTGATTGGTGTGGTCGCGCCATGCAGGTGCTTCAGCCTCTCATCGAGCGGATCGAAACGGCGATTATGGCAAGTGACCTCCTTCATGCCGACGACACCCCGATCCGAGTGCTGGATCGCTCGCTGCGAGACAAGGGGTTGGGCAAGGGTGTGAAGAAGGGCAGGATCTGGACGTATGTCCGCGATCAACGTCCATGGGTGGGGACTTCCCCGCCCGGTGCAGTCTACTATTTTGCTCCTGACTGGAAAGAAGAGCACGTGCACCGCCACCTCAAGCAATCAAGCTGCATCCTTCAGGCTGACGGCTACAAAGGATATGGCAAGCTATACTCGCTTGGAGAAAAGGGAGGATCTCGCTTCAAGGAAGCCGCCTGCTGGGCTCATTGGCGACGAGACTTCCACGACATCTGGACATCAAACAAGTCGGAGATTGCGCGAGAGGCTCTCGATCGCATCGGAGCGCTTTACGACATCGAGCGTGGCATCAACGGGCAGCCTGCTGAGATCCGTCTTGCTGCGCGTCAAAAGCAGAGCAAGCCTAAGGTCGATGCATTCCGCCACTGGGCTGAAGCTCAACTCACGCGCATTCCGGGCAAAAGCGATCTGGCGACAGCTTTCCGCTACGGATTGAGCCGATGGTCTTCGCTCTGTCTGTTCCTCGAAGACGGCCGCGTCGCGATCGACAACAATGCCGCCGAGCGGGCACTACGTCCGATAGGCGTGGGAAGACGGAACTGGCTCTTCGCGGGAGCCGATACGGGAGCGGAGACCTTGGCACGCGCCATGACGATCATCGAGACGGCAAAGATGAATGGACTTGATCCGCAGGCCTATCTGGCTGACGTGCTCGATCGCATCCACGATCACAAGATCAATCGGTTAGACGAACTGCTTCCGTGGAACTGGTCGGCGATCACCACAGTCGACGCAAAGGCAGCCTGATGGCGGCAGTCACCTACGTCCGTACGATCAAATTTGTTGCCGAAATTCTCGAAGAGGACCCGGAGCTTCTTCAGGCAATCGTCTCCAACGATGATAATCTGAGCTACGGCAGCATCATCTCCGTGTACACCGGAGACGACGAATCCGTGACCGCACTGACAGACGACGGCATGGACGAATTGGAGCAGATGCTCAAAGACGCCCGCCGCTCACCCCAAGAATGGGACGACTTCCTCGACAGCTTTGTTGACGACGAGCTGCTCGTCGCTCGCATCAAAGCAAAATCTCGGCGGTAGCAATCGGGCGGTTACAATCGAAACCATGGAAGCTATCGGGAAACTTCTTGTCGAGTACGCAGAATTTCGCGAGGGCCCGGATGACTTGCGCTTCTCTCGCCTTGAACGGAGGGCGCGTGATGTTTCGCGTCTTGATCTGCGTGCCGATGAACTTGCCGTCGCTCCTTTTCAGAAGGAAGTCTTCGTGGCTTTCGCAAATGACCTCGTCAAAGTCCGCCTTGCCGGTAACAAGGCGAATGGCGTTTATTGCCGCGTACGAGTATTGATACTCGAACCGCGCGGCTACGTCGTCACCGGGATCATTCTCATCGAGAGTCAGGTCAGGTGATGTCATGGCGTTCAAGGCCTTGGGCTTTACTATCTAATGAACACATTGCCTCAGACCGCGCAATATGAAGTCTGCAGATAGTTGGACGTCGGAGGTAAGGGACGAGAATTTACATGTCCGACCGGTCCGGTTCGAAGCACCTTCTTGGCGCGTTTGCTCATCGTTGCTCTCGGCCGCCTCAACTCTTCGAGAACCCTGCCTAGGTCGCATTAAGCGAGACTGGCGCGGGAACACCTGCATCGTCATTCGGCGCAAAATATCCTAAGCTGCACCCCAACTGACTGGCAAGCCGAATACGTCGACACAACTAAGTGGTAAAACTGAAGCACGTGCGGCTCCGGATGCGGTTTTGCGAACTCCGTTTTAAGCTTTTCCAACGAGAGCATACCGCCCGAGCATACTAACCAGATGGAACGCTCCGTGGATGGGGCAGTTCGCATTCGCTGAAATGCTGCGCGGAAGGCCTTGGAAGAGCGGCCGTGCCGGCGTCGATTGATGGTCTGTGTCAGACCATTCGAACTAAGTCGCCAGTCGCTGTCAAACCTGCTCTGAGCCCCCGGGAGCGGGTTACCGTCACTTTTCATATAGGCAAGGTTCTTCACACCTTGCGCACAAACGTCGTAAAAGGCTGACGCAGACACACCGGGATTGCCTTTTTTCCATTTTGCCACGATCAGGGCCACTCGAGGACTCGATGGCTGTTCGTCAACGCCGATAAAATCGCCAACCTCATCCTGCAGGTCATCACAGACCAGATTTGGGAACGGCGTTCCAAGTATAGCAGGACCTCTGTCCGGATTGAGTGCCTTGTCGATAAAGCTGAACAGAGACCCCTCTTCCCAGTCATTGAAATGGCCGTTGCGGATCTCACCCTTCTCAGAATCAATGGCATCCAGACCTACAATTGGGGTTAGCAAATCCAGCACAAGCCCGCCCGCGCCGCGGGCGTTCGCGAGATCCAGATCAAGAGCGTAGAAATCGCCGTTTACATATGTGTGTTTCAAATCAGCTGTAATGATGCGGAACGGCTGAAGTTGATTCAACCGACGGGTCAGCGAAATCCTCTCATTTTCCTTGGACTTGATCTTGCTTAGCCCAGGCGAAGTGAGCCAGTATTTACGCTTCTTCGGCACCCAGTCGATCCACACCAAATGATCGGTTTCGTCAACTCGTAAAGTAAACCGAAACCGGCCGGGTGCCTTAGGGTCATTGTCCTGCTGGACATCGACACAAAGGTCTTCCGTTTGGATTTCGGAATTCCTGCGGCCGGAAGAGGTGAACAACCCTCCAACTTCCAGCATATCGATGAGAATGTTAATTGGGGAAGTATCCGCGGGAACATCGGCAGGAGCCGCAAACCGCGAGAAAATCGTTGCCGCCTCGGCTGCGACATCGAGCTCCTTGTTCACCTCGGCGCACCAATCGGCAAACTCCTCGGCGGTCAGGTCGGTGCCCTTGCCGTCACGAACGCGCGAGTGGGAAAAGCCAACTGCCCGTCGTTTCCGCGCAGCGTCTGGACCGGAAGTAATGGAGCCCGTTGCCCGAGTGACCACGTTCAGATGCTCCCCCATGAACACGCCGGACCGCTCGAGCGAACGAGCCGAAAGACTTCGTGATCGCAACGAGAGAGGACCGAGATCTGTGTTCTTCACGTTGAGAAACGAGATGGAATTTTCGCTTCCTTCCGGAAGAAGGGGACGAAGCGACTTCGAATTGATCCTGGGACCAATGCCATCGACTTCATTGATCCACAGGCCAGCGCTATCATAGAAAAACAGGCGCCCTGCGCACTTGGCATAAATCGTTGCCTCGAGGCTGGGCGCATGGAATAGATAACCGGAAAGGAACGGCGAAGGTGTGAGGCGCAGGGTCAAGTGGTAGCGACAGTGCCCGTCTGGTGTCGTGCCGACGATGGCCTGGTGGCGATCCTCCGCAGCAAGCTCGGCCGTTATGTGCCTTTGAAGCTCGTCCATATTTAGGTCGGGTGGTACAGAAAACGCGACCGCGGCGCTGGGAAAGCGCAGATCGTTGTGGATATCGGCACTGTCCAGGTCTATCCGTAATCTGAATTTTCCGGCGACGTAGTCTAGTTCGGGCAGCGCTTTAACGAGGTCCTCGAGGACCTTGCCGTCATTGCGGATGAATGGCTTTCCACCGTTGTCACGGCACGCCGTGTCGTATTTCAGGAAACTGCACCAGTCGTCCCCCACTTCCGAGCCGAGAGGTGACAAGACATAGGCGCGCGGGACATGTTCACCGATCGGTCCGGGGTGCCGGATGAGCCTGCCAACCTGCTGCACAAGCATGCGGGTATTCGAAAAGGGCTCATACAGCGCCAGGATTGTACAGTTCGGATCGTCAATCCCCTCGATCAGCATGTACTGGTGTACTAGGAAGCGCTCGGCCCGCGCATCTAGCAGGCTGCTGAAAAACTCGCTGGCTTTTGGTCTGAACACATGATTCCCTTGAGCGGGTGGCTTTCGAGGGAATTTGATGCGCGGCGGGGATGATCGGACGGGTTCGCTGTTTTCGTATGTGGATCTTGAGGGGCGGGTTCCGGTTCGGCATCCGCTTCGGGCGATGCGCGATCTGGTGAACACCTCGCTTGCTGCGTTGGATGGATCGTTTGCGGGGCTCTATGCCAAGACCGGTCGACCGTCGATTGCGCCGGAACGGATGCTGCGGGCGGTGCTGCTGCAGATGCTGTATTCGATCCGCTCCGAGCGTCAATTGATGGAGCGGCTGGAATTCGATCTGCTGTTCCGCTGGTTCGTCGGGCTTGGCATCGACGATGCGGTCTGGGATGCCTCGTCATTTTCGAAGAACCGGGATCGGCTGTTGACGACGGAGGTCGCCCAGAGCTTCCTGTCGGCGCTGCTTTTGCAGCCTGCGGTCAAGGCGCTTTTAAGTGCCGAGCATTTTTCGGTCGACGGCACGATGCTGAAGGCGTTTGCCTCGATCAAGAGCTTCCGGTCCAAGGACGGCTCGGACGAGCCGCCAACGGACGGACGCAACGGCGAGCGTGATTTCCGCAAGGAGAAGCGCTCGAACGAGACGCACGCCTCGACCACCGACCCGGATGCCCGGCTTTACCGCAAGAGCAAGGGCCAGGAGAGCCGGCTGGCCTATCTGGGACATGCGCTGATGGAGAACCGCAATGGGCTTGTGGTCGACGGTGCGGTGACGCATGCGACCGGCACGGGCGAGCGGGAGGCGGCCAGTATGTTGAGCGAGGGGCTTGGCGAAGGGGCGACGCTTGGCGCCGACAAGGCCTACGACGTGGAAGCCTTCATCGAAGAGTTGAAGGCGCGCAAGATCGAGCCGCATGTAGCGATCAACGGGACGGTGAGCAAGACGGGCAAGGTGCGCAAGACGGCGGTGCCGCCAGACGTCGCACAAAGCACCGGCTATGCGATGAGCCTGCGTTGCCGCAAGCGGATCGAGGAAGTCTTCGGCTGGGTCAAGACGACCGGCGGTCTCTCACAGCTCAAGGTGCGCGGACTGGATAAGGTCGAGGCGGTCTTCACTTTCGCCCTTGTCGCCTACAACATCATTCGTCTTCCGAAATTGATTGGGTCGACGGGCAAAGTGTGTCTTGAGGGAGCCACAAGCCCACAATGACCAGGAAATTCCCTGCCATCAGCGCAAATCCGCCGGCAATCCGGCTAAAAATTAAACCAACAGCAATGCGACGCGGTAGCGCAAAGCGATTTTCAGCAGCCTGTTAGGGCTTTGCAACGCTGCAAGTGGATTCATCGGCTTGACAAATTTTTGCGAACTTTCCTCCGATCGGAAGCCTGCACTCGAACTAGCCGTCGGCGCCAACGATAAGCCAACCGAAATCGGATTGCTCGACGTGCGTCACAACGACAGGGGACTTTTGAACAAATCCCGACTACGGCGCTCGGCGGAGTCACAGTGCACCCCCTTCAACCAGGCTCAGATAACAAGATCCCACGCTCCGAGCATCACTTGAACCCAATACCAAGCGTGCTCAATAATTCGAGCATGATGTCATTGACGGCACGCTGGCGCAAAATCCGGGCTTCTCTGATTTCCGTGTCGTCTGCAGCACCTTCAATTTCGAACTGCGCCACGGCGACGTTGCCTTCGCGCAGGTAGCCTTCGTCTGGCTCAGGATCACAAAATCGGGTGAGCAATAGCGTCAGGGCACGTTCGATGACCTCCCGATCGTTGCCTTTCAGAGCCTCTTGGAATTTGGCGATTGCACCGGCGAGCCCGCCTTCTCCGTGTTCGAGGCAGTAGACGAGATCGTGCGCATCTTTGCGCTCACGCCGGTGATCAAAGGCAAACGCCTTCAGGCATGTGAATGCCACGATATCGGCATAGGGGATGGATTCTGTCGAGCGGCCCTTTTCACCCAACAGATCGGCGGTGACTTCCATCCGGTCGTGGTGTCCGAACACGAGCGACGCGTGAGGGATATTCACGGCAGAAACATTTCCCTCCGTCGGCAGTTCCTGTAATGCGCCACCCAGCAGCTTCGGATCGTCTGCCAAGAACTCCAGAATGACGAGAATACCGTGCTCGGTCATAGTCTGCCAACGCCAGTTGACCTTATTGCCCTTGTCATTTTGCGCTCGCTCGAAGCCCATTTTTTTGAGGTTCTGCTCGAGCGTCCGGTATGCCTCTGTGTCGGCAAGGATCGACAGATCGACAACGACATCTATATCGCCGGTTCCCGCATGAGGCGGGACGTCAGGCGGCCGCTTGGTGACGATGTAGCGCGGTGCCAGCCCACCGACCAGAAAGACGGAGTCCCGCCAAGGGCCGAGACCGCTGAAGAGCGTAACCAGGACGCGCTCGCAGTCGCGGGTAACATCGGCACTGTATTCAGTCAGTATCTGAGGCTTTGTCATTCGGGTACCGCGAGCTTTGTCAGCCGAAGATGTTCGGCCAGCTCCTTTGAGCGACCGCTGCCGAGCTGCAGGAGGTCGAGATAGGTTTGAAGTGGATCCGTGACCCAGACATGACCGACCCGTTGGCGAAACATAAAGTCGTGGCGTGGATTAGAGTCTATAACTCCCAGATTCCAGCCGTCTTTGACAGCCTTTGCTCCCAGGTTTCGGAGAAGGCTTTCGCCGCCATTATCGATGCGGCAATGGAGCTGGGATATCTTCGAGAGGTGCGGTGCATGGATCTGGCCGGCCATGAGCCCGGAAATTTCGTAGCGAACTCCCATCTCATCGCAGGTGCGGTCAATCTCATGGATCGCCTCATCGATTTTGGTCATCCGCATGTAGTACGAGCGAAGCGGCTTCGGCTTGATCGAAGCGACGTGGGAAGACCACTCGTCAAGCAGCGCGCGGGGATTGGAGAGTATTCTTTCCTTCGATGGACCGGCACCCTTGGAGCTCACCCATTCGCGGCGCTCTAGTTCGATAAGAACCTGAGATGCAGTTGTTGGAGATACGGATGCCCGCTCGGCCAGTTCATGCACACCGAACCACTGGTCCTTAAATGTCCAGACGGCATGGAGGGCCTGTGCGCGACTTCCAACGAACAGATTGTTAAGCGATCGAGCCTGCTGCTTCGAGGCTGGCTTTTCGACGAGAACAAAGAGATTGTCGGCCGAAAGATAGAGGCTCCCGCTACGATCGAAATAACCGATCTTTTCCTCTCGCAGGAGTGCACGCGCACCCCGGGAAATGGTATCGGCCATCAATAGGGGGAGAACTCTAAAATTGCCTGGCGGCATAGCGGCAATGAATTTCTTCAGCTGCCAGATTGCTTCCCTGACATCTCTTGGGAAAGCTGATTTTTTGACCTCGACAACAAGTTTGATAGGCGCATCAGAAAATCGTGCATCTATAAGGAAATCTGCGTGAGAGTTTCCCATCTGCGGCTCAAACCTCGGCTCGGACGTGATTTCCCCGCCTGCCTCCGTGAGGCTGGCCGTCAATTTACCCAACATATCGATAGCGATGAAATCTTCCACGATATTCCCTGTGCAGCAAATATAGCCTCTATGCCGCATATCCGCAAAAATGTCGATATGTACTGCGCAGCAAACAAGCAAACTGCTGTTCTGGCTTGCCTCATGCCGCGCAAGCGCCTTGAAGGGACACGAACTCCAGAACGTCATTTAGCTACTAAAATACAGCCGCGACAGCCACACAAAATGCTTAATTTTCGCGTGGCCAGCTAATATCTAGCTTAAGCCTTATCGCTCAATAACCAGATCGCTGAGTGGTTTCGAACAGCAAGGCAAGAAAAATCCGGCGTTGATTTCGCGTTGGCGGATACCGCCGTTGTGGTTCATGTCGACGGTGCCGCTGACGAGTTTCGATTTGCAGGTGCCGCAGAGGCCGTTCGAGCAGGACGACGGGATTTTCACGCCGGCCTTCTTTGCGCAGGACAGCACGGTCTGATCGGATGTGACGTCAATCGTACGACCCTGCTTGGCAAACTCGACCTTGAAGGGCGCGAGCACTGCCTCGTCCGTCATCGGAAGCGGAGCGTCGTCGATCACGGCGGCGTCAAAACTCTCTTCGATGTAATTTTCGGGTGGCACGCCGAGGTCTGCCGAAATCGTCCGTGCCGCAGCCATGAACGGAGCCAGGCCACAGCACAGGATCACCCGCTCCGTGAGGTCGGGAACAATGAGCTTGAACAGGTCGCGCGAAATCCGGCCGTGAAGGCCAGACCACGAGGTTTCGCCGGTGAGCGTCTCCGGCAGGAAATACAGGAGAAAGCCTTTCAGCTTGGTCGCAAGGCTCGCCAGTTCGTTACGGAACACCAGGTCGCCCGGCGTCCGGCTGGCATGCAAGAAGATGACGTCGACCGGCAGCGCCGTGTCGGCAAGCTCACGCGCCATCGCGCTCGTGGCGCTGGAGGCCGCCATCCGGCATCGCAGCTTTACCGCGGCAGCCAGTGAATTGGGGGTGACGCAGGCTGCGGTCAGTCGCATGATTGCCCTTCTGGAGGATGATTTCGGCCGGCCGCTCTTTCATCGCGGCCACCGGACGATCGAACCGACTCCTGCCTGCCTCATTCTCGGCGCGACGCTAGCAGACAGTCTGTCCAATATTGCCGACAGCGTCGATGCGGTGCGCGCCAGCGTCACCGACGTCGTGACCATCGGCGCAACGATCGCATTCTCGTCGTTCTGGCTGCTTCCGAAGATCGCCGAGTTTCGCCAGCTCAATCCGGACATCAGATTCGCGTGGTCTCACAGGACAGCAAGCTGGACCTGACAAACGGCGGCGTCGATATCGCGATCCGATATGGCGTGCCGCCTTTCAATGACGGGATCGTGCTGGGATCATGCGGGGACCGGATCTATCCTGTCTGCTCGCCGCATTATGCCACGTCCCGTCGCGTCGAGGATTTCCCCCATGGCGGCTATGAACTGATCGAGACCGATGTTCCAAACAGAAGCTGGTATCGATAGGAAGACTGGTTTGCCCGGCGCGGCCGCAAGCCGGACAATCTGCGCTCGATCCTCCGCCTCAGCCATTACACCGAGACTATCTATGCGACACGGGCCGGCCAGGGCGTTGCGCTCGGATGGGATGTGCATATCAAGACATTTCTGGCTGACGGCAGCCTCGTCAAGGTCGGGGACACGGAGTTCGAGGCGGAGGGCCGTTACAACGTTCTGTTACCGGTCGATGCCAAGCGCTCCGCGATCGCCGATTTTGCAGCCGGATGGCTAACGCAGGCTCTGCAGAAAACGTCCTGAGCCGCCCCGTCCAAAGGCCAAGCGTCAGACCTGTTGCGCATCCTTCTCCTGCGACGAGCCGGGCTCGACCGGAAGATCAGCCTTCATGTCGTTGGGCACGACATAGAGTTCCATGTTTTCGCGCGACAGTTCCCAGTGCTTGAAGACCAGGTCGACGACGGCGTGTTCGTCATGGGCTTTGATCGCGTCGATGAAGCCGTCATGGTGCTCGACAGCCAGTTGAAGGCGCTGCCGCATGTCATCATTGCGCGGATGGAAAAAGGTGTGGCCGATTCGGGCGTGATCGATAAGCAGCCGCCCGAGGCTGGGCTGCAGATAAACGTTGCCCGACATCTCACCCATGATCTCGTGAAACCTGTTGTTCTCCAAGACCATTTCAAGCGTATCGAGATTCTCGCTGGCGGTTCGAAATTTCTCCTGCGTATCGCGTAGTTCCGACAACTGCCTAGGCTTGAAGTTTTGCACCGCCAGCCGGCCGATTGCTGCATAAATCATTGGCGCTATAAGAAAAAAATGGCGCAGAGTTGAATGATTCAGCGGGATAACGCGCGCGCTTCTGTTTTCCCGCATGTCAATGTAGCCTTCTCCTGCGAGGCGCCGAAGCGTGTCCCGTACGGGCGTGCGAGACAGGCCATACTTCTCGCTGAGGCTGACCTCATCCACATCCTCGTCGGGGTCGAGTTCCATCGTGAGGATCTGACGCTTGAGATCATCGTAGAGAGTGCTCTTGCCGCTCTTCATTCAATTCATTCCCCAGGCAGAAGTGTCCGATCTGCGATTGGCTTAAGGCCGACCGTCGCCGTTGGCAATCTCGATATTCAGTCGGGGCTCGCGTGACAGTGCTCTTAATTTTATCACTTTGCACAACTGTATATTTTCGGTGTAACTATTGTGTACTTTCAAAATACAATTTTGTTGACTCATCTAAAATCTCATGCAAGCTTGTCCTCATAAGCCGACAGCGCGATGCGCGGGCCAGGTCACACATCGGGGATTTGAGATGAAGGGCGGCAAGAGCGAACTCTACGACGATCTCAAGCGCCGGATCCTGACGATGGAACTCGATCCGGACGAAGACCTGGATGAAGTGTCGCTGAGTGAAAAATACGGCCTGTCACGGACCCCGGTGCGGGAGGTCTTCCGTCGCCTGGAAGGCGAAGGCTACGTGGATATCCGCACCAACCGCGGCGCTCGGGTCATCCCGATGAACCACTCGACGCTGCGCCACTTCTTCCTGGTCGCCCCGATGATCTACGCGGCGATCGGACGCCTCGCGGTTCGGAATTTCAAGGTGAAGCAGCTGTCCGAGTTGCAGACAACCCAGGAACAGTTTCGGGCCGCGAGCATCTCGCACGATGCGCTTTCGATGACCCTCGCCAACAACCGGTTTCACGAGATCATCGGCGAGATGTCGGGCAACGAGTACCTGCAACCGAGCCTCGGCAGGCTGCTGATCGATCATGCGCGCATCGGCCACACATTCTTCCGCCCCCGCAACGCGGACATGCAAGAGCGGCTTCGAAAATCAGTCGGTCATCATGACGGGTTCATCGCGGCGATCGCCGCCCGTGACGAAGACGCTGTCGTCGACCTCGTGTTCGAACACTGGGAACTGTCGCGCGAGAACATGGAAATGTTCATCGCACCCCAAGCACTCAAGGCGGACGCACTGGTCGTAACGCCGACGCAATCCACGGAGAAGTCATCATGAAATTCGAAGGCATCTACACCCCGGCGATCACGCCGCTCGGGCCTGACAGGCAGATCGACCGTAAGGGGTTTGCGGCAGTGCTGGAATCGCTGATCGAAGCCAAGGTTCATGGCATCATCGTCGGCGGATCGACGGGCGAATATTACGCTCAGAGCGCCCAGGAACGCTTCGAGCTTGCCGCTTACGCCAAGGATGTCATCGGGACACGCCTCGCCCTTGTCATCGGCACCGGTGCAACGCGGACCGAAGACTCCGTTGAATATGCCAAGGCTGCGAAGGAAATCGGCGCTGACGCGATCCTGGTCTCGTCGCCGCCCTATGCGCTGCCGACGGAAAAGGAGAATGCGATCCATGCCTTGACGATCGACCGCGCCGCCAACCTGCCGATCATGCTCTACAATTATCCGGCCCGCATGGGCATCACCATGCGCGAGGACTATTTCTCCCGCGTGGGCCGGTCCAAAAACGTCGTGGCAATCAAGGAAAGCTCCGGCGAAATGGCCAACGTCCATCTCCTGGCGCGCAAGTTTCCGCATATCCGCCTTTCCTGTGGCTGGGACGACCAGGCCCTGGAATTCTTTGCCTGGGGTGCCAAAAGCTGGGTCTGCGCCGGCTCCAACTTCCTGCCGCGCGAACATGTCGCCCTCTACGAAGCCTGCGTCCTTGAAAAGAATTTCGACAAGGGCCGCGCGATCATGACGGCGATGCTGCCGCTGATGGACTTCCTCGAATGTGGAAAATTCGTCCAGTCGATCAAGCATGGATGCGAGATCATCGGCCTGAAGACAGGGTCCGTGCGCGCGCCACTGCGCCCGCTCAATTCCGAAGAAAAAAGAACCCTTGAAACCGTTGTCGCGACTTTAAAGCGCACGGTTGCCCAAATCACGTCGGGAGCCAACAATGCATGAACCCTTGAACGCGGCCGAATACAAGGCAATCGCCGCCAACCTTCATTTGCCGACCAACGCCTTTATCGATGGCGCCTTCCGCCCGGCGAAATCCGGCAAGACATTCACGACGACGAACCCTGCGACCGGCGAGACGCTAGCCGAGATCGCGGCCTGTGACGCTGTTGATGTCGATGATGCGGTTGCAAATGCGAAAACGGCGTTCGACGACGGTCGCTGGCGTTTGTTGCCTCCCGGCGACCGGAAGGCGGCCCTCCTCAAACTCGCCAAGCTCCTGGAGGAAAACCGCCACGAGCTCGCCGTTATGGAAAGCATCGACAGTGGCAAGCCGGTGCGCGAATGCCAGACAGTCGATGTGGCGGACACGATCCACACGATCCGCTTCCATGCCGAACTCATCGACAAGCTTTACGACAACACCAACCCGGTCGGGCCGAATGCCCTTGCCATGGTGGTGCGCGAACCGATCGGCGTCGTCGGCTGCGTGCTGCCCTGGAACTTCCCGCTCTTGATGCTCGCCTGGAAGATCGGACCTGCGCTTGCATCGGGATGCTCCGTCATCGTC
Source organism: Rhizobium sp. NLR16a (assembly GCF_017948245.1). NCBI lineage: Bacteria > Pseudomonadati > Pseudomonadota > Alphaproteobacteria > Hyphomicrobiales > Rhizobiaceae > Rhizobium > Rhizobium sp. NLR16a. Next base: position 348,297 of record NZ_CP072869.1, on the reverse strand, counting down.
AAGCCTGCGCAGGAAACCACACTTACCACCCTTCGTGTTGCAGAACTGGCTCTCGAGGCCGGCATCCCCGCGGGCGTCTTCAATGTCGTCACCGGCAGCGGCAAGGACGTCGGTGAGCCGATCGGCCTGCACATGGATATCGATATGGTCGCCTTTACCGGATCGACGCCGACCGGACGTCGCTTCCTGCGTTACTCGGCGGATTCAAACCTCAAGAAGGTCGTGCTCGAATGCGGCGGCAAGAACCCGGCCGTCGTCCTCGATGATGCCGAAGACCTCGACCTCGTTGCCGAGCAGGTCGTCAACGGTGCTTTCTGGAACATGGGCGAGAATTGCTCGGCGACGTCTCGCCTGATCGTCGACAGCAAGATCAAGGATGAGTTGCTCGAACGTATCGGCGCCTATCTGCGCGAATGGAAAACCGGCGATCCGCTGGATCCAGAAAATCGCATCGGCGCTCTGGTCAGCAAGTCGCACTTCGACAAGGTCAAATCCTTCCTCGACGACGTGAAGAAGGAGAAGCTATCGCTCACCCATGGCGGCGAGACCCTGAAGGGCATCTTCATCGAACCTACCGTCGTCGATGGCGTCACCCCTGCGAGCCGCCTTTTCCAGGAGGAGATCTTCGGGCCGATCCTGTCGGTAACCACGTTCGAAACGTTGGCGGAAGCCGTGAAGCTGGCCAACGACACCAATTATGGCCTCACCGCTTCGGTTTATACCGGCAGTCTGCGCAAGGCGATCAAGCTGTCGCGCGAAATCCGGGCAGGCCTGGTCACCGTCAACTGCTTCGGCGAAGGTGACGCCTCGACGCCCTTCGGCGGCTACAAGGAATCGGGTTTTGGCGGCCGCGACAAGTCGATCTTCGCCCACGACAACTACTGTGAACTGAAGACGATCTGGATCGATATCTCCGAGCGCTCCGTGGACGAGACGATCCGATGATCACCAAGTCCGTCAAGCGCTTGCCTTTTGAAAACGGCGTCTCGGGCTGGGAGGCGATCAGCAAGCGACCGTTTCCAGTCCGGAGCCTGGAAGGCAACGTGACCGCGGACTGGTTGGTGATCGGCGCGGGCTTCGCGGGATTGTCCGCGGCCCGCCGCCTGAAAGAGCGTCGTCCACAGGACAAGGTCGTCATCCTTGAGGCTAGTGAATTGGGGAAAGGCACTTCGGGACGAAACTCGGGCTTCATGATCGACGTCCCGCACAACCTCTCGTCCAGTGAATATTCAAGCGGCAGCGTCGATGCCACACAGATGGAGATGGCGCAGAACCGCTCCGCGATCGCCTTTGCAGCGCAAGCGGCCGATGAATACGAAATGCCCCGCGAGACCTTCGATCCCTCGGGCAAGATCAATGCTGCCGCAACCGCGCGCGGCATGAAGCTGAACATGGCGTTCGGGCAATCGCTGAAGGGTGCGGGCGAGAAGCATGTGTTTCTCGACGCCCGTGAAATGCGCGACATCACCGGGTCGGACTATTATCTGAGCGGGCTCTACACGCCCGGCGCGGTCCTCATCCAGCCGGCCGACTATATCCGCAGCTTCGCCGCCGGGCTGTCGGAAAGCGTCGATGTGTACGAGCGCTCGCCCGTGACCGGGTTGAAGCGCGAGGGCGGAACCTGGACTGCCATTTCGTTGCGCGGAACGGTCACGGCCCCCAGGGTCATCGTCGCCGTCAACGGCCATATCGAGGATTTCGGTCACTTCGGCGGCAGGCTGATGCACATCTTCGCCTACGCCTCGATGACCGCACCCTTCGATGCCGATGGCGTGGGCAAGGAAAAATCAGGTCGCGACAAGTGGGCTCTTCTTCCCGCCGACGCGATGGGCGCCACTGTGCGCAAGCTTACCACTGGCGGGCAGTCGCGGATCGTGATCCGGACGAAATATACCTACGACACAACGGTAAGCGTCAGCGAACGGCGTATGGCGAAGATGGCGAGCGAGCATCGCCGCTCCTTCGACGCCCGGTTTCCGGGCCTTGCCGAAGTGCCGTTCGAATACAGCTGGGCCGGCCGCCTTTGCCTGAGCCGCAACCATGTCCCGGCCTTTGGCGAGATCGACGAGGGGCTCTATTCGGCCTGCTGCGAAAATGGCCTCGGTACGGTCAAAAGCACCCTTGCGGGCATGATGGCTGCCGACCTCGCCACCGGTACGACCTCCCGAGAACTAGAAGAATACATGGATCACGCGCAGCCCTCCCGGCTGCCGCCGGAGCCGTTCGCCTGGCTCGGCATCAATTCCGTGATCCGTTTGCAGGAATTGCGTGCAGGCCGCGAGGGATGATCCCTCGCCGCGCAATGTGAAGACTGAGCCCAGCGCGAGGCTTCAACGATAATGGGAACGCAAAGTTAGGAGCGACAAATGAAGACTCTGTGGAAGGCATTCTGCGCAGCGGCAATGGTCGGAATGACCGTCATGTCGGCGCATGCTGAAGAAAAGACCATCACCATCGGCACGATGTCCTGGGAAGACCTGACGCCGATTACCGGCATCACCAAGAAGGTGCTTGAAGATTCCGGCTACACCGTGAAGGTCGTGCCGTTCTCCGAATGGGGCATCGCCTATGCTGCTCTGAGCAAGGGCGACGTCCAGATCCTGGCCTCGCAGACGGACTATGTCGCGCAGGATTACTGGGACAAGAATAAGAAGCGCCTCGAAAAGATTTCGCCGGTCTCGCACGGCCTGTTCCAGGGCGTCGCGGTTCCGAAATACGTCACCATCGATTCCATGGACCAGTTGAACGACAACGCCGACAAGCTCGGCGGCAAGATCGTCGGTATCGAGCCGGGCTCGGGCCTGATGAGGGACACGGCCAATTCCGTGAAGGCTTATGATCTCAAGCTGCAGCTCGTCGAAGGCAGTACGGCCGCGATGACCGCCGCGCTGAAGTCCGCCACCGATCGCAAGGAATGGATTGCCGTGACGATCTGGGAGCCGTCCTGGATGATGCAGAAATACGACGTCAAGTTCCTTCAGGACCCCAAAGGCGTCTTCCCTCCACCGCAGAGCTACTACTGGATCGGGCAAAAGGGCTTTTCCGCGGAGAACCCGCACGCCCGTGAAGTGATTGCCAGCGTTTATGTTCCGCTTGCCGACATCACCGCGATCAACAGCGCCGTCAACGACGGCAAGACGATGGACGAGGCGATCAAGGACTGGACCGACAGCCATGCCGACCTCCTGAAGCGCTGGGAAAACATCGCCACCGAATAAAGCCGAATGCCGGGCCTCCACATGTTTGGCGGCCCGGCTCCACATTCCACGAATGAGAATGCCGGTATCAAACCGGCTCGCGGGGAACGCTATGACCATGTCAATGAATGATGCCGGCGATATCCTGATCGACTGCCAGTCGGTCTGGAAGATATTCGGAGCCAAGGCCAAGGCGGCCGTCGAGGCGGTAAAGACAGACGGCTTGTCCAAGAAACAGATCCTGACGGACTACGACTGCGTCGTCGGCGTCTCGGACGCCAACCTTCAGGTTAGGCGCGGCGAGATCTTCTGTATCATGGGACTGTCGGGCAGCGGCAAGTCCACGCTCATCCGGCTGCTCAACAGACTGATCGAACCGAGCCTTGGCAAGATCCTCGTCAAGGGCAAGGACATCTCCGCCCTGAATGCCGCCGAACTCCGCGACATTCGTGCCCGCAACATCGGGATGGTTTTCCAGAGCGTCGCCCTGCTTCCGCACCGCACCGTTCTGGAGAATGCCGCCTTCGGACTTGAGGTTCGCGGCGTCGGCAAGGAAGAACGATACAAGACAGCCCGCGCGGCGCTGGACAAGGTTGGCCTGTCCGACTGGACGACACGATACCCTTCCGAATTGTCCGGCGGCATGCAGCAGCGCGTCGGCCTTGCCCGCGCCATCGCCGCCGATCCCGAGATCATCCTGATGGACGAACCATTCAGCGCGCTCGATCCGCTGATCCGCCGCCAGCTTCAGGACGAATTCCGGCAACTGACCAAGTCGCTTGGAAAGTCGGCCGTGTTCATCACCCACGATCTTGAGGAAGCCATCCGGATCGGTGACCGCATCGCCATCATGAAGGACGGGGTCATCGTCCAGGTCGGTAATGCCGAGGAGATCGTGACCAAGCCTGCGGACGACTACGTCGCCGAGTTCGTTGCCGGGATTTCCAGGATTCATCTGGTCAAGGCGCACTCCGTCATGATGCCGGTTGCCGAATACACGCGCAGCCACCCGAATGTCGATGTTGGCTCGCTGCTCCGCACCACGCCCGAAGCGGATATCGGCGCCCTGATCGAACTGACCATGCAATCGAGCCGCGATGCCGTCGCTGTTGTCGAGGGTGGCAAGGTGGTCGGCATCGTTACGATACGTGGCCTGCTCTGTGGTGTCGCCGGCAGTCCCGCCACCGTGCCCGCTGCGGCATAGATCGGAGATGGTCATGGACACGTCCCTCATCACTGACAGCTTCGACGAGAAGATCGACGATGCGCTGAACTGGATCAGCGACAATGCCTCGTGGCTATTCGACAGCATCCGCGCCGTTCTGGAGGGCACCTATGACGGCGTCCTCTGGCTCGTGCAGCTTCCACCATTCTATGTGATCGCCCTTGTCGCGGCGGCGCTGGGATGGCGGCTGATCAACGTGCCGGCCGGGCTTTTGGTAGGCGTCGCCCTGCTCGGATGCGCGGTGATGGGACTGTGGGCCGAGACCATGAGCACGCTGGCCTTGGTGATCACGGCCACGTTCATGGCGCTGCTCATCGGTATCCCTCTTGGCGTCGTGGCCGGCTTCGTCAAATCTTTCGACAGGTTCGTCGAACCGATCCTCGATCTCATCCAGACCCTTCCGCCCTACATCTACCTTCTGCCGGCGATCGCTTTGATGGGATACGGACCGGCCACGGCTCTTCTGGCGACCGTCATCGTTGCCATGCCTCCGGCAATCCGCCTGACATCGCTCGGCATCCGCCGAACCCCGCGCGAGTTCATCGAGCTCGGGCAGGCAAGTGGCCTGACGCCGTGGCAGATGTTCGTCAAGATCAGGCTGCCCTTCGCAATCCCGAGCGTCATGGCAGGGATCAACCAGAGCCTGATGATGGCGTTTGGGATGGTGGTGATCGCAGGCATCGTCGGTTCCGGCGGGCTTGGCGAAACCATCTACAGCGCGGTGAGAACGCTCGATATCGCCACCTCGATCAACGCCGCCATCGCCATCGTCATCCTCACCATGGTGATCGACCGACTGACCCAGAGTGCGGCGCGCCGCGCCAATGGAGGCAAGTGATGGACCTGGACCTTGTTCGTTTCTCCCCCGGCGCTTACCTCGCCCCGGTCATCGACTGGCTGAACGCCAATTTCCATCCCTTTTTCGACATGGTGACGAAAGTGATCGAGGCCGTTCTGGGCGGCCTTGAATCGAGCCTGCTTTACCTGCCCTTCTACGCGGTCATCCTCATTGCCGTGGTTTTCGCTGCCGTCGTCGTTAATGTTCGCGTCGCGGTAACCAGCGCGATCGCGCTGACCTTCTGCTTTCTGGCGGGCCTGTGGGAGGCATCGATGCAGACGCTCGCTCTGGTGACGGTGTCGGTGTGTATCTCGGTGTTGATTGCGTTTCCGCTCGGCATCCTGGCATCCCGTTACCGCAAGTTCGAGGCGGCCATCCGTCCCGTGCTCGACATCATGCAGACGGTCCCGCCTTGGGTTTATCTCATCCCTGCCGTGATGATCTTCAGCCTCGGCCGCGTGCCTGCCATCATCGCCACGATCGTCTACGGCGTGCCACCGATGCTGCGATTGACGACGCTGGCCTTCAGTCAGGTTCCGAAGGACCTGCTGGAACTCGGGCAGGCCACAGGCGCCTCGCCCCGCGCCATCCTGTTCAAGATCGAAATCCCCGCGGCGACGCCAACACTGCTGGTGGGGCTGAACCAGTGCATTCTTCTATCGCTCGCCATCGTCGTTCTTGCAGGTCTCGTCGGAGCGGGTGGTCTTGGTGCCGAGGTGACGCGCGGCCTGACACGAATGGAAATGGGGCTTGGCCTTCGTGCGGGCCTTGCCATCGTCGCGGTCGCAATCTTCCTCGACCGGCTGTCGCGTGGTGCCCTTCAGCGCAAAGCACCGGCTACGGCCGGAAACTGACATATTCGAAAGGTCTTATCATGCGGCGCAGCTTCTTCTGCATTGACAGCCACACCTGCGGCAATCCGGTCCGTCTCGTTGCCGCGGGCGGCCCGCTTCTTCCGCATCTTCCGATCACTGAGCGCCGGGAACTGTTTGTCCGCGATCATGACTGGGTGCGACAGGCTCTGATGTTTGAACCGCGAGGCCATGACATCATGTCCGGCGCGATCATCTATCCGGCCTATCGCGAGGATTGCGACTTCGCGGTCATCTTCATCGAAGTCAGCGGATGCCTGCCCATGTGTGGCGCCGGCACGATCGGTCTCGTGACCGCCGGCATCGAGGAAGGCCTGATCACGCCGCGGGTAGAAGGCAGGCTTTCCATCGAGACCCCGGCGGGCCGTGTCGATATCCAGTATGAGAAGCCCGGCGAATTCGTGGAATCGGTGCGGATGTTCAACGTGCCGAGCTATCTCCACGCCGCAGACATTGCCGTCGATGTCGCAGGCATCGGGCGCCTGATCGTCGATATCGCCTATGGTGGGAATTACTACGCCGTGGTGGAGCCGCAGGCCGCGTGGTCGGGACTGGGCGGCATGTCCGCCAGCGATATCGTCGATCTCAGCGTCAAACTGCGCGACGCATTGGCCAAGATCTGCGATCCGGAACATCCGGATGACCCAAGGATCAGGGGCGTGCATCACGCTCTGTGGTGCGACACGCCGACCAGCGACAAAGCCGACGGGCGTGGCGCTGTCTTCTACGGCGACAAGGCCATCGACCGGTCTCCTGGGGGTACCGGCACCTCGGCACGCATGGCCCAGCTTCACGGCAAAGGTCGCTTGCCTGCCGGCGAGACCTTCCGCCAGGAAAGCCTGATTGGTACGGTCTTTGAAGGGCGCATTGAGGCAGAGGTCGACGTCGGTCCGTTCCACGGCATCAAGCCGAGTGTCGGCGGCTGGGCACGGATCATCGGCCACAATACGATCTTTGTAGACGATCGAGATCCTTTGGCGCACGGTTTCCAGATCAGATAAAGGCCAAAGCGCGGTGGAGTTGAGATGAAATCGTTGGAGCCAAACGCGCCTGTCGACCGGCTGAAGATCGGTTTCGTGCTCGCGAAATCGTTCACGCTCTCTGCCTTCGCCCTCTTCGTCGACACGCTCCGCCTGGCGAGCGACGAATTCGACAGGTCAGGCCGGGTACTGGCCGACTGGGAGGTGCTCGGCAGCACGCGGCATCTGACAACGTCCAGTTGCGGCGTCAAGCTCGCGCCGACATCGGACTTCGTTGATCCCAGCCAGTTCCAGTACATTGTCGTGGTCGGCGGTCTGCTCAACAACGGTCCATCCGTCGACCAGGAAACGGTCGACTTCCTGAAGAAGGCATCGACAAAAAAGGTCAAGCTGATCGGTGTGTGCACCGGCTCCTTCATCCTTGCCGAAATCGGCCTGATGAAGGAGCACCGGACCTGCGTCAGTTGGCTGCACTACAACACGTTTCGCGAGCGCTTCCCCGACCACCAGGTTCGGTCCGATCGGATTTTCAACCTCGACCGGACAAGGGGCTCCTGCGCCGGCGGCAGCAGCGCCGCCGACATGGCGGCATTGATCGTCCGTCGTCACATCAGCAAGGAAGCCGAGCGCAATGCGCTCGAGGTTCTCCACATTGAAAAGGCGCGAACCGCGCTTGCCATCCAGACCCGCAAGCCGCTCTCCATCGAGTGCAAGGATCCAAGGATTAGGGCCGTGCTGATCATGATGGAGCAGCATATCGAGGGTCGATTGCCGATCGAGGAACTCGCCGCATCGGTCGGGCTCTCCAGACGACAGCTCGAGCGCCTGTTTATGGGGGAAACCAAAAGCTCCCCCGCCCTCGTCTACCGACGGGTGCGGATGGAACGCGCCAAGCAACTGCTCATCAAGACTAAAGCCTCCTTGATCGAAGTAGCGCTCGAAGTCGGCTTTGAAAACGCCTCCCACTTCTCCCGCGCCTTCTCCCAGACATTTGGAAAAAGCCCAACGAGGATGCGCGCTACCGAGTTGAGCTAGCGGGCACTTTGACAATTTGGTGAGATACGTTCCCCAGATTACGATTCATTGATCGCCTTGCAGGGATGCGAAACCGGCGTCCCGTCGCCACATTCGGCTAAGCGCTGAGGAAGATTTGGATACCAGCGACGCAAACAGCACGGTCCTATAACGTCGCAAGGTCGCGCGGCCACATCGCGTTGGCATTCGCTCGGAAGCGACTGAACTACGAGATTTCAATCAACGTGTACAGGACCGGCGATGGAAATAGGTGTTCGCGTCCGGCTGGTTTGGTGTTGTGCAGCTATCTGAAGCTGGCTATTCAGGCAGGCGCGATGGGGAAGCTTTGATGACCACAAATCTCGAGAGGCAGTTCGACACGGCAATGATGTCGATCTACCAGCGGGCCAAGACCGAGGCCAGATACAATGCCAACGTTTTTCTGGGTATGCTGAATGATCGCGGGGGGCTTGCAACGGCGCGCTATCTCATAAATGCCACGTCACCTTCCGAGGGATACACGAACCTTTGGGAGCGCAACAGGCTCGATCTCACCGTGGAGGCACTGGTGCTCGACAACAGCAAGTGGCGTTCGCTCTTTACGGAGAATGAGCTTGCCAAAGCCAGGGCCCGGCTTGTCGCTTATAACTACCAGTTTCCGCATTGAATGCTGAGGCCGTCTCCCTGGCATTGTCACCGCCGCTCAACGATGCACATCCGCAGAATGGGTCGGGATACCGGTTGCCGGGCAAGCTGAAAAGCGCCTGATTGCAGGTCCCGCTTCGACTAGGCCGGGAGATACACGACCTGTCCCTCGGACCGACCGCAACGAGCGTCTTGTCATCGAGGAAAACCAATCCCGGGACCTCGCCCGGAAGCGTCGCGGTGGTTTCGATCTGCTGCACGGCCTGCCCGTCGCGGGTGTCCAGAAGGGCGATGGTGCTTTCATCGGCACCAATCGCAAGAAGCGGGCTTGAAGGCGCAATGGCACAGGCCCTGAGATCCGAATATCTCAGATGCTCTTCCAGATTCCAGATTACTCGGGACCACAGGGCATCGCGGTCGAAGATGTAGCGCCTGATGACGTCGTCTTGCGCAACGGCGAGCAGTGCTGCCCGGGTCCCAGCCGCGGTTTGGGGTCATTGCTGGAGGGGTTCCAGTGGGCGCTTTCGAGCGGTGCAAACGTGATCTCGACGTCGCTCGGCTTCGATTTCCCGAGCTATTGCGAGTGGCTGGTGGAAAAAGGGTACGCACCAGAAGCAGCGACCTCTCAAGCGCTCGAAACCTTCATTCCATCCGATCGGGCCGGGAACATCACCGGGCAATCGTTGGGTGTCGATCGTGGAGAGGTACCGTGGTGAACTCGCTGGCAGGTAAAAGAGCGCTCATCACGGGCGCGGCAAGTGGGATCGGCCTTGATTTGACGACGCACGGCGACGCTTTCGAAATCCTGCCCTGCGATCTAAGCGTTGAGGAGAGGGTGGCCGCCGCGATGCGGCAAGCCGCCGCCGCCAGATTGGCCGGTCTCGATATCCTTGTCAACAATGCGGGCGTCATGGAGGAGGCTCCGCTGGGCGCGATCTCCGCCGCGCAGGTCGACAGAATGTTTGCGGTCAACGTAAGGGGCGCGATCTTCACGACGCGAGAGGCCCTTCCCCATCTGCCTGACGGCGGAAGAATCTTTAACGTCGTGTCGGAACTGGCCTATATCGGCCGCGCCAATGCATCGGTATATTGCGCTACGAAGGCTGCACGTCTGGCGCTTACCCGCTCATGGGCGCGCGAACTTGCGCCGCGCATCCTCGTCAACGCTGTTGCGCCTGGTCCGACCGACACGCCGTTGCTTGGTTTCGAAACCATGGACGATCGTATGCGAGAGATGGAAACAGCAAACCCCCTTGGGCGCATCGGTCGACCGGAGGAGGTCGCAGCCGCGATAGTGTTCCTAACGGGGCCAAGTGCGTCGCTGTTCGTGGGTCAGTGCATTGGCCCGAACGGCGCTGTCATGTTCTGATGCATCGCCAGCGATTGCGCGCGGCGCACAATCTTCGGCTCGGTCTGTCATCTGGTGGTGCGTTTCTAGCGATGGAAGTGAGGTTTGAAGCATTACACGTCAACAGCGCGTTCTCGCGTTTGGGCGGTAATCTCGATCAAACGGAGGAAACCATGGACGAAAGCGGATTGCAAAATTTCCTCAAGAGATTGAGGTCCGGCAAAGCCAACTATATGGGCTGGTCGGGATTGAGTGACCCGATGCTCGTGGGCTACATCGCGCGCGCGGGATACGACGCTGTACTGCTTGATCAACAGCATGGGTTCCACGATACGGCGTCGTGCATCTCGTGTATTTCGGAAGCCGCGCTGACTGGTACCCCCATAATCGTCCGTGTGAGCGTGAATGATTTCGCGCAGGCGGCACGAATGCTGGATTGCGGCGCGGCGGGCGTCGTCGCTCCGATGATCAATTCGGCAGCCGACGCGAGGCGGTTCGTATCGCACGGCAAATATCCTCCACTTGGACAACGTAGCTTTGGACCTGGCCGGGCTATGCAATTGTCTAGTGCAACCGATGACCAAGTATTCGTTCAGTCTGCCAACGGGAATACGTTGGCGATCGCCATGTGCGAGACACGCGAGGCTCTCGATGTCCTCGATGAAATCCTGAATGTTCCCGGCCTCGACGGCGTTCTGGTCGGTCCTGCTGACCTCTCGCTCGCCTTGTGCAGCGGCATCATGGATCCAAACGGAAGCGCAGTGCGGAACGCCACTCTCGATGTTGCCCGCCGCTCCCGCGCGAAGGGAAAGATCGCATGTGCGTTCGCGGGAACCGTTGAACGCTCGCGCGAGCTCGTGCGCGACGGCTTTCAGCTTGTGTCTGTGGAGTACGACGAAAAAGTAATCGCCGACGCGTTCGCGAAAGTCCTGAATGAAGCCAAGCAGGTCTGACTTCGAACCTCTGCCGGGCGCATTGGAATCGGATGAAAACACGATGTCCGTAGAGCGCCACATGCCTGCATCCGCGCCGTTCAGGTGAAAAATCTCGATCCGCTTACTCAAAGGCCATCGCGGTCGCCGTCGCCTGCGCGCCAGGCCGGCCGTCTCGGAAGAACAGGTACGCGTTGGTTTTCACCGCTGAAGCTTACCCCCTTCTATTCGACCCACGCGGGCGGAAAACGGGGAGGGCTGGAAGTCGACCGCGGCTACCGATAATAGGGACTTGATCTGTCTTGGTTCGTGCATGTCGTCCTGCCAGACTCGACCGATGCTATGTGATGGGTCTCTCAAATGTTAGGAGAATGAGACGCCAGAACTATTATTCTGGAAGGCGGCGTAGTCAGTTAGCGCTGAAAGCGCCCCCTATTTCAAGTCTCTCACACACGATCTTTTTCAGGGGTGCTGACCAGCTTCGCGGCGGCGATATTCGCTTTTCGAAGAGCAGAGTTCATCGTTTTCCCAGATGCAATTTCTGCAGCCAACACGCCAATGAACTCGTCACCAGCGCCATGGGTGCTCTCAACAACGATCTTCACGGCCTCAATAAGGATTTCATGGCCTTGGCGGTCTGCAAAAGCGACACCGTCACCACCTGCGGTCACCACGACCTCGGGAAAGACATTCACAAGCTTCCTTGCAGCTTCCAGAGCGCCATCGAGTGTTTCTACGACTGGAACCCCTGACAGCATTTCCGCTTCTATTGCGTTGACGACGAGGATATCGATGAGCGGCTGAAGATCGAACGATAGCGGACGCGCCGGCGCGGCATTGATCAGCACACGGCCGCCGCCTCTTTTTACAGCCCGTGCCGCCGCGACGTTGGCGGCGTCGGGAATTTCGCTCTGCAAAACAAGCAGCGTCGTCCTGTCCAAAAGAACCTGGGCCGCGGCAACATCGCCGTCGCCAAGCGTGAGATTGCTTCCGGAAACGATAACCGCGCCATAGTCTCCCTCCGCGTCGAAGATCGCGACACTCATTCCGGTGGATTGCGATCCATCGCGCCGAACGAAAGTGTGATCAACATTTTTGCGAGCGAGATTGGTGATAAGAAACCGCCCAAAGTCGTCGTCGGCAACCGCCCCTATCATCGCCGTCGCGACACCGGTTCGAGCCGACGAAACAGCCTGGTTGCCGCCCTTACCGCCGCTTTTCGGGTGCCATGATGTTCCCGTCACTGTTTCACCCTTGCGCGGCCGCGCCGGTCCCATCACGGCGATGTCGTAGTGGAGGCTGCCAAAGACGGTAACGAGGGGTGCAGTTGTCATGGGAGTCGATCTTTTCGTTTGGACGTGACGGCGGACATGGTCCGCTCGAGATTGCGTTCGGCAGCTTTGTAGTCACGCTGGGCAACGGCAACGAACACAGCGTCAAGGATGTTGAGCTGCGCGATCCGCGCGGCGGCATTCTCGCCCATCAGAGGAGAACCCTGCGCGGTGGAACAAAGCACCACGTCGGCCGCCTGTGCCAACGCGGACGAGTTGTAGTTGGTGATAGCAATCGTGCGAGCGCCGTTTCGCCGGGCAAGCTGGATCGCCTCGATCACTGCCGTGGTGTTGCCCGAATGGGAAAAGCCGATCGCAATGTCTCCGTCGACCAGCAGCGACGCCGACATCAGCATCATGTGCAAATCATCGAAGACGCTGGCCCGCACGCCGATCCGCAGAAATTTGTGCGACACATCGCGTGCAATCTGCGCGGAGCCGCCCACACCATAGAAATCGCGCTGTTTGGCACGATGGATCAGATCCGCCGCCCTGTCGAACGCCTCCATGTCGAGTATCGACAATGTTTCTTCCAGGGCATTGATCGAGGTGCGAAAAACCTTTTGCACGATCTCCTGCGACGTATCGTCGACGGACAATTCTTGATGCATTTCGGCCGTGGGCTGGCGGTTATACTGGCTGACCGCCGCACGGAAATCCCGATATCCGGCAAAACCGAGTTTCTTGGTGATCTTCACCACCATGGCTTCCGAAACACCCGCATCGTCGGCAATCTGCTTCAGCGATGTGTCGTCGCCGAAGTCGCGCAACGCAAAAACCGTATCGACCACCTTTGCTTCAAGCGGCGTCAGCAAGGGCATCATCATGCGGATGCGAGGGCCGACGGCTTTCGTGTCGAAGTTTTCAGTATTCATTCTCGTCCCCTCGTGGCGCGATCGATCATCATCGCAACGAGGATTATAAGGCCGGTTGCCAGCAGTTGATAGAAGGCCTGGACGTTCATCAACGTGAGGCCGTTGCGCATAGTTCCGAGAATGATGGCGCCCAGGATCGTTCCCAGAATGCTGCCCTTGCCGCCCATCAGCGAGGCTCCGCCGATGGCCGCAGCAGCAATCGCGTCGAGCTCCCAGAGGTTGCCGAGGATCGGTTCGGCAGCGCCTAAGCGCCCGATCAGAATCAGGGACGCAAGAGCTGCAAGCCCACCGGAGATCACGTAAGCCGTGATCTTGGTGCGCGCGATCGGGACACCGGCGACGTAGGCCGCTTCCTCATTGCCGCCGACGGCCAGGAGATATTCGCCGATCGGGGTTTTCTTGAGCAAGACCCAGGCGGCTAGCGCCACGACGGCAACGATCAGAACGGGCATCGGAATACCGAACAGGTTTCCATTAAAGAGCGATCGAAAACCCGCCGGGATGCCGAGAACAGGATTGCCGCCGGTATAGATCAGCGCGAGCGCGCGATACGTGCTCAACGTTCCGAGGGTCACGATGAAGGGCTGCAAACCGACATAGGCAACCAGAATTCCGTTTATGAAACCGCAGGCCATGCCGATCCCGAGGCCCGCCAGGATCGCAAGCGGAACCGGGGTTCCGGAAAGAAGCAGAGTCGCCGTGATGACCGCCGATATCGCAGCAGTCGGGCCGACAGACAGATCGATGCCGCCCGATATGATCACCAATGTCATGCCAAGCGCCAGACAGGCGTTGATGCTCGATTGCTGCAGGATATTGACGAGATTGCGTTCCGACAGGAAGCCAGGGACCAATGTCGAAAACACGGCCATGATAACGACGAGGCCGATCAGCGTGCCGGCGTCTCGCAAAGAAAACGAGAAGCGCGCGAATACGGGCGAAAGTTTCGTGTCGGCGGCGGCCGGTGAATTGCTCATAACGTGTTCCTTTATGTCGCCCACGCCTAGGCGGCCGGAGCTGGCGTGCGGCCAGTATTCGCACCGGGAATGGCATGCGCCACGATGGCGCTTTCTGTGAGGTCAGCACGCGCGATCTCCGCAGCAATCTGCCCGTCGCGCATGACAAGGACACGATCGGAAAGCCGGATAACTTCCGGCAGTTCGGAAGAGACCACCACGATGGAATGCCCATCGGCGGCCAGCGCCTCGATCAGGTGATAGATTTCCGCCTTGGCGCCGACGTCGATGCCGCGGGTCGGCTCGTCGAACAGGAGAATCTGCGATTTGCTTGCCAGCCAGCGCGCGATGATCGCTTTCTGCTGATTGCCACCGCTGAAGAGCCGGATCGGTCTGTCCAACTGGAAAGGCCGGAGATTGACGCGGCGCAGCAGGTCCTGAGCCGTGTTGCGCAACTTGCCGCCCTGAATGATGCCGGCTTTGGAGAAGCTCTCCAGCGAGGCAAGTGCCATGTTGATGGTGACCGAGCGGACGGGAATGATCCCCTCCCGCTTGCGCTCTTCAGGAACGAGGCCGATGCCGGCGGAAATGGCATCGCGGGGATTGCGCAGGTTCACGGTTTTGCCGTCTATATCGATCGTGCCTGCCGTCAATCTGTCCGCACCCGCCAGAAGGCGCAGGAGTTCCGTCCGACCGGATCCGACAAGCCCTGCAATGCCGAGAACTTCACCGCGGTGAAGTTTGAACGACGCGTCCCTGATTTTCGTCAGCGACGAGAGCCCGCGCGCCTCGAGTTTCACCGTCGCGGTCGCGTGTGAGACATGCTGCTCCTGCATCAGCTCACGGCCGACCATCATCGTGATGACATCTTGGTGGGAAGCCGTCTGGACATCCACCGCACCGATAAGCTTGCCGTCGCGCATGACACTGGCGCGCTGGCAGATGCGGAAGACTTCGTCCATCTTGTGCGAGACATAGATAATCGACACGCCACTTGCCGATAATTTTGTTATGACCTCAGCCAGCCGTTCGAACTCACTCGGTGTCAGACTGGATGTCGGTTCATCCATGGCGATGATCCTGGCGCGGTCGAGCAATGCCCGGGCAATCTCGACAATCTGGCGCTGTGCCACCTTGAGCGAAGAGATTGGCGCCGCGGGATCGATGCCGGGTTCGATCATCGACAATGCTTCGGCAGCCCGCCGCTCCTGCTCTCCTCTCGAGACGAACAGCCCGCCAACGGTCGTCAGCGGATGCCCGAGGAACATGTTCTGCGCTACACTCAGATGCGGGACTTGCTGCAGTTCCTGGTGGATCATGGCGATGCCGGCACCACGCGCCTCCATCGGCTTGCGAAAGGAGACATTTTCGCCGTCGACAAACATGGACCCGGAGGTTGGACGAAAGACGCCGGAAAGGATGCGCAGCAGCGTCGACTTTCCCGCGCCGTTTTCACCGAGAAGCCCATGGATTTCGCCGGGCGCGACGTCGAAGGAGACGTCGGACAATGCGTTCACGCCCGGGAAGCTCTTGGATATCGCTTCGAATCTCAGTCTCGGTGTCATTGCGTCACCCTCCCATCGGCAAGAGATGCCGGCCAGAGCGGCCGGCATCTTCGTCAGTTGGCGATCAATTCGCCGCGGCGGCGTCTTCCATCAGCACGGCACGGACATCGACGCCTTCGCCCTGGTATCGAGCGACATTGTCCTTGGTGATAAGCGCCTGCGGCGTGGCGACGACGCGGGGCAGTTTCTGGCCGGCGACAAGGCGCAAGGCGGCTTCAAGCGCCACTTCACCGGTCAGTACCGGGAAGCTGTCGACGGTGCCCGTCAATTCGCCGGCCTTGATCGACGTATAGGCATCGGAAATGCCGTCCGTGCCGAACACGGCAACCTTGTCCTGAAGGCCGGCCGCCTTGACCGCCTCGACGATACCCAGTGCCATCCCGTCGTTATTGGCATAGAACCCGATCAGGTCGGGATGCTGCTGCAGGATGTTGGTGGCGGCGTCATAGGATGTCTGGCGATCCCAGTTGCCCGGAACGCTGGCGACGACTTCGAACTTGCCGCTTTCGCTGATCGTCGCCTTGAAGCCGTCGGTACGCTGGACGGCGGCGTAGACACCGGCCTGGCCTTCGACGATCGCAACCTTGCCGCCATCCGGCCGGTTCTCGACAAACCATTTCGCCACGCGCACGCCATTGTCGCGCTGGACGTTGCCGACATAGTGCTCCGCCTGCGGAATGACCGCATCATTGACGTTGACGACCGGAATGCCCGCGGCCTTCGCCTGTTCGATGACCGGCTGAAGATTGGCGTCGGTCTGCGGCGAGACCAAAAGAACATTGTATCCCTGGGTAATCAGGCCCTCGGCGATTGTCAGCTGGCCGAGTTGGTCGCCTTCGCTCTGTGCTGCCTGATAGACCACCGGCACGCCGGCCTTGTCGCCGAATTTGGTGTAGCCTTCACCCAGCGAGCGCCAGTATTCGTTGGTCAGCGTCTTGGAAACTGCACCGGCCTTGGTACCTTCCGGCAGCTTGGGAAACGCGCCGAGCTTGGCTTCGAGCTGCGACCAGTCCATGCGATCCTTTTCGGTGTCGGAGTTGAGTGGCGCAAGTTCCTGCGCGACGGCGGCGCTGAACAGGAAACTGGCAACCAGACCTGCGGCAACGGTCGTCTTCAAAAATGTCTTCATCGGTTCCTCCCGAGTGTGAAATTCACACGCCGTCCGGCGTGCTGCGGTGATGGAGTTCAAGCCCCCGCGCCAAGCATCGCTTCTTGAATGATGGACTGGGCGGAAACGGCATCCTGACGGTCAATCGCGCCAGACAGGCGATTGTCCTGCTCAAGGCGGTCCACGACATCAAGCATGCGCTTGACAGTCTGGATGTTCACCTCGCATTCGTGGACCGGATCGAGTCCGGTCATATCCGGGAATGTGTCGAAGTAGATCGCGCCGTCATAACCGTCCTTGCGGATCTGGCGCAGCAGTTCGATCGTCTGTTGTGTGTGAACGGCGCCGACCATCAGGCCATCGTCACGCTTGGCATAGCCGTCGTTCAGGTGAACGCCGAGAATACGGCTGTAGCGCGCTATCAGCGCCGCCGCGAAGGCCGGCTGCTCATCGGCATAGAGCACATGAGCGAAGTCCAACGTCACACCAAGATTGGGGAGGCCGACTTCCTTGATGGCCAGCAGCGTTGTGGCGCAGTCAGGCATCAGGCTATAGGAGCGCGGCTCGTTCGGCTTGTACTCGATGCTGATCTGGCAATCGGGATCATGCTCGCAAACTTCACGAATTCCAGAAATTTCGTGTTGCCACAAGGTTGCATAGTCGGCCTGGAACGCGTAATCGAATCCATCCTGCCCGAGCCAGATGGTCATCAGATTGCTGCCGGCCTCACGGGTGGCGTCGATGCCCTTCTTCGTCAGGTCGATGGCTTCACGGCGAACCGCTGCATCAGGGTTGGTGAAGGCGCCAATCTTGAAAGCGGGATTAGTGTAGTAACGCATCGCAAAGCCGTTGATCGCAAGGCCCATGTCCCCGATCTGCCGCGCCAATTCGCGCGGGTCTTCGGAGACGTGATCGGGATAATTGAGATCGAGATCCGTCAATCCATCGACCTTTGCAGCACGGGCGACCATCTGCTTGACACTTGGCTTCCCGGAAAGATCAGGCCATTCGGCCTGCGGCCGGGAGGCAAAGGAGTTGAGGCGGGTGGCGAATTTCAATGGGGTCACTGGACTGGGCTCACATCGTTTGGCGTTGCAGTTTACTTCACATAATAATACAATATTGTAAAGTTATGAAATGTTGTGCGGCGCACCATTTCGCGGATCGGGCTCGCCTTCTGTCGGCTACGGGCGCCACGCTATTTCACGGCGCCCGCCGTCAGGCCCTTAACGATGTAGCGCTCGAGGAATATGCCGATGAGCACGAGCGGCAGAATGGCGGCACTGGCGATCGCTGCCATGGACCACCAGTTGATACCCTGCGATCCGGTCTGGCTTGCGACCATCACCGGCAGCGTCTTGGCATCGGTGCTGGTCAGAAGAGCTGCGAAGAAATACTCGTTCCAGCAGAGAATAACGGACAGGATGAATGCCGCGACCATGCCGGGCAGTGCGATGGGCAGCACGATCCGCAGGAACGCGCCCCAGATCGAGCAGCCATCGACAAGCGCCGCCTGCTCCAGCTCCAGAGGGATCGTGTCGAACTGGTCGCGCATGATCCAGATGACGATCGGCAGGACCATCAGCGTGTAGACCAGGATGAGGCCGACAAGCGAGTCCAGCAGCATCAGTTGCTTGTAGAGAACCAGGAATGGCATCGCGAGCACGACCGGTGGCAGGATGAGCTGTGACAGGAAGAAGAAGGAGATGTCCTTGTTGCGCATCCAGAGAAATTTGTAGGAGAACCGGCTGAGGCCGTAGGCCGCGAGCGATCCGAGGACGACAGCGAGAAGCGAGGCGCCCGCCGACGCGACGATGCTGTTGAAGAACCGGCGGATGAACTCGTCACGGACGGTCGATTGCGCAAAGATCGTGTCGGGCGACAGGCCAAGCGAACGCCAGCCTTTCCAGTCCGGCGTAAAATCCACGAAGGGAATGAGGTGGCCCTGGGTCACGTTCACGGCGGTCTTGAATGACGTCGTCACCGTCCAGTAGATCGGAAACAGGGAAACGAAGGCCCAAAAGACCAGGGCGGCGTAGATCAGCATGCTACGGGTCATGAAGCTGGGCAGCGCGAAGCTGCGACGTGCGGGCGCTTTTGGACGTATTGCCCCATGTGCTGTCGACATCGTGTCAGCCCTCAGTTTGTTCTTTGCATCCATCGGCTTGCCCCTTTCAGGATAAGCGCGACGAAAATGATGATGATGACGAGATAGACTTCGGCGAGCATGGTGCCGTAGCCGACATTGGAACGGTCCCGGTATTCCCGAAAGATGAAACTCGAAACCGTGTCCGTCGCGCCGCCCGGGCCGCCTGCCGTCACATTAATGACGATATCGGCGAGTTTCAGCTCGAATATGATGCGCAGGATCAAGGCGGTCATGCTCACCGGCAGCATCAGGGGGAAGGTGATCTCCTTGAACGATTGCCAACCGGTGGCGCCATCGACCCGTGCCGCCTCCTTGATTTCTGCAGGCAATGCCTGCAGGCCGGCCAGCAGCAGAACCATCATGAAGGGAATGGAGACCCACGCATCCATGGCCATGATCGACAATCGCGCCAGCCAGGGGGTGGAGAAGAAGGCGGGATTGTCCCAGCCCAGATAGCGCGCCAGCGTCGCCGCGGGACCGAAACGGTACTCCATCAGCGACTTGCCGATCATCCAGCTGACGGCGACCGGACTCAGCATCAACGGCAACAGAAAAGCGACACGGAAGAACTTGCGTGCCTTGATCTCTGCGTTGAGCAGAAGAGCCAGGCTGAAGGCGATCGCATATTGAACGAGAACCGCCAGAACATAGTAGACCATGTTCAAAAGCGCATTCCAGAAATAGGCATCCGCCAGAAGCGTGCGCAGATTGTCGAGACCGTTGAAGCGTCGTCCCTCGACCGCACTGAGGTTCCAATCGGTAAACGCGATGTAGAGGCCGAAAATGGTCGGAAAGATCACCATGGCGACGGTAAAAAGAACGGCCGGGAGGACGAAGGCCGCGCGCTCGCCCGCCTCACCGCGGATCATCACCTGGGATACGCCGAAGACCACCGCCCAGATAAGATAGACGTAGAGCAGAGGGCGCCAGCTCTCAAAGCCCAACGCGGTGACGCCCATGGCATCGAACGACTGAAGCGCCAGGACCACTAGGAAGGTGATGGTCGCGATCGCCAGCAGAGCCTTGCCGAGCAGGACATGCTTTCCGGCGGGAGCAGCACGGCGCGCTGCGAACGGTTCGTTTGTAACCAGCGTCATTGAGTGAGACATGGCAGCAGACCCTCACGGCCGAAGTTTGAAAATCGTCTCTGCGGTTCCGGCGACACGGGAGAATCATGCCGCCGGACCCCGCGGGGAGCCATGAGGCGATTGACCTCAGGCTCAGACGCCGAGCGATGCATTGTAGAGGGCTATCTGCTTGTCGCGGCCCAGCTGATCGGTGATCTTCTCCCAGGCAACGGCAATCGCATCCGCCCCCTCCTGGGCTGTCATCTGGCCGGCGAACACCTTGGCCAACTCGTCTTCCGCGACGCTGTAATACTGGAAGATGCCGGGGATGCGCGGCTCGATGGCAGCATTGGGGTGGTTGTACGAGTTCGACTGCGAGGCGAGGTAGTTCGAGATGAAGGCCTCGTCGTAGCCAGCCTCGACCCATTCCTTGGTGTCGAACTGGCTCTTGCGATAGCACTGGAAGCCGGACGGATATGCCGCCATCCACAGAGCCAGGTCCTTACCGCCGAGATGGGCCGCCGCGCTCCAGGCTGCCTTCTTCTTTTTTTCGTCGCTGTCGACCCGGGCCATGACGTAGACACCCCATCCGAGGTAGGCCATATTCGGTGCGTGATTCGGACCGCTCGGCAGCTCGTCCCAGTGACCGGTCTTCGAATTGTAGACGTCATCCGAACCAGGCAGGATATCGAAGGCGACAGTGTCGCCGATCACCGACGTGTCGCTGGTGCGCGCGCCCGAGCCGACATCGCCCCACCAGGAAACCATGGATCCGGTACCAGCCAGGAACTGCTGGAAGGCGGTGGTGCCAGGGTCAGCATTGAGCTGATCGCCAGACTCCGACGGCAACGCGTCGATCACGTCCTGAATGGCCCGGACCCAGGCCGGGTTGTTGATCCGCGGCTTCATCGTATCAACGTCGAAGAGCCAGGCCTTGTCGTCCGGATGCTTGGCATAGGCGGTGGCGCGGCTGCCGAGGAAGTAGAAGCCGAACCCACCCCAGGCTTTCGGCGCATCGAGGTAGCCGATCGCTTCCATGCCGCCAATGGTCTTGCCCTTGAGGAATTTGGTGACTTCCTGAACCTTCTGCCAAGTCTTGGGCACGCCCCACTCGCCCTTATGCCCCTCGTCCTTCCAGGCCTTTGCCAGATTGGCATCGGTAAAGTAGTCGGCGCGGTAGTTGAAGTTGTGGCAATCGCCATCGACCGAGATGCGATACGTCTTGCCGTTCCAGGTTCCGACCGGCGCCTTGAGATAGTCGACATAGTCGTCCATGTCGATCTGGGCCTTGACCCAGTCCGGCATCTCGGATGCGAGCCCCTTGCCGCAGACATCGCCTTCGAAAGGCGCCCCCATCTCGAGGATGTCGAAATCCACTGTTCCGGTGGCGATGGCCTGCTGGAGACGCGGATTATAGTCTGCCTGCGCCAGGTCGATCCAAGAGATTTTCGCACCGGTATAATCTTCCCAGGATTTCAGGAAGCCGCGGAAGATCACATTGTGAAGATTCTGGTTGTTGAGCCCCATGAAAGACAGTTCGACGCCAGCGAATTCACCCTGCTTCACGCTGCTCTTGGTCGCGCCGAGGCACAGTTCCCCGACCTTTTGCCAATCCGCATCAGTCGGCGACCCCTTGCCGATGCCGGGAATCTGCAGGATCTTGCTGCGCAAGGACGCGTCCTGCGCGCTGGCGCTGCCGACAGCACCGAGAATGGTGCCGGCGGCGGCAAGAGCCCCCAGACTAGCGCCGGTCTTCAAAATGGCGCGGCGGCTCAGGCCGATCGCCATCATTCTCTCGAAATCACTGACTTTCATAATTCACTCCTCCCGTTGAACAAATCACCACACGTGATGGGTATCGGCCGAGCCCCTGCGTCGCAGGGCATCGGCGAAGCGCTTTCAATCGAGCCGCAATCCGGTTTTCAGATCGAAAAGATTCGCGGATGCCGGGTTTGGCGTCATTGCCATCGGCTGGCCGGATCGGTCCTCCACCCGGTCGCGAAAGACCCCGATAACCTTCTGGTTGCCGATCTGGGCAAAGACCTGCGTCTCCGATCCCGTCGTTTCCACGACAGTGATGTTGGCCGTCACTTCGCCGCCAAGCGCGAAATGCTCCGGCCGGATGCCGTAGAAGGCGGGCCGGCCATCGGAGCCTTCCGGTGCGCGAACAAGCGGCAGGCGGACGCCGTCGTCGGTTTCGAAAAGGGGTGCCCCGGACGTCCGGATGTGGCCTTTCAGCAGGTTCATCGACGGCGAGCCTATGAAATCGGCAACGAAAGTATTGGCCGGCTTGTCATAAAGTTCGAGCGGTGAACCGATCTGCTCGACGCGTCCGTCCCGCAGCACCACGATGCGATCCGCCATCGTCATCGCCTCGACCTGGTCATGGGTGACATAGATCATCGTGGTCGCAAGCCGCCGCTGCAATTCCTTGATCTCCGCGCGCATCTGCACCCGCAGTTTCGCATCCAGATTGGAAAGCGGTTCGTCGAACAGAAAAACCTTTGGATCGCGCACGATCGCCCGTCCCATGGCGACACGTTGTCTCTGCCCCCCGGAGAGTTGACGCGGATAGCGTGCGAGATAGGGAACCAGATCAAGAATCTCGGCCGCTTTTCTCACACGGCCGTCGATATCCGCCTTGGCCTCTCCGCGCATTTTCAGTGCGAAGCCCATGTTCTCGGCGACGGTCTTGTGGGGATAGAGAGCGTAGCTCTGGAACACCATCGCAATGTCGCGATCTTTTGGCGGCAGATCGTTCACTACCTGGCCGTCGATGCGGATATCGCCGAATGTGATCGGCTCCAGCCCCGCGACCATGCGCAGAAGTGTGGATTTGCCGCAGCCCGAAGGACCAACCAGAACCACGAACTCGCCATCGGGTATTTCCACCGAAACCCCATGGACTACGGTCAGGCTTCCGTAGGCTTTGCCGACGTTGACGATATCCATGGATGCCAATGCGAATTCCTCCCTATACGTCGCGCTCCCCACGACGCTTGATCGTCCCTCCAGAAGGCGGCGGCGGGGCGTCCCATCCAGCAACACCCCGCCGGCCGGTCCGCCCTGGGAGGGACATCATTCGGCTAGAAACTTCACATAATGACTCCATAGTGTAAAGTAGTTTATCCCCGCATCCAAAATATTTTTATGCTGCCTCTCATTCTCCGAGTTTTGCTCCTGTTTGTTCCTGTAATAGCCGGTGATTCCCCCTAAATGCCGAATGACGACCCCCTGCTCGACGTTAAAGCATGATTTGCAAACATCACGACGTACGTATACTCTGTGAAGAAAACCACTGCGGCCAAGGGAGGCACCAGGTGCTAAAAGGAATCGATCTGGTCATCAACGCTGAACTGATCCATGCGTTGATGCTGATGGGGCACGGGGACCAGCTGGTCTTGTGCGATATCAACCATCCCGCCCAGACCATCGCCCGGCACACCACCTACGGCCGCCTCATTGACCTCTCCGGCTGTGGTCTTGAGCGTGCAGCGGAAGCGATCCTAAAGCTGTTTCCGCTCGACACATTCGTCGACGCCCCCGTGAAACGGATGCAGGTTGTGGGCGACCCGGAAAAGCAGATGCCAATCTTTTCCGCGATGCAGACGGTTGTCGATCGCGCGGAAGTGCGGCCGATCAGGATGGACGCATTGGAACGCTTCGCATTCTACGAGGCGGCACAAAACTCGTTCGCAATTGTCAGAACCTCAGATCCTGGTCCGTACGGATGCTTTATTTTCAGCAAAGGTGTCATTTAGTCGAACTGACCGCCTTGAACCAATTCGAACTACCGACCGGCACGAAATTTTGTAAGGTACTGAAACACATCCATTTCCTGGTAATTCGAATGACCCATGGTTTTGACGCAACGCAGATTTTAGGATGATGCTCTCGACAAGCGATCGCGCCCCTTATGTGCGCTTAGTTTTCGGCTCGACCATAGCCCAATTGTCGTAAGTTCTCCGCCACCCGCCCTTCGACCGCAAGCGCATCTTCCGACCACAGTTCTGCGATCGCGTCCAATACGCGGTCGAGCTCCCATGGTAGAACAGACCTGCCCTCGATTTGTGTGAATGGTCCGTCAGATTCGGTTAACAGGCGATCACGGGGGATCATTTTGACGATATCCCGGCCCTTCTGACCATAGATCATCCCTGGTCCCACGCTGAACCAACAGCCCATGGAGACGGCGCGATCCAACTCTCGCTTTGTCCCCGAAAACCAATGAAGGATTGGTGTTCCTGCGCCTTTGTGCGCTTCGAGTGCATCCAATACCTGCGTGGCCGCCCGCCGACTATGAATAGTCATTACACGACCGCCCGCCTGGTCGCATAGATCTAAAATGCGATGAAACACCCGCTTTTGCGTTTCCCAATGGGGTCGCAACTCGGGTGAGCCGTCTAACCCGATCTCCCCTACGTATGTGGCTGATGGCAGGAGTCTTTCAAATAAGGGAAGTTCGCCATGGCGTTCATGTGCAATCTGCGGATGCAGCCCAAGCGCCGTTCTGATCCGCTTTGCCTTATGTGAAAGAGCGAGCGTGCCTTCCCAAGCCGAGGGCGTGTTAGTGACAGAGAGAACATAGATATTCCGGTTCACGCAGGACTGCGTGATCGCAACAGGATCCGGGTACAGATCAAGATGGCAATGGAAGTCAATCACTTAACACCATATAGTCGATGCAGCTCACCAAGTTCGTTTAACCCTCGATATAGCATGCCGCGGACACCGTTACGATCACCAATATCCGGAGGCGACAAGGTGTCGCCAAGCCACCGATCGAGGCCGTCAGCTTTCACCGAAGCCAACGCTATGGCAACGGAACGAACATCATCGAACGACGCGTGGTCTTCATCATCCTTTCCCAAAGGCTCGTAGACGTAGTCCGTCGTATCGCGCTTCGTGTCCCATGCGACGAATGCTGCCCGTCTCACTTGACAGGGAACGCAGCGACCGCAGTGCCGGTAATTGAACCGCTGAAAGCGCCCACAGCTGGTCGAATGCGCGGCCTCGGTCTGAAGGAAAATCTGGTCCTTGCATTCGATAAGCATTTCGCCCTTCGTTTTTTGGGCATAGGGATTTTCGATCTTCACGTTGAGGCTTGCGGCATCGAGGATCTTCTGGAACCGCGTTAGGAAGACAGGGTGCGCCGTGCGTGTGCTCAGGCTTCCAAGCCGGGAACCGGTGAGCGGCGGATTGATCGCAATGAACCCATTTTCGCAAACGTAGAGCGGAGCTGTGTTGCCTTTTGCGTATTTCTCCAGCGATGTAGCTACCACCACGCCAAAGGTCAAAAAGATCAGAGAGCGCGCTCGCTGTGACGTTTCCTGCGCGGTGGGGGAAGTCGCAACGTGATTGAGCTGCAGGTGCTTCGTCAGACCAATTTCCTGTGCGAAATCCCGTTGCTTCAGACCGTCCCCTCGAACGTTCTGGCTGACTGCCACCGGCTTCAATCCATCACGAGTCAGATCGATAGCGCCAACGAGACTGTCCAGTCCGCCGGATAACAAGACGACGCAGTCTTCTTTCAGTACCGAAATCTTCCTTGGCGGAGCGGGTAAAACGCCGCCGTCATGAAACCGAAGCTTCCAGCGGTCCGTTGTCAGGAACGCGAGCGCCTGCCGAAATTCGTCGGACATCGTATTCCAGAAAGCTGGGTCGGAAACGGCGACGTCGAGTTCAATCTCTCTAGTCCAGCCATCGGCGCTGTCATCTCGCAGTACCGAAAGGTCGGCGGTGATGATTGAAAGTGCGATCGAAAGCAGATCCCATGCCCGTCGATGGGGGTTCAGTCCCTTTCGCCGAAGCTCTGCCTTGACGGCTTCACCCGCACTTGCCTCCGAGGGGATGCGTGGCTGACCATACAGGACAACACGCAGATCGCCTTCTTCCAATGGAAGCTCGAACGATCCAGGTCCACAAACGAGCCTCATTCTGCGTATCCCTCGAAAACCTGAAAGGTATCCCGTAGTGCATCTCTAACCACCGCGGCGATACGGTTCGAGTTTACGCTCTTGCCCGCCGCTCTGAGTTTGCGAAAGGAAGCAGCTACGGTCTGTTTGATGTAGTCACGCACCTGTTTTAGGCGACTAAGAGCCATTGTGGCGGTGGGCGCTTTCTCGATGATTGTTTTTCCGACATCGAGTTCGAACCGACGAGCAACATCCATTGCGGTGAAACGCTCGATGGCGAATTCACGCTGTTCCGGTGTCAGGGCAGCCAAATCGGCATCAGGGTACTTCACCAAGAGATCCGAAAGCGAGTCCTTGATGGCGGTTCGTTCGGCCTCGGCGTCCTGAGTGCCATCGACGGGTCGAACCGCTTCGACGACAGCATCCATCACCTCGTTCGCGGTGCGGCCCGCAAGAAGCGCCGGATCCAGCGCACTGCCTGCGGGCTGTTGCCCCATAGTTTCGAGGATACCGCCGAGTGCACTGGCGGTGGCAACGGTTCCACCAAATCTGCTGGTCGTCGTCCTCGATCCGCCGTAGCCGTTACGCACGTAGTTACCCAAGCTGCGGCGCATATCACTTAAGTTTCCGGCCTTCGCAAATTCTCCAAGGCTTCGGCGGGTACCAGCGAACCGGTGACCGGGCGCGAGAGGGGCCGCTGGTGGCGGCACGTTAGGCGCAACGGGTTCGTTGGGAGCGGCATCTACCGGCTCCTGCTCTGGCGGATTTAGATCTGGAGCGGGGTCTAGCGGCGCGTCCGGTGGTTGGTCACCCGAAGGCGGATCTTCCGCCGGTGGCGCGGGGGTCCACGCGGGCACCATGGGGACGCCTCCCTTGGGTCCGTTACTCGATTGAGATGTCCCCATTATTGTTCGGCCTTCTCAATCGCTCTTTTGACCACCAGCGGCACACCCGTGCGCTTCCATTTCTCGAAAACGCCGTCCGCCCAAGGCTGGTCTCCGATTTTCGGAACGATCCCCGGGGTAATCTGCGCCGGTGGACGATCGTTCAAAAATGCCGCCAATCGTAGTCCTTGCTGAGGATCGGCTTTCGCAACCGCTAGGCAGGCTTCCAGGATAGCTGGAACTCCCCATTCTTGTTCTTGATGAGCACGGTCCAGGAGACGATCCATAATGATCGAGGTTTCTACGCGCGACACGCGTGCCAATTTGTCGACCAAGGCCGCAGCCATCTCAGGGTGGGTGAGCATTGCGGTCAATATTTCGGCCGCTTCGGTGGTTAATCTGTCACCGGGCGTTATGAGCGGCGCGTGCTCGCGGCTGACATACAAAGCGCCCAACAACTTCGCATCGTGTAGCGGCGGAGGCAAAGCCAGCCATTCCCTCGAGAAAGGAGCATCCCAGGGCGCGGCAAGGCTTAGGTCTTTTCCTTCTGTGGCCGCTTCTTCCCAATCCTTCAGGAATCTGGGTTTGCCGTCATCGTCTTGGCTAACGGCCTTCAATAGTTCGGCGTAAGCCAACGGGCTACCGAGACGTTCGAACAGGAGAAGCTTGGCGAGGACCGCCTCATCCACGCCGACGCCCTGAGCATTGGAGATCGCCATGCGGATAGAAAGTGCATTCAGGAAACGCTTGATCAGTCGGGGATTACCGACGATGCCCGAGGCAGTCGTCATGATAGGCGCAAGCCTTTCAGCCGTATCAAAACGTCCGATAAGATCTGCCGGTATGTTCTCGTGGAGTCCCGTTACATATGCCTTATCGACGCGCGCGCCCTGCCACGTCTTTCGCAACTGATCGATTATTCCAACCCGCAGCTTTTCCTTTACGTCGTCCTTCAAGTCGCTGTTTTCGATGTAGAGCAACATCATGTACGCGCGGACTTCCTGCGTTCCCAAGGGAGGAACGCGGATAGGCACCTGGATCAATTTGTCGAAGTAGCTCGTTACAAGTAGATCGTCGGGAACGCCTTCGAAATGCTTGCGGACGGCGTGTTTGATCATGTCGTTGTCGGCCGCGATGACGAATGCCGTATTTTTCAGAAACAGGAACAGCCGTATGGCCTCAAGGGTCGAGATCGTCGTCTCGGGGAGGCAACGGTCAAGGTCGTCGATCAACACGACAAGAGTTACCCCAAGCTCCTCAAGGGTCTCCTCGAAATTATCCCTGAGGGCTTGGATTTCCTTAGGAGGTGAGGTTTCCTCTGTCGGATTGAGAAGCCCGGAGGCAGCACTTGCCACCTCACCCGCTTTCGATTTGGCGTCTTCGATTAGTTTTTGGTCGACGGAACCACCTAGAAACCGCTGCCCCAGCCCCCACACTTCGCCGATGAGCCCAGTTGGAGGCAGTCCCATCGACACCGCTATCGCCGAGCCGGCAGCGAGCTTCATTGCACGCAGCCAGTTCACGCGTTTGATGAGCGCCTTGGCCTTGTCTACTCCTCTTTCGCGCGCTCTTGCTTCCTGCTCTAGCTTCGTCGCGATGACGTCCATCAATGCGGCGCGAGCGTCGTCATAACCTTGGTAAAGCCAAGCATTGAATTCGACGAAGACGAAGTCCTTCTCGCCTTCTTTCCTCTCTCGGTTAGCGAGGGATGCTTGGGTCAGTTTTATCATGGAGGATTTTCCAATGCCCCATGATCCCGAGACACCGATTGAAATTGGGCGCCCCCGCGCCTGGACGATGATTTCCGCTACGGTGTCGGCCACTCCCGAAAAATTAAGGAAGTCTCTTTCAGTCTCATTATCTGCCCACATTCAAGGCCTCCCACGTCGCGCCTATCGATAGTAAAACCATCGCACCGAAACGTTGCGCCGATGATTCGCGTTACCCTAAATTTGCAACGTATTGTTCGCGCCAAAGCTGTGTCAATTTGGAATTCTTGCGTCGCTGGAAATAGGGAAGTCGATGTATATCGAGAAAGTCAAAATCAAGAACTTCAAATGTTTCGAAAGCTGGTTCGAGGTCGATTTCAATCAGGGCGTCAATATCATTGTTGGTAACAACGAAGCCGGAAAGTCCACACTGCTTGAAGCTATCCATCTATGCCTGACGGGCATGCTGAATGGGAAATACCTGCGCACCGAACTATCTCCCTATCTTTTCAACCGGAAGGTCGAGCGGGCGTATCTTGACAGCATCGCCGCGAAAAAACCTATCGATCCGCCGGAGATCCAGATCGAGCTGTTTTTCGGCGGGGATAGCGATGCGTTGGAAGATCTTCGCGGAAACGGGAATTCCGAGGAAAGCGACAAGGCTCGCGGCCTTCTCTTCTCGATCGAGTTTGACAAGAAATATGACGGTGCCTATGCCGAGCTGCTAAAAAGCGGGGAGATCAACTCGTTACCCTTGGAATTCTATCAGGTGCAATGGTCGGAATTCTCCCGCCAACCGGCCATGGCCCGCACCGTTCCTATAAAGTCGGCCCTCATCGATTCTACGAGCACACGTGTGCAGAGCGGTTCGGATATGTACATCTCCCGCATCGTCAAGGAGTTTCTAGACGACAAGGAACGTGTTGCGATATCCCAGGCCCATCGCAAGCTGAAAGACGCCTTTAAGGCAGATGGCAATGTCGGCGCCATCAATGAAAAGTTGGCGGAAGCGGCGAAGATTAGCCGAAAAAAGGTCAGCATTTCGGTCGATATGTCCTCCCACAATGCCTGGGAAAACAGCCTTATGACGTATATTGAGGATGTGCCTTTCCACTATATCGGCAAGGGCGAGCAGTGCATCGTCAAGACGCGTCTCGCGCTGAGCAGCAAGAAGAATCGCGAAGCGACCGTACTGCTGATCGAGGAGCCGGAAAACCACCTGTCGCACTCGAAGCTCAACCAGCTCATCAGCGATATCAGCACCGACAAGAGCGGCAAACAAGTCATCATGACCACGCATAGTAGCTTCGTCGCGAACAAGCTCGGACTGGACCATCTGATACTGTTGCGGGAAGCGAAGGTCACTCGGATCAAGGATCTGGACGCGAGCGACTTCTTCCATAAGTTGCCTGGTTACGACACCCTGCGTCTTGTGCTGTCGCAGAAGTCGATCCTTGTGGAGGGCGATGCGGATGAACTGGTCGTCCAACGGGCCTACATGGATGCCAACGGGGGAAAACTGCCGATCGACGACGAGATTGATGTCATTTCGGTCGGGCTTTCGTTCCTGCGTTTTCTTGAGCTGGCGGTGGCGCTGAAGATCCCCGTCGTGGTAGCGACCGACAATGACGGGGATGTTGCTGCCCTAAAAGAGAAGTACGCCAAATACCAGGACATCGATCATATCAGAATCTGCTACGACCCTGAGGTGGACAAGGGCGATCTCGTCCTTGGCAAGAAGTCCTTTAACTACAACACTCTTGAGCCGAAACTGGTCAAAGCGAATAACGTTGAGACTTTCAACAAGCTATTCGGCAAAGTCCGTGGTCTTGATGACCTTCATCGTTACATGAAGAATAACAAGACCGAGTGTGCGCTAGCAATTTTCTCGGCAAAAACGAAAATCAATTATCCGAAATATATCCTGGATGCGATCGCCAAATGATGGGCCCGAATAAGCTCGTTATTGCTGCAGCAGGCTCGGGGAAGACCACCTACCTCGTCAGGCAGGCGCTTACGATTGAACAGGAGCGGGTCCTGATCACCACCTATACGGAATCGAACGAAGAAGAGATCCGGCGCAAATTTTTCGAAATCCATGGCTCAGTTCCGGGCAACGTGCATATCCAGACCTGGTTTAGCCTGCTAATCGAGCACGGCATCAAGCCCTTTCAAGGCAAGCTGTTCGATTGGGAAGTTGCCGGCATGCTTCTGGTTTCGCAGAGATCCGGTTTTCGCGGTCGTGACCGGCAAGACCGCCCCGTGTATTGGGGTGAAGAAGATTTCCGGCGCTGCTACTTCGACCGTCGAAATCGCGTCTATTCGGACAAATTGGCGAGGCTGGTGATGCGATGCAACGAGGCAGCAGACGGCGCCGTCATCGAGCGGCTTTCCCGTATTTATCCGTTTATTTTCGTGGATGAAGTCCAGGATCTTGCAGGCTACGACCTCAACATTTTGACCGCTCTCTTCAAGAGCCCTTCTAACGTCGTCATGGTAGGTGATCCCCGGCAGGTCACCTACGTCACTCATCTGGAGGCTCGTCTTAAAAAGTATAGGGATGGGGGGATTGCCGACTTCATTCGGGCGGAACTTCCCCGAAAAGTCACGTGCGATATTGATGTGACCAGCCTCATGGCATCGCATCGCAATAGCACCGCGATCTGCGAACTATCGTCGAAGCTCTATCCAAAATTGACGGCAGCGACTGCATGTAAATGCGCCGACTGTAGGCAGCCGGTCCCTGATGATGCGGGTCTCTACATCGTCCGACGTAACGATCTGCCACGCTATCTCAAGACCGGACGACCGGTACAGCTGCGATGGAGTTCCGCCGTTAAGGTTGCATCTGCAGCACTGCCGTCGCTTACGTTCGGACGCTCCAAGGGGCTCGGTTTTGACCGCGTCATTATCTATCCGACGAAAGAAATGATGGACTGGCTGAAGGGCGCCCAATCGGCGTTGAAAGCCGAAACCCGTGCAAAACTCTATGTTGGCCTAACCCGCGCAAGGCATACGGTAGCGGTGGTCCATGACCTTGCCGATGGTGAAGTCGTTCCAGGATTCACATTGTTCCAGTAGCGAAAATTTCCGAAAATGCACCCTTCATAGATCTATTATTTCATCCTTGGCGGTGGGGCATCATCTTCCGATGATGCCATTTTTCTACGTGGCTTCGTTGAATTCCCGATACAGCTCGATTGTGGGCAGATGTGCATCGATAGTCTCGCGCACCTTCGCGGCCATCGGCAGGTTGTTTTTCTCGTTTTTCCACACATCCATAAACCGTTCGACCGTCTCGCGTGCTGTGTCGAGGACCAGCTTTTCGGACAGCGCCGACTTGGCTGCCAGATGTGCAAGCTCATCCTTGGATAGCTCCGCCATTCTTTTCGTGCGTGAAAAGTTAAGCGCCGCCGTATCCTCTCCCTCGATATAGGGGATGGTCGATAGCAAATCGTAAGCCGGCGAGAGCGCAGGAGTGCGGCGATCGGGGTAGATCAGAGACCAATTTTTCAGATGCATGTCACCATTGCCGATCAGTGTGCTGAAGACCAACCGGCGGATGAACTCCGCCACGTCGGCCGTGCTCGTCTCGATGCCGAGGACGCGGGCGATCATCCGGTAATTGCCCTTGCTGTACTTGTCATCCGGCTTCACGCCGAACACTTGCGCAAAATCCTCGATGTGTACCGGGCCCTCCGGTGTACGGTCGAAACGTCTAATAGCGAGCGCTTGCCCATGCAGTTCGCCCACGCCCTGTGGCAAGCCGCTAACTGCATCCAGCTCGACCAACTGGATCTCCGGCACGTCCATGCCCATCATGCCGGCGATGGTCATCATTGAGAATTCGTTTTCTGGCACGCCGCTATACTGCTGGGAGGGCAGCTTTACGATCCATGATCCACCTGTACCCTCGGCCGGAATAGTCAGGCCACCTCCCTTCGTGGTGTTCTTGAAGGCCGAGAATTTCAGCTGCACCCCGGCCAGCGAAAAGCGCAACGCATTCGGTCGCGCTTCGACAGAAGCCTGCTCATCATCAGGCGGCAGGTCATCGCCGTCGGAGGGGTGTACCGTTACCGCACCAGGCAGGTCGCGGCCGAGCATCCAGAGCAGGAAAAACTCCCGCGTCTGTTTTACGCCGGCGCGCTCGGCGAGGTATTTGCGCAACGGGCCTTCCGGCAACAGGTTCGAAAAGAACGGCGGGACCACCATGTTATACGGACGGAACTTCGTAACCAGTGCGCCGAACGGGTCCTTGAATGACAGGCTGAGTGTGGGCCGCTTCTCGTCTTCGATATAGGCCTCGTTGAATGCGAAGATCGAGCGGCCATCCTGCAGGTTCGTCAGGGTGGCGACTGGTTCGCCGTTTAGCTTGACATCTAGCACCGTGACTTTAGGCATCGTCGTCCTCATCCAGTGCGTAGGCCGAGCGCGGGACCGCGTCATCGCGGTCGCGATGCACTGCGGCGTTGCGCAGCTGTCTTATCTCGCGCGCGATTGCACCCATTTCTTGCCGTGACATCTTATCGGCCCGGGAAGTCTCCAGGCGCTCGGCTGCGCGCTTGAGCATGTCCAGCTCGTCAGGGGTCAAAGGCAAATGCCGAAGGAGGGCCAGGCTATCCTTGAATATGTCCGCGTCGGCCCTTGTTCCAGCCCCATCGCCGAACTGCGCCAACCATCGCTCGAGACGAGCCACAAGTTTGCGCTGGTCGGATGTAAGGACGTCATTTGACGTCGAGCTGCTATCGAGGATATTGCGGATCGCCGGCATCAGCTTCTTTGGCGCAAGTACGATCTCGAGGTCGAGTGCACGCGCCACATCCACCAGGCTGCCTAGTCCGGGCTCCATCGTGCCCCGTTCGATCTGGGAAATATGGCTTTGCGTCAGGCCCGAACGTGCGCTCAGCTCACGCTGGCTTACTTTCTGCCCTTCCCTGGCAGCGCGTAATTGCTGCGTTATATGCTCTGTCTTGTATGCCACGATCATTATCCTGCATCACATGATACCGTCTATACAAGATAATATATAGAAAACTCCGCAGAGGAGTGCAACATTGATATACAGAACCGCATCGCTCAGATGGTTTATATATAATCATATATCGGCGCAACGATGCAGGCTCATAATACGGATCTAGCCTCTGTAACCACCCATCAGGATGCGCAACAGATCGGCCTGTGCAGACCCTGCCGGCATCGTATCCGCTGTGAAAGGGACATTGATATAGGCCTGCCCGTCAGGTTGCGGCTGGCAATGCACGCCGAATTCCTCGAAAAGCTGGAACCCGACCGCACCAACATCGATCAGTGCATCATAGCTCGGCCAGCCCCAACGCGTATCCCATAGGCCGCGCAGCTGCTCCACCAGCCGGCCGATGGCCCTGACAAAAGCCTGATCCTCGGTCGGCAATTCGGGCGCTACCTCGCAGAGGGTGTCGTATTCGTTCATCCCGTCCAGATGGCCGAACAGGTAGGATGCGATCCGCAAGGGCTCAAGGATGACGATACCGACTTCCTCAAAGACCCGCACCACATTACCATGCAGGCGATAGGACCGGATGGCATCGCGCGCCCTGCTACGGCAATCCTTCAGCCGGACGGCCAAATTGTCGCGGAAACGGGCTTCCTCGTTGACCGCGAACCCCGCCGACAAACGGCAGACTGCATATTCACCCCAGCAGGCTTCGGCGAAATGCTGCTCGTGATCGCGGATGAAATATCCGGTCGGCGGACGAAAATGGATGCCAGGGAATTGGTCCTCGCGAAAGGCGTTTTCTTCGACATGCGCGCATTCATGGGCGATGATGGCAATGGCCGTACGGAAATCCTCTTCGTCGCGATCGGCCTCCTCGAGCACAATCGGGCATACCGGACCCGCCGACAAAACGATATGCGTCTTAACGGCGTCGCCACGCATGACCACGATACTCTTTCCGACGCCGGCCAAGTCCTCGTCATTGGTACGGCTCAACGGCGCCAGCCCTTCGACGCCGCGATCGAGGTCACGCAGCGCCTCGTCGTAATCGACCGCTACGGTCACACCGTCGAGCGCGCTGATATCGATATATTCCCCGACCTCGCGCAGAATGTGGAACATCTGCTGCCCGAGGCATTCGGCGCCGTACTGGTTGGTGATGCCCCGTACCGTCACCTGGATCTGCGGAAGCGTGGAGGCAGGCACCTCTTGTCGCGGCGTGTCGCTCGTATCCATATTAGCCCCTCACTCCGCTCGCCTCATGCGGTTTCACCCAGCTGCGCCTGCCCGCCAGCGGCAAGCACCTTATAGCGGGCATGCAGGTCATAGAATGCTTCGTCGCCCACCATGGTGGGTATCATGCGCACAAGGCTGAAGACGCACAGCAAAACGGCGAGGCCGAGTATGTTCAGCGTCTCCTGCAGCTCGTCTTCCTCCAGCAGAGGATCGAGGCTGAACAATGCGGTCCCGTCCGCCAGGAACGAACGATGCCGTAATAGCGAGCTGTAGGTGACATGTGCCGTGTCGGCGGAGATCTCACGATACATGTGCGCCATGCGCGGGAACTGGCTGTCCTTGCTCAGGTCACTCGGCTTTAACTGCGCGCCCTTCTTGTCATTCAGGAATTCCTGCAGCAGCTTACGCGACCCGGCATCAAGGTCCGTCTGCATGTCCTTAAACGCCTTGGCTCTCGACCATTTACTCTTGGCTTCGTCATCCTTGAGCGCCTGCAGATAATCAGGCTTGCGGCGCGCCGCATCCATATGGATCGCGCATTCGACGACCTTGCGGCAGGTACTGCGCACATCGAGCACCTTATCATGCTCAGCGAGCAACAATGCCGTGTCGAACAATGTCAGGGCACGGGCGAACAGCGCGAATTTCACGAACAGCAGTTCGGGCTCTTCGCTTTCCGGCGCATCGAAGCTGTCCACGTCCGCGAGCTTCGACGCAGCCATGCGGAAATCCCTCATCCATCGCAGCCATGCTTCATTTATCTGGGGCTGATCATCATTCATGCGATTCTTCCTGGTTGCCACCGGTACGTGCGGAGTCAAATAGCTATCCCGGAGGATAATCCCACCGCCAAATGGTTCAGCGGAATGCGATGCGACTATGCGATAATCAGGAAGTCGGAAGCCGTCAGCACCAAACCTTTGTCAGAGAGGCGAACTGGACCGCAGCAGCCTTTCCGTACTGTCAGCCTCATACTGGAGAGCACCCGTGTCTTTATGTGGCCATTCCTACATCGTGGCGGACGTGAACGGAATGCGGAAGCCGCAATTACCGTGCCCGTCCCATTGGAAGAAGAAGCCACCCTCGCCCAGCACATCGATGATGATCTCGCCGATCGGTGCGAATTCGCTTCGATCTTCCCATTGCCCGTACCTGGACCACAGTTCTCTTAGCGCGGTGCGCAGCCTTTCGAAAAACGGGGCGAACCAATGCCCTTCCAGCGCCCCGCGGACCGCAGGCACATCGTCTATCGTCAAGCCGTGACCGTCCATATGGCCGAGCAGATAGCTGCCGCTCGTCATCAGGTTCTGGTAATACCGCACGACCTCGGAGAGTATTCGGTCATGGTCGTGATCGGTGCGATAGCGCGGGATACATTCGTTTGCCCGGTTCATCGTCTCGTCGAGATGGGTGATGAATGCATTGGTGTAATCCTGCAGAGGATCTCGGCCGAACGGGGCTGCGATACGGCACGCCGCATACTCATCCCAGCAGGCGTTTTCGGCCTGCCCTTCGCAGGCATCTGCGGCATCATCGTAGATTTTTTTTAGCAGCGTATCGGGGAACGCCTTGTCAGTCGTCATGGTGAGTTCGACATGTGCGCAGTCATGAGCGAGCAGATGCAGGGAATGGGCGTAATGCTCATCTTCCTCGTCCTGCAGTGAATAGATATAGGCAGCGTTCAGTACCAAATGCGATTTGAGAATACCGTCTCGAATGACGCTCGGCGCCATCGCAACGCCTTCGACCAGCTCGGAACTGGGCGTTAGGCGGTGGTCCGTTTCATATCCTCTATCGAGTGCGAGAAGCGCTTCCTTGTAATCGACGGCGATAGTGATGCCGTCCAGCCGCTCGAGATTGATGTAACGGCTCAACTCCCGCACATAATTGCCGACGCAATAGGCGAGCTTCTCTCCTGCTTTTTCTTCCATGCCTTGGACTGAAATACAAATGCTGGGCACGGTGATCGGTCGCTCTTCCTCGATGATCTCAGTCATGCTTCCTCACGCTGCCTACAAGTGCGTCTTGGCCCAGACCAGCGCGGTCAACGCCCCTGCCCTTGCCTCTTCCACGGATGCGAATTCCTTGTTGCCGCTGCGGGTCGCACCGTTCTTGCGGTTCGTTACCACCACGCCAAAGCCTGCATTTTTGGGGAATACCGTCAGATTATACCCTTCGGTGTTGATGTAATCATTGCCCTTGGCCGACCGTTTCCACGAGCGCTCGGCCCATGTCTTACGGCGTTTGGCGAGGCTCCTTAATCCCCTCTCCCGTTCTTTCGGACGGGCATAGTCCTCTTCCATATGTTCGGCACAGACGCAGCCAACGGCCAATGATTCCGTGGTCTGGCCGTGCTCCATATAATGGACGTAGCGGATGTTGACGCTTTCGCACATTTCGCAAAGCTGGGAAGGCTCACCCAAATCCTCGATCCCGACACATGACCATCCCTTTTTGGGCACCCCAGCTTCGGACCATTTGCCATGACTCGTATGATCCCTGGTCATCGCGTCCACTCAATCTTGACCTCTATTTCACGATACTGAGCTTTGAGCGTCGGACTTCACTACCCTCATTGTCGGTACCGTGCTGGGGCAGAATACAAAATAAAAGTCGTTCGACCTCAGTCATTGGAAGCGATAGCTCATCGGCAACGTCCACGAGACTTTTCCGCTCCGCCCAAAGCTGGGATAAAACCTTCCCCCATAGCACAGACGTTTCCCTGGGGATGCCATCAGGTTCGCTCGTGCGATAACCGCGTTTCCCAAGCTCGATACATATGGAACGGTATTGCCATTCGGAGAGCATGGGTCTGGTAAGATGTGCCAGTCGGTATGCCAGCGCCATTGCCGAGACGCGCCACCTTTTCTTCGCCCGTAAAATGAGATCAGCCGTTATAAGACGGGGCATTCTGACCCTAACGTCTTCCTCCGGCATTAGAAAGGCGGAAGCGAAGCGGTTTGCCTCCACCTCGGCCGTGCGTGTATCTTCGTCCGCACCTGAGGTTTGGCCATGCCTGTGCAGGACCAAATGGCCCAGTTCGTGAGCCGCATCAAAAATACTACGCTCCGCCGATTTGAACGAATTCAGAAACACATACGCTTTGTCATTTTGCCAGAACGAGAATGCATCGACATTTGCCGTGGTTTCTTCTAGCCCCAGGACGCGGATGCCTTTGGCCTCCATCAGTTTCATCATGTTTGCGATGGGTTGGTAGCTGAGGCCCCAGTGCTGGCGGAGAGCATCGGCGGCAGCTTCAGGTGTCAATTCCGGGTCGAAATGCGGCAAATCCAACGCCGGTAGATTGTATCGATTTTCAAGCCACTCATAAACTTCGACCCCGTTATCGCCTGCCGAGAGGGCAGCGTTTCGTTCTTTCGCGGTCATGCTCGACAGGCTTCGAAAGCTGACGATTTCTGCTGAAAGGAGTGCCGGGTCTTCCTTGAAGAAAAACTGCACGGGATAACCGAGAACCTCTGCGAGTTTCTCAAGTGTTCCAGAATCAGCCTGGTTCTGACCGGTTTCAAGCCGCGTGATTGTGACCGGCGATACGCCGGCCTTTTCTGCCAGTTCCTTCGCTGTCAGCTTCTGCCGTTTTCTGGCGAGGCTGAGTCTCTTTCCATTGAACATGATTGTTCGGCTTTATTTTCGACTGACGACGATATCCAGATCCGGATCGTTGGTCGGTTCATTGATGCCAAAATCGACCGTGTCCAGATCGCCACCCTCAATCAAAAATACGCGATCGATACAGCGAAGGAATTGGCCATTCTTCACCACAGGTAAGCTGAGTTCCATTGCGCCAAACTGATCGACCATCAGGTAATATGTTTTGTGGTCTCCATGAAACTTGACCACGCTGATAGGGAGGTCGATACCGGCAGCTTCAAACATATCGCCACAAGCCACGCGTTCGGAGCCAGCGCCTTTTCGAGACCGCGCTTTAGGATCCGCTTTGCGGCAGGCTTGATTGACATTTGCAAAGAGAACTCGAAGCTTGAGGACATCATTGCGGATGCCTTCCACACCTTCCTCGCTAAAGATCTCCCAATTTCCACCGAGGTTTTCGGCTCGAAGGCCCTTCACTCCGTCCATATACGCGAACATGCCGGCGGCATTGGTGGGATGCAATGGTGAGGCAGTAGCAGCAGCAGCAAGTGCGTGATGACCTGCCGCGATCAATTTCTCACGCTCAAGTTCCAGACGAGCAAGGTAAAGGTCGCCAATCTCAGGATCAGTGATTGTCTCTGGGCTGATATTTTCCATGCCGCCTACTCATGTTAATTTTCTCAACCTCATTTGTGGAGGAAAAAATTAACATGGTCAAGCTAGAAGAATGAACTCGGCTAATTCACAGGACGCCCCACGCCCGAAACCTCCCCCTCCCCGTCATCTCGCGGAGCCCGAGCTCGCCGACAATCCGCCGCGCCGCCTGCGGCGTCACCCCGAGCGTCTTGGTGACCGTCCCGGCATGAACGAGCGGCGTCGCCATGACGAGATCGACAAGCTCCGGCAGTTTTGAAGACGTTCGTCTCCCCTGCAGCTTCCGCGCCATCATTTTTCGCGCGAGCGCCAGCCGGTCGTGCTCCTTCAGCCCGATCTCGGCGGCAGCGATCAGACCGTCGGCAATGGCCAGCAGCCGGACTTCTCGGCTGCGATGCCGGCGCCGGTCGACCGGGATGGTTTTCAGGCCGAGGTTGATCGCGGTGAGATGCGCGCCGGAGGTGATGCCGGCCTGGCGCAGGATCGAGGCAGCAAGGTGCCGGCCGAGCCAGGGCGCGTGTTACAGCACGTCGAGCGTATTCCAGGTATCGAGGGCGACGATAGCCTGCAGCACCGGCGGCAGATTCTCGGCCTGGCGCAGCACGGTTTGCCATTCCTCCAGCCGTGCGTCCTCGTCCCAGTCG
Source organism: Rhizobium sp. NLR16a (assembly GCF_017948245.1). Lineage (NCBI taxonomy): Bacteria > Pseudomonadati > Pseudomonadota > Alphaproteobacteria > Hyphomicrobiales > Rhizobiaceae > Rhizobium > Rhizobium sp. NLR16a. The sequence continues at coordinate 308,569 of NZ_CP072869.1, read as the reverse complement.
AGGTCATAGGCGAGCGGGTCGCGATCCCGGGACCGACCTTTCGGTGCGACCGCCTCCTTCAGCACGGCGTCCGAGCGCGCCAGCACCGCATCGATGGCAGCCAGCTCGGCGTCGAGGACGCTGGCGTCGTCGCTGTCCTCCCTCTCCCCTTCCCCGGCCGCATCGGCCTGTGCCACGGCGTCTTCGCTCTCGGCCGCGCCATCTCCAAGATGCTACAGGCCACGCCTGCCCGGCAACGACGTTGTGGCGGCGCAGGCTGCGGAGGCCGTCGGGGCTGAGCGCCCAGCCGGACGGCTGTGCGGCAATGCGCCGGCGGGTGCGCATGACATCGCGGGCAATGGTCAGTTCGTGCGTCGGCGTGCGGATGTCGTGGCTGGCATCGTGCAGGACGAGGTCCTCGAGATGCACGAGTTCGCCGTCGATCCACAGCGAGGCGCAGGCATCGGCGAAATGGGATCGTTCGATCCATCCGCTCCCGACCTCCGAACGAGAAATCCGCTCGTCGAGACGGGCAAGCGCGGTTGTGGCTTTTACTTTGTCATTTCAAAACGCAAAATGTTATAAGCCCCGTAGGCTTAGCCGCCGAATGGAGATCAATTTTTAACTAACGATTTCAATGAAGGGCTGTCAACGGGCGGCTGCACAGGAGATCGCGGGAAAGGCCGCGGAATAAACTTGGCGCAGAAATCCAGACCCTGCGATAGCGGCTGAGTTCATTTCGACTCTATGCATTATGAGAAGGACAGATAATGGAGAGAGTTTTCATTGTGGGAAACGGCGGAAGTGGCAAGACCTGGCTGGCCCAGCAGCTGGCGCAAAGGCTCCGATATCCAGTATTCCATCTCGATGACTTTCATTGGCTGCCGAATTTCGCCGGAGAGCGCCCACGCGATGAACGCAATCGATTGGTGGCCGAGGCGGCGGATGGTAACTCGTGGATCATGGAGGGGATCTATGGTTCGATACTGAGGCAGGTGCTTTCGCGAGTGACAGCGTTGATATGGCTCGACATCCCCGACAGTGAATGCATCGCCAACCTTATACAACGTGGTCAAAGCGGTGGCGGAACCGACGAGCAGTTCGAGGAACTGCTAGAATACACGCGCGGTTACCGTCTTCGGAAAAACCATATAAATTCCTTCGATGCCCACGAACAGTTTTTCGAAGGACATTCTTTACAGAAGTTGAAGCTGGGCAGCCGCTCGGATGCTACAGCCTTCCTGGCGACCGTCTGAAGCGCATACAGGCCGGCCTGTAGCGAAATTCCCCATAGCTGCTTCGTCACAGGTTTTGTCGCATAACCTCACCTTGAAGTCAGGTTTTCCGGCAGCAGGTCGAGTAGTTAGTGATTTCTGTGGAGACCGTTGATGGCAGATGAGATCGATATAGAGTTATTTCGACAGCTTGAGCAGGAGTTACACAGGCCAGATATCCGCTCGTCCCGGGAAGCTGTCTCCGCGCGGCTTGCGGACGATTTTCTGGAGTTTGGCAGTTCTGGAAGGGTCTATGACAAGCATCTCACTATCAATTCCCTAGCTCAGGAAGTGCCTTCAGATCGTGTCACGTTGCCGGAGGTTCGCGATTTTGCCGCCCGGATAATCGCCAAAGATGCGGTATTGGTGCTGTATCGCAGCGTGCGGCAGGCGGATGGTGACCTTGCCGAGAGAACAACCCTCCGAAGTTCCCTATGGAAGCTGATCGATGGCCGATGGAGAATGGCCTTCCATCAGGGAACAATCGTGCCAACAGCTGTGCTTCGTTCAGCTCCTGCTATTCCGGGACGCAACGTTCTCCTTCGAACCGCCACCTTTGGTGACATCGACGCCCGCCTCGCCCTCGGGAACGACCTCGAGATTTTTCAAATGTTTGGGATTAGCAAGACGGCCGTGAAACCCATGAGCCGGGAAAAGGCAACAGGGTGGGTCCAAAGCATAATCAGCAACCCGTATGCCTGGGTAATCGAGGTGAATGGTAAGTTTGCCGGCGAAATCAGGTTGGACAGGGTGGATCGAACCGACAGGCGAGCGTCCATGGCAATCGGGATATATGATGCAAACATCCTCGGCAAGGGATATGGGAGCGAAGCTATCCGACTACTTCTGCAATACGCTTTTGCTGACTTGGGCCTGCATCGCATCAGCGTTCGCGTGCTCGCATACAACAAACGGGCAATACGCGCCTACGAGAAATGCGGTTTCATGATCGAGGGGCGGGAGCGGGAAGCAGCTTTTGTCGACGGATCATGGCACGACGACTTAATAATGGGAATTGTTGATCGCGAGTTTGTGAGGCAGCCATCTTCAACTCCCCACTGATCTAAACGCCGCCTGGGTATGGAGGGAGATGTTTTGATTGAGAAAGCCCTAATCTACGCAACTACTTCCCGGGGGCTTCTGGTATTTGACGAACCCGATTTCCCTGAAGTTCCCCTTCAGGTACCGGGAGGCACAGTCGAAGTCGGGGAGCAGATAATTGATGCCGCCCGCCGCGAATTCGGCGAGGAAACCGGACTGGTTGATCGAACGGGGTTTCGGCTGTTGGGAGACAGCCATCGCATCTTCGAGAGAGACGGGCAGCTTCACAACCTTCATCGCACATACTTTCATTTGCCGCTTGAAGAAAATCTTCCTGAGACCTGGACCCATTTCGAGGCCATGCCGTCCGGCGGCGGGACACCTATTTTGTTCCGGTTTTTCTGGATCGACATCGCTCTAGCGCAGGCGCGCCTTGACCTTGGCTCGGGAGAGATGCTGGATCGACTGCCGGCGATAGATCGCTACGATCTCTCTCTTGCCGAGAGCGCCGACGACCAATCAGCTTATCATCGGCTGCGGCGGACGGTGCTCTTTGAAGCCAGAGGGCGGTTCGATTATATCCCAGATGGGCCGGAGGAGATCAAAGAGCGAAATCTTTCCCTGCTTTTCAAGCTTGATGGGCAGGCAATCGGGACCGTTCGTCTCGATCAGAAGCCAGATGGAAGTGCAATCGTGCGTCTGGTGGCGATAGCACCTGATTTACAAAGGCGGGGTCATGGAACAGCCCTTTTGGAGCGGGTTGAACGCCTGGCGCTTGAACGCGGCATCAGGGAACTTCTCGTGCATTCCGCTCCCGACGCAGTCGGATTCTATGAGAAACTCGGCTTTTCAGCTTTCGAATTCGAAGCTGGCAATTTCAAAAGTGTGCAGTTGCACAAAGCGATCCAGTGATGCGCTCTGCCGCTCCGGGCTTTTTGCGAACCTTGATCGCTAGGATGGGTGATGGTCGACAGTAAGCTGGAACTGTTGCTCCTGCATGCGCTTCCTCTGGACGGAACCATGTGGGCCGAGCAGATGGAACTCCTGCCGGGAGCGACCTACGCCCCAACTCTCTATTCATTCTGTCAATCGGCGCGGAAAGTTGGCTCTGACTCACTTTTGATGAAATCAAGTGCTGGCTGATGTTGGTTTCACACAAGGAATCAACACCATGGGCCATTCGCTCCGACCGTCGACGCTCGTCCCTCGCGGCTTTGTAGTCGACAATACGGCCATTGATGACGACGTAATGTTGATCGCAGTCCGGTCGACGAGCAAAGCAAGCCTTTGCCCGATCTGTGGAACAAGGTCGGAACGAATCCACAGTCGATATCAACGACGTCTGGCTGACCTGCCCTTGGTGGGAAAGCCCGTTCGGCTTGTCATTGAAGCGCGCCGGTTCCACTGCGATGCAGTGTTGTGCGGCCGGAGAATCTTCGCCGAGCGCTTCGACGGGGACATTCTCGCGCCTTCGGCGCGGCGAACCGCCAGGCTCGACCACATCGTCCATCATCTCGGGCTTGCACTGGGTGGCAGGCCAGCGGCCACCTTTGCCAAGCGGCTGTGTTGCCGGTAAGCAACGATACGCTGCTGCGCGTCGTGCGACGGCGCGGCAGTCCGCGCTTTGTCCCGCCGACCGTGATCGGGATCGACGATTGGGCGTGGCGACGTAACCAACGCTATGGGACCATCATCTGCGATCTGGAACGGCGCAAAACCATTGCTTCAGACGCTGCACGAAAAAGGACTTGAGGCCGCGTGGTGCGAGTTTTGGAAGCCTCTATTCGCGAACGAGGTTTTGCCTGGAGCAGTCGAGAAGGCGAAGCGCATCACTATGCGCCAGTCTTTGGAAGACGTGGCGCAGGGGGTCACGATTTTTCATACGCGCCCAAGCCGGGATGACATTCTCTCGAGTTTCCCAGGACCAGTGGTTGTTGTCACCGGATCGGAGGATGTTGCTCCGGGGCTCAATACCAGCAGAAAACAGACAAAGATGGCTCAACACGGCCGTCTGCATGTTATCCCGGATTGCGGTCACTACGTGCCGATGGAACAGCCGGAGGCGATCAATTTGATTATTCGCCAAGTTTTGGAGACCGCTTGACGAATCAGGGGCCGCTGGACATCTTCGTTTCGGCGTGGCCTGCGCCTAACCTCCCAGACCTTCCCCAGCATGGTCTTGAACGGAGGCAAAGGGACTTCCGTCTCGGGCCGCTTGTCTTGGTCCGATCGTGCCGGATGGGTTGCTGGGGAACTGCGTCCGGGACGTGAAAGGCCAGATCATGACCCAAAACGGAAATCTCAAACGTCGTGTGCGTGCCCGTGCTGCCAAAACCGGCGAATCTTACACCGCAGCTCTTCAACATATCCGCCAACCTCCGGACGAACCTGCGATCCGTTCAATACGGATGGCTGTAGCCCAAACATCCCTGTTCAATGATCCTCGTGACGTTTCGGCGCTTCACGCCAGTGGAACGGAGATGCGTCGCCTTATGCGTGACGCTCATCAGGCCGGGGCTCGCCTCTTACATTTCCCGGAAGGGACAACGTGCTGGCCACATAAACGGATCATGTCCGAAATCGGACCTAGAGAAATCGGGCCTTCCGATTGGAAGCGCTTCGAATGGGGTGCTTTGCGCGAGGAACTGGAAGCGACCAGAAGACTTGCAAGCGAGCTTAAACTTTGGACGATATTCGGTTCCGTCCATCAGCTCACCTCGCCGCACCGGCCGCACAACAGCCTGTATGTCGTTTCCGATCGTGGGGAACTGGTGACGCGCTACGATGAGCGCCTGTTATCAAACACGAAAATCTCGTTCATGTACTCGCCTGGTAAGAAACCCATAACTTTCGAGGTGGATGGACTGCGCTTCGGCTGCGCGCTGGGCATGGAGGTGCACTATCCGGAAATCTTCGTTGAATACGAGAACCTTGACGTCGATTGTGTCTTGTTTTCGACTGCAGGGGAGACTCCTTCTAACGCTCCGGCATTTGCAGCAGAGGCACTCGGGCATGCCGCAAGTAATACCTATTGGGTCAGTTTTTCCACCCTCGCACCTCAGAGCACGACCGCTCCCTCAGGCATTGCTTCGCCGGATGGTCAGTGGGCCGTGCAGTGCCCTATGACAGGATTACCTGCTATTGCTATCGCGGATCTCAAAACCAACCCGCAGAGTCTTGCGCGGCCGTGGCGGAGAAAGGCTCGCAGCGATCTCTACACTCCTCACCACATAGAAGGTGATTCAAGAAGTGATGACAGAAACCTATTTTAGCTGATCATCGATGATCGGGGCCGGCCTTCGGCCCCGACAACATGTTCATGTCGCGGAAATCCTGAATTTCAGACGCCGCAAAAGGCAGCTATAAAAATCAAGCAAATGTCGGGACTTTTGCGACAGGGGAGCGCCGGCCTCGTACCACAAAACGGGCTCTCGCCCAGCCTAAGATTGACAAGTAAAAAGCGTCTGCGCACAATCGGTGCTCGGTGGATACAGCCTGCTGCTTGCGCCCCGTCGGGGTACGGTGAATGTATCGGGCCACTTATGGCTCCCTTTGCCCGAACGAACGGGTCAGCAACGCAAGCCCCTGACGCTTTCCGTTCGTTTATGCAAAGGATCATCTCATGCGCGATTTCCGCGATGCCAAAGCTATGGCGAAAACGCTACGTGAAGCGCTTCACGCAAAATCTATCACCTTCACCAACAGTGAGAGCCAGGAGCTCGTTGCTCGAATTCTTGGCTATCGAGACTGGAACGTATTGGCCGCAAGGATCCAAGCGACCCAGTTGTCTGGGACCTCGATGAAGGCTAACACGCCTTTTCCAGCCGGGGCGGATATTCCGATCGTTCCTATGCGGGACATGGTCCTGTTTCCGCACATGATCTCGCGGATTTTCGTGGCGCGGGACAAAACTCGGCAAGCCGTGGAACACGCTCTTGTCGGTGATCGGCGGGTTGTCGTTGTCGCCCAGAGGCGTAGTGACGACGATCGTCCCAGCACTCTTGATGCCCTCCATCCGGTGGGCGTCGTAGCGAACGTGGTCGATCGCCAGACACAGGTGGACGGGGCTCTCAAGGTCACCGTCTGTGGGCTTCAGCGAACAGGCATCATTCGCCTTACCGATGGCGAGTTCCTGGCGGCAGAGGTTGCGCCGATTGAAGAGCAGGGCGGCCAGTCGACGGAGGCAGCCGCTCTTTCGAGTGCGGTTCTCGATGCGTACCAGACTTACGCCGAGGTCGATTTTTCCGCGCTTCCCCCGGGATCAAAAGCTCGCTTTGGCCTGCCTTCGATCGGCGATCCGGGCCTGCTGGCCGACACAGTCGCCCCTTTGCTATCGACCAATGTCGAACAGAAGCAACAACTTTTGGAAACCCGTGACGTGGTGACCCGTCTCGAAAGACTCATCGAGTTGATGAGCGCTGGCCGCCCCAAAGCTGTCGCATAAATACTGAATTTCGGATGCTGCAGAAGTCAGCTATAAAGTTCGAACAACCGTAAGCATCCGAGCAGCACCGCCTTGAGAACATAGGATGAAGATGAATCTGTCGTTTTGTCGCTGTGAACAGGCATAAGGATAGTTTTCGGACACCGGTGAGCCGGCTTGAAATCATCGACACGGGTCGTCGGCGGCGTTTTACCGCCGACGCGAAGCTCAAGATTGTCGAAGAGGGCTTCTCTGGCGACGGTCGCCAGGTTTCCGCAACGGCGGAGAAGCATGGAGTTTCCCGCTCGCAATTTATCGCTGGCGTCAGTTGGCGCAGGCCGGCGATTTCCGCGGAATGCGGATTGAGGGGTTCGTACCGGCGTTGATCACGCCGGCAGTAGACGCTAAGGCTTGGCTCGCCGATATCTTGCTCGCATCGCCGACCTGCCTGCTTCTCGCCTCATGGACCTGCTGCTCCGGAATGGAAGCGCCGTCGCCAGGAAGAAGACGCGCGTCATCAGCAGGCAGCCTGAATCTTATGATGATAGAGGAGAGAGAATGCTGAAATCGGATCTCGATGCAATTCTTGCAGAGCTCAGTGCTCGCGAACCGCTCTTTCACCATCGGGAGCTCGGCACCAGTCGCGAAGACCTGCTCAAAATGACTGACGATGATTTTTGGGAGATCGGCGCAAGTGGTAAGGCCTATGACCGCAACTTCGTCGTTGAAAACCTTTTGGAATTCTACAAAGGACCCGAACCGAAGGGCTGGTTATGCTCGGACTTCTCCATCCGATTGCTTGCTGATGGGCTCTACCAGCTCAACTACATTTTGCAGCAGGAAAATCGACGAACACGCAGAACGACGCTTTGGCGAAAAACGGCAGAAGGCTGGAAGATCGTTTTCCACCAAGGGACAGTCATGACCTGACAGACTAAAGCTTATGTCTCATGTGCTCTTGCCACTCAGACCTAACATCACGCGCGTCTTTCAGCCGCGTGGCTGCTCGGATGCTTACGAACAACCTCGGGATTTTTGCGACGACAATTTTTCTCTTGAGCCGGACCCTGCGTCATACCGTAAGGAAGATTCCTGAAGGAGTTTTCAATGCTCGGACGCGGTAAAGAGGTTTTGCTGACGGCCCATGAATGCGCCAGCCGGATCGGCTTGAGCATACGGGCACTTCGGCTCTACGAAAAACATGGTCTGATCTCGCCTCGCCGCACCTCAAAACAGTGGCGGCTCTACGGAAGCGACGAGGTTACCCGGCTGAATGAGATAATAGCCCTAAAATCCATTGGGCTTAGCCTTCGAGATATTTCGAAATTTTTGCGCGGTCAGCCCACCGATCTTGGTCAAATTCTCGACCTGCAACGTGATGCACTGGCGGACACTAGAAGCCGGGCGGAGCGAGGGCTGATTGTAATTGAGGCTTTGCAAACAAAAATCCGTTCTGGAACGCCTGCGTCGGTAGACGACCTTATGACTCTCGCAAAGGAAACAAGCATGGCTGAACCGTTAAAGGATACTGTGGCCTGGCGCCGCTACGAGCAGATGCGCCCGCGAACTGAAATTGCCATCGATACAGCCTTGTACGATGAATATGCGGGAGCTTACGAAACTGCTGATGGGACACTTTCTATCGTGTCCCATCGCGATGGGGGGATTTTCTACCGGATTGTCGGGCAGTCGGATATCGAGATTTTCCCGGAAAGCGAGACCGAATTCTTCATGAAGGTCCTACCCGTTCAAATCACATTTGAGCGCGGACAGGACCAACGGGTGCAACACCTGCGCCACCATCAAAATGGTTTCGAGGATCATGCGTTCAAAACAGACCTTGATCAGGTAC
>NZ_CP072868.1:300000-489413 GCF_017948245.1 Rhizobium sp. NLR16a | reverse complement strand
AGAACGAAAGACTTCGTCGCCAGCAGCGCCGCCGCCCTCGTTCAGTGAGTGGGCTTATAGAACCTTCCCCTTTTCTAAGTCAACTGCCATTCCAAAAGTTTTTTGACATTTTTGTAACAGGCTGATTCGTAAAGGGTTTTTGGCTTGCCGTTCGAAATCGCGCAAATTTACTGCCGGATCTGGCAGTTCTGGGGATTCGTTTTCGCCGAACCTCGATAAATCGCTTCGACGGCGAAGCCATGACCTATATGGGAAGCCGCCAGATGAAATTCCAGGGCGCTTGCCTCCCACGCACGGCACTCGCTAGTTTGCCGGGGAGAAAACGATCCGCCGGAGTGAAAAATGCTTGTCCTCAACGAAGAACAGACGCGCGCAGCCCTGCCTTGGCGTGAGCTGATCGAAGCGATCGCCGCCATGTTTGCGAGCGAATGCGTGATGCCGGTGCGTCATCACCACGAGATGGACGTGCCCGGGGAAGAGAGTGCAACGCTGCTTCTGATGCCGGCCTGGGTTCCCGGTCGTTATGCCGGGGTGAAGGTGGTTTCGGTCTTTCCCGGCAATGCGCGGCGAAGCCTGCCGGCAATCTCAGGAACCTATCTTCTTTCCTCGGGCGCAACCGGCGAGATGCTGGCCGTGATCGACGGCGCCGAACTGACGGCGCGGCGGACAGCGGCGGCATCGGCGCTCGCCGCCCGTTATCTCGCCCGCCCGAATGCGGAGGAAATGCTCGTCTGCGGAACCGGGCGGCTGTCGCTCAACCTGATGCTCGCCCACGGCGTGACGCGGCCCATCCAGAGATACAGGATCTGGGGACGCAACGCGCAAGCGGCGGAGAAGATCGCGGCGGAAGCGCGGGCGCTGGGCCTCGATGCCGAGGCGGTGGCCGATAGGGAAGCGGCGGCGCGGACCGCCGACATCATTTCCTGCGCCACGCTTTCCAGCGCACCGCTCATATCGGGGGAATGGTTGAAGCCCGGCGCACATCTCGACCTCGTCGGCGCGTTCAAACCAAGCATGCGCGAAAGTGACGACGAAGCCATTCGCCGCGCTTCGGTCCATGTCGATACCCGCGCGGGCGCCACCAGCGAGGCCGGCGACATCGTTCAGCCGATGAAAAGTGGCCTGTTGGACATGAACGACATCCAATCGGAGCTTGCGGAACTCGTGAGCGGCGCCCATGGAGGGCGGAGCCATGACGAGGAAATCACGCTGTTCAAGTCGGTCGGCGCAGCACTCGAGGATCTCGCCGGCGCCATCCTTGCCTATCAGACGGTGGCGGGCCGCAAGTGACGATCAGTGCATCATTGCCGGAGCTTCCGGTTTCGCATGTCCTGCCCGCCGTCGCGGCGGCGCTGACCGAGCAGAGACGCGCCGTTCTTTCCGCTCCGCCAGGCGCCGGCAAGACGACGCTGGTGCCGCTCTACCTGCTCGATCAGGCCTGGCGCGGCGACGGCAAGATCATCCTGCTCGAACCGCGGCGGCTGGCGGCGCGAGCCGCAGCAAGCCGGATGGCGTCACTCATCGGCGAGCAGGTGGGCGAGACGATCGGCTACCGCATGCGCCTCGACAGCAGGATATCGGCGGCGACCCGGGTCGAGGTGGTGACCGAAGGGGTTTTCGCCCGAATGATCCTCGACGATCCAGAACTGACCGGCGTCTCGACCGTGCTTTTCGACGAATTCCATGAGCGGTCGCTCGATGCCGATTTCGGGCTGGCGCTGGCGCTCGACGTGCAATCAGCGCTCCGCGAGGATCTGCGCATCCTGGTGATGTCGGCGACGCTCGACGTGGAGCGTGTGGCCGCCTTGCTCGATCATCCGCCTGTCATCGAGAGCCTGGGGCGCAGCTTTCCGATCGATATCCGCTATCAACACCGGCCTGGCGGCGAGCGCATCGAGGATGCCGTCACGCGGGCGATTATCGAGGCACATGCCGACGAGGACGGCTCTATCCTCGCCTTCCTGCCCGGCCAGGCGGAAATCACGCGCACCGTGGAGCGCCTGCAGGGGCGATTCGGCCCTGAAACCTTGATTGCGCCTCTCTATGGCAATCTCAGTCAGAAGGAGCAGGATGCAGCGATCCGGCCAGCGCCGAAGGGGACGCGTAAGATCGTCCTCGCCACCTCGATCGCCGAAACCTCGATCACCATCGACGGCGTCCGAATCGTGATCGACAGCGGATTGCAGCGTCTGCCGGTCTTCGAAGCCTCGACCGGGATTACACGGCTCGAGACGGTGCGGGTGTCGCGGGCCTCCGCCGATCAGCGGGCCGGCCGCGCGGGACGAACGGAGCCTGGCATCGCCATTCGGCTTTGGCACCAGGGGCAGACGGCGGCACTGCCGGCTTTCACGCCGCCGCAGATCCTCTCCAGCGATCTCGCCGGCCTGGTGCTCGATCTCGCCCATTGGGGCGTCCAGGATCCGGCATCTCTTGCCTTCGTCGATCAGCCGCCGGAAACGACGCTTAAGGAGGCACGGGCGCTGCTCGGCCAGTTGGGAGCGCTCGACAAGGATGGCGCGTTGACCGTCCGCGGTAAGATGATGCGCAATCTCGCTCTGCCGCCGCGGCTTGCCGCCATGGTCGTTTCATCAGGCGAGTCGGGCCATGCCCGGGAGGCGGCGATGATTGCCCTGCTCCTGACCGAACAGGGGCTTGGCGGACCGAGCGTCGACATTGAGGACCGGCTGCGGCGCTTCAAGGCCGAGCGCGGCGAAAGAGCCGACGCCTCGCGGCGGCTGGCGGGGCGGCTGGCCGCCGGCCTCGATACCGTCACCACTGCCGCACCTGTACTGGCGGGTCAGCTGCTGCTGCATGCTTTCCCGGATCGGATCGCGCTTCAGCGCGGCGGGCGCGGGCGATTCGTCATGGCGAACGGGCGGGGAGCGGAACTGCCGGAAACCGAGAGGCTCGCCGGCAGCCAGATGCTCGTCATCGCCGATCTCACCGGGCGTGCGGCACAGGGGCGGATTCTGGCGGCGGCCGAAGTGACGCGTGCGGATATCGAGGCCGAACTGCCTGGCGAGATCAGAACCGATGACCAGACATTCTTCGACCGCCAAAGCCGGCAGGTGCGAGCGCGGCGGGCAACCCGGCTCGGCTCGATCGTCTTCGAAGAGACGCCGTTGCCGCGTCCCTCCGGGGCCGCCGTCACTCAGGCGCTGATGGAGGGCGTGCGCGAACTGGGGCTCGATCAGCTCGCCTTCTCGAAGGAAGCCCTGCAGCTTCGCGAACGGATCGGTTTCCTTTATCGGACGATCGGTGATCCCTGGCCCGATGTCAGCGACGATGCTCTGCTTTCCCGGCTGGAGGAATGGTTTGCTCCCTTCCAGGAAGACGCCCGAAGCCTCTCCGAGATTTCTGCGGCAGGGCTTTCGAACGGGCTGATGTCGCTGGTGCCGCACGAGCTGCAGCGCGATCTTAGCCGGCTTGCGCCGACGCATTTCGAGGCGCCGACCGGTCAAAGACATCCTATCCAATATGAGGGTGAGGAGCCGGTCTTGACGATCCGGGTGCAGGAGTTGTTCGGGCTCAAACAACATCCAGCGGTCGCCGGAGGCCGCCTGCCGCTGCTCCTGGAGCTGACGTCGCCGGCGCACCGGCCGATCCAGACGACGCGCGACCTGCCCGGCTTCTGGGCGGGCTCGTGGAAGGACGTACGCGCAGAGATGCGCGGGCGCTATCCCCGCCATCCCTGGCCGGAGCGGCCAGAAGAGGCGTTGCCGACGACACGGGCAAAACCACGTGGTACATGAGAGCCATCAAGGAGCCCCGGCATGATCGACAAGCCCGGCGTGATCGACAAGACGCAAAGCCATACGCTGGAAGACCGGCACAGCAGCCGCAGGCTGCGGCTGCAGACGCTGGTGCGGCTGCGCTGGCTTGCGGTCGGCGGCCAGGCGCTGACAGTGTTCATCGTCGCCTTCTGGCTGAAATTTCCCTTGCCGCTGATCGCCAGCTCTTCGCTGATCGCTGCGCTTGCCTGGGTGAATTTCTACCTGACGATCCGCTATCCGCCGACGCACCGGCTGGAGCCGCCCGCCGCCTTCGCGCTGCTCGGCTTCGACCTCCTGCAGCTCTGCGCGCTGCTCTTCATCACCGGGGGCCTCGCCAATCCCTTCGCCGCACTCGTCTGCGTGCCTGTTATCATCTCCTTTGCCTCACAGCCGATCCGCTACAGCACGGCGCTGATCGGCTTTGCGATGGCCTGCATTACCGTGCTTGCCTTTTCGCCTTTCCCGCTGCCCTGGTTCGACGGGGTCGAGATCAATGTCCATAACGTCATGCAGTTCGGCGTCTGGTGCTCGATCGCCTCGACGATGGCCTTTGCCGCCTTCTATGCCTATCGCGTCTCGATGGAAGCAAGCCAGCTTGCCGACGCGCTGGCCGCGACCGAACTGGTGCTGCAGCGGGAAAAGCATCTTTCGCAGCTTGACGGCCTGGCCGCGGCCGCCGCTCATGAACTCGGCACGCCGCTTGCCACGATCAGCGTCGTCGCCAAGGAAATGGAACGCGAGCTCAAGGACGATGATCGCTTCCGCGAGGATGTCATGCTGCTGCGGAGCCAGAGCGAACGCTGCCGTGATATTCTGCGGCGGCTGACGACGCTCTCCTCCGAAGGCGAGGCGCATATGCGCCGGCTACCGCTTTCCTCGATGATCGAAGAGGTCGTCGCGCCGCACCGGGAATTCGGCATCACGCTCGAGCTCATCGAAAAAAGCCCGCGCAAGAACGAGCCGGTCACCGACCGCAATGCCGGCATCATGTACGGGCTCGGAAACCTCATCGAAAATGCCGTCGATTATGCCAGGGAGAAGGTGACCATCACCGTCGAACACGATCACGACAAAGTGCTGATCGTCATCGAGGACGACGGCAATGGTTATTCGCCTGACATCCTAACGCGAATCGGCGAGCCCTATGTGACCAGGCGGCAGAAGGAAGATACGGCCGGCGGCCTCGGGCTCGGCCTTTTCATCGCCAAGACGCTGCTGGAGCGCTCGGGCGCATCGCTGGTTTTCGAGAACCGCGAGCCGGAAAGAGCCGGCGCGCGCATCCGCATCGAATGGCCGCGAATGCTGATCGACGCAAATTCGACAAAATGAGTTTGTGGGCATAAGTAGAATGAGAACGGTTGACCAGGATCAGGCGCAACCGCCGGGACCCGAGACGATGACAGAACAGACTCACGGAAATTTCGCCGCATCGGACGAAAACCATATCGGGCCCGACGCCAGCTTGCTGATCGTCGACGATGACGGGCCGTTCCTGCGCCGTCTTGCACGGGCGATGGAGACGCGCGGCTTCGAGGTGGAGACGGCCGACTCAGTGGCGGAAGGTGTTGCGAAATCGAAAAGCAGGCCGCCGAAATATGCGGTGGTCGACCTTCGCCTCGGCGACGGCAACGGGCTTGACGTCATCGAAGCGATCCGCCAGCGGCGCGACGATACCCGGATCATCGTGCTGACCGGCTACGGCAATATCGCAACAGCGGTGACGGCCGTAAAACTTGGAGCCGTCGATTATCTGGCCAAGCCCGCGGATGCCGACGATGTCTTTTCGGCGCTGACGCAACGGCCGGGTGAAAAAGCGGAACTTCCCGAGAATCCGATGTCGGCCGATCGGGTTCGCTGGGAACACATCCAGCGGGTCTATGAAATGTGCGAGCGCAATGTCTCGGAAACGGCACGCCGGCTCAACATGCATCGGCGAACGCTGCAGCGCATCCTTGCCAAACGCGCGCCGAAATAGACGAAACCTTCGTCAGACATCATCCACGGTGAACGGTTTTCCGTTCGCCCATTCGGCCATCATCAGCCTTTGCGCGGCGGCGCGCGAGAAACTGAGCGTGACGGATTTGCGCGTGGCTGGTGCCATGCGGTGTTCCGGCGCCTCGCGAATCATGTGGGCGCCATAGCCATCCGAGAGGAAGAGCCCGCATTCCTCCGGAAAGATGTCGAGCGGCACACCTTCATGTGTCGCAAAGAACAGGCGGTCGCAATGCAGTCTGTATTCCGGCCATTTGCGATCCACCCGGAAATCCTCGATCGATGTCTTGATTTCGATAATCCAGACTTCGCCCTTTTCCGAAAGCGTGATCAGATCGGCGCGGCGGCCGCTGGCGAGCGGCAGTTCGGGTAGCACGGCATGGCGCATTTCATGCAGCAATATCTGCGTCCCGCGCCGCACCATCATGGCCCTGTCCGATTGCCGGCCATCGATTAACGGATTGTTATTGTAAACGCTCAAAATCGTCATGGATAACCGTCGCAGAGCCGTGTGTGTTGTTGCAAAAAAACCATGCGCTTTTAATTTGCGCAGCAGACGAATTCGTCGCGCCACAGTAGCCTTGCAAAGCGCAAGTTAATCGAAAATAAACCATAATCAACGATGGTCGAAAGACTGTTCTCCTCGCCCAAAAACTTCAAGAGTTATCTATGCGCATCCGCAATGCATTCCCTGTATTTGGCCTGCTGACGACGCTCGCACTGGCCGGCTGCTCCACTAATTCCGAAAGCGCATCCGTCGACGACAAGGGTGCAGGCCCGACGGTACAGACAGCTCAAATCTTCAACGACGCCTATGGCGTGACGAAGGATGCCGGATACTCCCTGCCGGCGATCCCGATCGACAGGGTCAAGCCGCAGTTCCGCCGCCAGGTCGTCAGCTACCAAACCACCGAGCGTCCCGGCACCATCATCGTCAACACGCGCGAGCGTTTCCTCTATTACATCCTGCCGAACGGCAAGGCGATGCGCTACGGCATCGGCGTCGGCAAGCAGGGCTTCGCATGGGCCGGCACCGCCTATGTCGCCTGGAAGCAGGAATGGCCGACCTGGCACCCACCGAAGGAAATGGCTGAACGCCGCCCCGACGTCGCCAAATACGTCGAGGAGGGCATGGGCCCCGGTCTCAGCAATCCTCTCGGCGCGCGCGCCATGTATCTCTTCAACGACGACGGCAAGGACACCCTGTTCCGCCTGCACGGCACGCCGGAATGGGCTTCGATCGGCACCGCCGCTTCCTCGGGCTGCATTCGCCTGATGAACCAGGACGTCATCGACCTCTACAGCCGCGTCCGCCCCGGCAAGGGGACCTCCAAGGTCATCGTCATCCAGTAAGGTAGATACCGAATTCGGTGTAAAAAAGGCCGCCGGACTGTCGTCCCGGCGGCCTTTTCGTATTCTCGGTCACGCCGATTGCTTCGCCTTGAGCTCGAGACGGCGGCGGTGAAGCACCGGTTCCGTATAGCCGTTCGGTTGCTCCCTGCCCTTCAGGACGAGATCGAGGGCGGCCTGGAAGGCAATCGAATCATCGAAATTGCCGGCCATTGGGCGGTAGGCCGGATCGGATTCGTTCTGTCGGTCGACGATGGCAGCCATGCGTTTCATCGTTTCGACGATTTGAGCTTCGGTGACGACTTGGTGATGCAGCCAATTTGCCATGTGCTGGGCCGAAATGCGCAAGGTCGCGCGATCCTCCATCAGGCCGATATTGTTGATGTCGGGCACTTTCGAGCAGCCGACGCCCTGATCGATCCAGCGCACGACATAGCCGAGGATACCCTGAGCATTGTTGTCGAGCTCTCGCTGGATTTCCTCCGGCGTCCAGTTCGGCCGCACCGCAACCGGCACGGAGAGAATGTCGGAAAGTCTGGCGCGAGCACGGTCCTTCAGCCCCTGCTGGACCTTGGCGACGTTGACGCGGTGATAGTGGGTGGCATGCAGGGTTGCAGCCGTCGGCGAAGGCACCCAGGCGGTATTGGCGCCGGCCTTGGGATGGGCGATCTTCTGTTCCAGCATCGCCGCCATCAGGTCCGGCATCGCCCACATGCCCTTGCCGATCTGCGCATGGCCGGAAAGGCCGCATTCCAGGCCGATATCAACGTTCCAGTTCTCATAGGCCGATATCCACGCTGCCTGGCGCATATCGCCCTTGCGAATCATCGGACCGGCTTCCATCGAGGTGTGGATCTCATCGCCGGTGCGGTCGAGGAAACCGGTATTGATGAAGACGACGCGCTCGCGGGCGGCACGAATGCACTCCTTGAGGTTGACCGTCGTGCGCCGCTCCTCGTCCATGATGCCCATCTTGATGGTGTTGCGCGCCATGCCGAGCGCGTCTTCAACCCGAGAGAAAATCTCGACGGCGAAGGCGACCTCTTCTGGCCCATGCATCTTCGGCTTCACCACATATATGGAGCCGGTGCGGGAATTCTTCTTCCGGCCGGCGGGACCGATATCGTAAAGCGCGATCAGAGCAGTGATGACGGCATCCATGATGCCCTCAGGCACTTCGTTGCCGTCCTTGTCGAGGATCGCGGGATTGGTCATGAGGTGGCCGACATTGCGCACCAGCATCAACGAACGGCGATGTACTTCGAACGAAGTGCCATCCGGGCCGGTATAGTCCAGATCCGGGTTGAGCTTGCGGACGAAGGTCGTTCCGCCCTTTGCCACCTCTTCCTGCAGATCGCCCTTCATCAGGCCGAGCCAGTTGCGATAGACGATGACCTTATCCTCGGCGTCGACGGCGGCAATCGAATCCTCGCAGTCCATGATCGTGGTGATCGCCGATTCCAGCCAGACATCGGAAATATGGGCCGGATCGGCCTTACCGATCGCCGTTGTCGGATCGATGACGATATCGATATGAATGCCGTTGTTCTTCAGGAGAACATGGCTCGGCGCCGCGGCATCGCCGCGATAGCCGGCAAAATGCCCGCGGTCTCTGAGCATTGTCTGCTCGCCGTCGACCGATCTGATAACGAGCGTTCCGTCCTTAACGGCGAAGCTGCCGACATCCTTCCAGCTGCTGTCCTGTAGCGGCGCCGCCGTATCGAGGAAATCTCGCACCCAGGCGATGACCTTTTCGCCGCGCTTTGGATTATAGCCCTTGCCCTTCTCGGCGCCGTCGCTCTCGGGAATGGCGTCGGTGCCATAGAGCGCATCATAGAGCGAGCCCCAGCGAGCGTTTGCGGCGTTCAGGGCGTAGCGGGCGTTCATCACGGGAACGACGAGCTGCGGACCGGCGATGGAGGCGATCTCGGGATCGACGTTTCCGGTTGAGACCTGGAAGTCTGACCCTTCCGGCAGGAGGTAGCCGATGCTGCGGAGAAAGGACTGATATTCGTCCATATCCGACGGGGCGCCATGCTGGCGATACCAGTCATCAATCTTCGTCTGCAGCTCGTCGCGTTTGGCCAGCAGTGCGCGATTGCGTGGGGCGAGATCGTGGACGATTGCCGAAAAATCGGCAAAGAATCTGTCCACATCGATCGCCAGACCCGGCAGAACCTCCTGCATCAGGAAATCGTGAAGGACGGTTTCGATGGCAAGACCGTTCTTATCAATGCGGCTCATGCGATATTCTCCTTGGCAACGCCTGTGAATGCTGCCACTTTGCCCGCCTTTCATTCACAGTCAATTCTGCAATGGTTCGAAAGATTTATGCCGTTCGGGAAATTATGCGCGACGTCACGCGCATGGGAAGCCCGTTCTGCGGCTGAGTCGTCAGCTTCTGCACCGGCCAGGGATTGGTGGCTGCCGTCTGATCGAAACGGAAACGGTGCATCATGACCGCCAGTGCGATCACCGCCTCCTGCAGCGCGAAGGTCGCGCCGATGCAGACGCGCGGGCCGGCGCCGAACGGCAGAAACTGGAACCGGCCGATGCTGCCGCGGTTTTCCGGCAGGAAGCGCTCCGGCATATAGGCGCGCGGCTTTTCCCAATAAAGTTCGTGGCGATGCAGCGTCCAGGGCATGATGAGCACGGTGATGTCGGCCGGTATTTCGATCCTTTCGCCCTTGGCGTTTATCCAGAGATCATCAGCGATCGCGGCGCGGTTGATGGAAGGTGCGGGCGGATAGAGCCTGAGAGCCTCTTCGAAGGCCGCCCGTGTCACTGGCATCAGATCTAGCCATTCCACAGGTTCGGCTCCAGTCGCCAGGACGGCATCGATCTCCGTCTCCATCGCCTCGCGAATATGCGGGCTGTTGGCGACACAATAGAGCGTCCAGGCAAGCGCACGCGCGGTCGTCTCGTGACCGGCTCCGATGAAAGTCAGGATATTGTCCTCGATCTCCTCCTTGGTGAGGCCATCCGGACCGGCCTGTTCCAGGAGCAGCGTCAGAAAATCTTCCGGTGCGGCGGCGCGATCGGCCTTCATCTTCGCCAGACGCATATCCATGGTGTCGCGAACGATCGCCCTGAATTTCTCGAGCACCTTCTGGCCGCCAATGCGGGTGAGACGCGGCACCCAGGAGGGCGCGCGCAGCAGGTCCATCGGGTCGACGCGGCCCATGCGGTGGAGAAGCTGGTTGACGTCGTCGGCGAAATGGCCGCTCGACGAAATGATTTCGCCGGAAAAGAGCGTCTCGGCAAGAATCGCAAAGGTCAGATCAGTCATATCGGTGGCAATGTCGAAGTCCTGGCCATCCGCATCGACGTTCGCGTATTTGCGGACAAAATCTTCCGATTGCCGCAGCATCTGGCCGGCAAAACCTTTGGCGTGGCGCGGCGTGAAGACCGGCGCGACCGCCTTTCTCGATCGCTTCCAGACCTGGCCTTCCGCCGTCAACAACCCGTCACGCAGGATTGGCCGCAGCACCAGCTGGCGAATGTCGGACATGCGGTAATTGGCGGCATTGTCGACCAGTATGTGCTTGATCAAGCCGGGATCGTTGACGATCAGGGTGTGTTGCCCGAAGAAGCTCGTCTTGATCCAGGGCAGCGTGTAGGAGGGCTCGCCCCAGAGTTCGAGCGGGTTGCGCAGAATGATGCGGATGATATCAAGCCGGCTCGGCGGCACGGTGCGCGGCAGCGGTGCCGGCGGAACGAAGGGATCCGGACGCATGTCCATCGTCAAAGCCTTTCGGGGAAGAGCGACGCCTTCCCGGCAAGCTTGAAGCTAGAGCAGGCCCTTGAGTTCGTCCAGCTTGTCGTTGATCAGCCAGCCGTAATAATTCTCTTCGGGCCAAACGGTCGCGCCGGAAGAGCGGTTTTTCGCGGCCAGCGCCGCGGCACGCTGACGGGAATTGCCGACATTGTAAAGCGTCGCCGTCAGGCCGGGATTGCCGGAGATGTCCATGCCGGCAATCTCTTTGTAATCGTCGATCGATCTGCGGATCGAGGCGGCGACGAAAGCGAGCGAGATGTCGGGATCCATGATTGCCCTGTAGACGGCGCCGGCATTCTTCTCGTTCAGCTTCGGATAGCCGGAGACGCGGCTGACGAGATCGGAAAGCATCAGCGCCGTCAGGGGATTGACCTGGCCAAGGCCGAAGGTCTGGCCGGCGTAAAAGGGCTGAAAGAAGACCGCACTGAAGCGATTGTTGGGGAAGCTCTCGCCGCCGACGGTCTTGCCGCGGAAATCGCTTTCCCAGACATCTTCCCGGCAGGACCAGAGCGTGTAGGAATCACTCTTGCCCTTGCACCCGGCAAATTGGGGCCGAGCGACGAAATCGTCGACGCTCTCGCCGTCATAGGCGAAACGGAAACTTTCACCGGCGTAGGAGGCGGCCTTGACGTAATAGGCCTGCAGCCGGTCATAGGCGTCGACATTATAGGTATGTTCACCGACGATCGCGCCGATGACATGGATGGGATTGATGCCATAAGCGCTGGAGACCTTGCGGATCTTTGCCATCAGTTCGTGATCGGTCGCGAGAAGCTCATGGACCTTCTCATATTTCAGATCGAAGCTGCTCTTGGTGCCCTTGGTGCGGCGGACGGACGCTCCGGGAATATCGGGCTGCTCGGCATGGCGATTGCCCGCCGGCACCGTCTGCATGGCGAAAGCCGGCTTCGAATTCACCAGGGCAACGGCAATCAAAAGGCTTGTCAAAAGGCGTCGCACGATCCGCTATCCCGTCCGTTCATCGTCCTGTTCGCGATGCGGCTGACTGGACCAGAATCTTGGCCGAATAATGCCGTAGCGGAAAACAAAACGGGCCTTCACTAAAAAGGAAAAGGCCCGCTGTCGATAGTCGAGGTCAACAGAATGCGGCATTCACATCGGTAAAGCCATGCACCGGTGCGGCGATATCACAGAATGAAGCGGGACAGATCGGTATTCTGCGCGAGATCGCCGACATGTTCTCGCACATAGGCTGCATCGATCGTGATGGCTGCCCCGGCCCGATCGGGCGCATTGTAGGAAATATCGTCCAACACCCGCTCCATCACCGTCTGCAACCGGCGTGCGCCGATATTCTCGACCGAGGAGTTCAAGTGAACGGCGACATCGGCCAGCGCGTCGATCGCGTCCTCGGTGAAATCGAGGTTCAGATTTTCGGTTTCCATCAGCGCTCGATACTGGCGGATGAGGCTTGCTTCGGTCTCCGTCAGGATCCGGCGGAAGTCTTCCTTGTTCAGCGGACGCAGCTCGACGCGGATCGGCAGGCGGCCCTGCAGCTCCGGCAGAAGATCCGAGGGTTTGGAGACATGGAAGGCGCCGGAGGCGATGAAGAGGATATGGTCCGTCTTCACAGGGCCGTATTTGGTCGAAACCGTCGTGCCTTCGACGAGCGGCAGCAGGTCGCGCTGGACACCTTCGCGTGAAACGCCGGCGCCCATGCCGCCGTCGCGGGCGGCGATCTTGTCGATCTCGTCAAGGAAGACAATGCCGTCGTTCTCGGTGGAACGGACGGCCTCGCGCTGGATCACCTCGTTGTCGATCAGCTTGTCGGATTCATCGCGGATCAGATCGGTATAGGAGGCCTTGACCGTCGTGCGCACCTTCTTGGTGCGTCCGCCCATCGCCTTGCCGAACATTTCCGACAGGTTGAGCACGCCGATATTGCCGCCCGGCATGCCGGGTATTTCGAAGCCGCCCATGCCAGAACCGGCATCGGCCACCTCGATATCGATTTCCTTGTCATCGAGCTCGCCGTCCCTGAGCTTCTTGCGGAAACTTTCGCGGGTGGCGGGCGAAGCGGTGGTGCCGACCAGCGCATCGAGCACACGCTCCTCGGCGCTGACATGGGCCTTGGCCTGCACCTCGGCCCGCTTCTTCTCGCGCACTAGGCCGATGCCGACCTCGACCAGATCGCGGATGATCTGCTCGACATCACGGCCGACATAACCGACTTCGGTGAACTTGGTGGCTTCGACCTTGATGAAAGGGGCGCCGGCGAGTTTTGCCAGACGCCGGGAGATCTCCGTCTTACCGACACCGGTTGGGCCGATCATCAGGATGTTTTTCGGCATGACCTCGTCGCGCAGGCTCGGGTCGAGCTGCTGGCGACGCCAGCGGTTGCGCAGCGCGATCGCGACGGCGCGTTTGGCATCATGCTGGCCGATGATGTAGCGATCGAGCTCGGAAACGATCTCGCGGGGGGAAAAGGTCGTCATTGCGTATCATTCTCCTGGCGGTCCGGAGCCATCGGCCCGGCCGCAATTCGTTGTTTCGCCGCGGCAGGTCAGCCGCGGCGGCAGCCGAAAGGCCTGGTATTCAGCCTTCGACATCCAGCGATTCCACCACAATATTGTGGTTGGTGTAGACGCAGATGTCGGCGGCGATCTCGAGGGCGCGCCGGGCGACCTCTTCGGCCGATTTGTCGCTATCCATCAGTGCACGGGCGGCGGCGAAGGCAAAATTGCCACCAGAACCGATCGCCGTCGTGCCGTGTTCGGGCTCCAGAACATCGCCGTTGCCGGTGATTGCCAGCGTGATCGACTTGTCGGCGACGAGCATCATGGCTTCGAGATTACGCAGGTATTTGTCGGTACGCCAGTCCTTGGCGAGTTCGACGGCGGCGCGCATCAGCTGACCGGGATATTGTTCCAGCTTCTTTTCAAGCCTTTCGAGCAGGGTGAAGGCGTCAGCCGTGGCGCCGGCGAAACCGGCGATGACTTCGCCCTTGCCGATGCGCCGCACCTTGCGGGCATTGCCCTTCATGACGGTCTGGCCGAGGCTCACCTGGCCATCGCCCGCCATCACCACCTTGCCGCCTTTTCGAACTGTAATGATTGTTGTCATAAAACACCTGTCTGCCCATGAGGCGGGCCTTTACGCGAGACCGCATGCCGGTCCTTGTTGAACCCTATGTAAGCAGGCCTGAGCCGATTGCAAATGGGGGCTTTTCTCCTCCGCGGCTTCTGGATATTTGCCGATGCGCCTGATAAGGAACGGCCTTATTCCGATGGAGGGCCACATGGCCGAGACCGAAGCAAGCCGAACGGGCAGCGTTGCCCGCAAGACCAACGAGACGTCGATTTCCGTTTCCGTCAACCTGGACGGCACCGGCAAATCGAAGATTTCGACCGGCGTCGGCTTCTTCGACCATATGCTCGACCAACTTTCGCGGCATTCGCTCATCGACATGGACATCGAAGCCAAGGGCGACCTGCATATCGACGATCATCATACGGTCGAAGATACCGGCATTGCGATCGGCCAGGCGATCTCGAAAGCGCTCGGCGATCGGCGAGGCATCACACGCTATGCTTCGATCGATCTCGCCATGGACGAGACGATGACCAAGGCGGCGGTCGATCTTTCGGGTCGCCCGTTCCTCGTCTGGAATGTCGCCTTCAGCGCGCCGAAGATCGGCACCTTCGACACGGAACTCGTGCGCGAATTCTTCCAGGCGCTCGCCCAGAACGCCGGCATCACCTTGCATATTCTCAACCATTATGGCGCCAACAACCACCATATTGCCGAGACATGCTTCAAGGCGGTCGCCCGCGCATTGCGCACGGCGACAGAGATCGATCCGAGACAGGCGGGCCGTGTTCCCTCGACGAAGGGCACGCTCGTCTGAGCCCCTCAGGGAGCGGCGACAATGACCTCCAGCTATATTTTCCTGACACCGCCAGGCGGGGCGAGTGTAGCGACCGATGAGGTGCGCACGATTCGCGACGGTTTCACCTGGCTCGGCCTCCTGTTTCCATGGGCTTGGCTTCTGGTGCACCGGCTATGGCTGCATGCGGCTGCGGCTTTTCTCTTGCAGGGAATCGGCGGCGCACTGATGGACGAACCCGGTCTGGGGCCGGCGGGTGCGGCGATCATGCTGGGCGTGAATATAGTGGTCGCTCTCGAAGGCCAGAACTGTCGCATCCGCAATCTTGCCGCCAAGGGCTGGAACGAGGACGCCCTCATTGCAGCCGATAAGCTCGATATTGCCGAGCAGGTCTATTTTGCGGACAAGACGGTGCCTGCGGGCAGTGACGATACGGTCGCACCGGATTGGCAGAACAAGTCCGGTGCAAACAGGCTGCGTGGCCAAGCGACATCTCTTGGTCTCTTTGGTTTTGATGGAGGACGCTGACGATGCGCGTCGCGATTATCGACTACGGTTCCGGCAACCTTCGTTCGGCGACCAAGGCTTTCGAGCGGGCCGCGCGCGAGGCGGGCATCGATGCCCATATCGATCTCACCGATAAGGCGGAGGACGTTGCTGCGGCCGATCGTATCGTGTTGCCGGGCGTCGGCGCATACGCCGATTGCCGGCGCGGCCTGGATGCCGTGCCCGGAATGAGCGAGGTGCTGATCGAGGCTGTCGAGAATAAGGCGCGGCCTTTCCTCGGCATCTGTGTCGGCATGCAGCTCATGTCGTCGCGTGGCCTCGAGAAAACCGTAACACACGGCTTCGGCTGGATCCCAGGCGACGTCATCGAGATGACGCCTGACGATCCCTCGTTGAAGATTCCGCAAATCGGCTGGAACACGCTCGACCTGAAGCGCGAACATCCGCTGTTCGACGGCATTCCCACCGGGACGCAGGGGTTGCACGCCTATTTCGTGCATTCCTACCATCTTGCCGCCAAAAACCCCGAGGATGTCATTGCGACCGTCGATTACGGCGGGCCGATGACCGCCCTCGTCGGGCGCGACAACATGGTGGGCGCCCAGTTTCACCCGGAAAAGAGCCAGAAGCTCGGCCTCGCCCTGATCGCCAATTTCCTGCGCTGGAATCCGTAATACCTGCGCCTTATTTCCTCTTTATGGAAAGGGAGGAACAGGAGTGCGCTCGATGCCGGCTTCGCAGAAATCAGGCAAGGTGTTCTATATGCTGCGGCCCTCCAGGGAGGGTCTGCCTCCCTTCTCGGACATCCGGCTTCCCGACGGGACGATCATTCGTCGTGTCGACGAAGCCCTCCATAAAAGAGCGCTTTCCAACGCGGCCAAGGCATTGAAAGAAAGGCTGGACCGATGATCCACGAATTCCTTGCCGGCAACGAGAATTCGCAGCTGCGCGCCAATGGGATCAACGCCGGGGATATCACCGAAGCCGTGCTGGAATTCTATATCGAAGGCGAAGACGATCTGATCGGCCTGCTTGCCTACGCCCTTTACGAGCGGCAGAAGCGCGATTTCGTCGTCAGCTATCGCAAGCGGAATGCCGGTCGTTCGCCCAATGAGGCCGAGCTTGCCGCAGTTTCCAGCAACTATCTCTCCACCGACCTGCGCAACACTCTGCGCGATCGCGCCTCGCAGATTCTTTCGAGCTATGCCGAGACCTATGTGGAGGCGATGGAGCCAGATATCCGGCTCGCCGCCGTCAACAGCGACGCCCTGCGGCGGGTGCGCGAGATCGAGAAATCGGTGAAGAAGCGCCTCGGTTTCTGGCGCCAGGTGCGTGCCGGCTTCATCGTCATCCTGCTGCTTCTGCTGCTTTTGAGCGCGGCCGCCATTGCCGCTGTCTTTTTCCGCTCGGATATCGTAGATGCGTGGAATGCGCTGATGGCGGCGATCACTCTACGGACGTAAGACGACATGATTCTTTTTCCCGCGATCGATCTGAAGGGCGGCCAATGCGTTCGCCTGAAGCTCGGCGACATGCAGCAGGCGACGGTTTACAACACCGATCCGGCCGCCCAGGCGAAATCC
The DNA here is from genome assembly GCF_017948245.1 of Rhizobium sp. NLR16a. Lineage (NCBI taxonomy): Bacteria > Pseudomonadati > Pseudomonadota > Alphaproteobacteria > Hyphomicrobiales > Rhizobiaceae > Rhizobium > Rhizobium sp. NLR16a. The sequence goes on along the minus strand of NZ_CP072868.1, from coordinate 472,583 downwards.
TTCGAAGACCAGGGCTTCGAATGGTTGCATGTGGTCGATCTCGATGGCGCCTTCGCGGGGCATTCGGCCAATGGCGACGCCGTCGAGACGATCCTGAAGGCGACGAAAAATCCGGTGCAGCTCGGTGGCGGCATCCGCACGCTCGACCACATCGAAGCCTGGCTGTCGCGGGGGTTGCGGCGGGTCATCCTCGGCACCGTCGCCGTCAGAAATCCTCAGCTGGTCATCGAGGCCTGCCGGAAGTTTCCCAACCGCGTCGCCGTCGGCATCGATGCCAAGGGCGGCAAGGTGGCGGTCGAGGGTTGGGCTGAAGCTTCCGAACTCGGCATTATCGAGCTTGCCAGGAAATTCGAGGGCGCCGGCGTTGCCGCGATCATCTACACTGATATCGACCGCGACGGCATCCTGACCGGCATCAACTGGAGCTCGACGCTGGAACTCGCCGATGCCGTCTCCATTCCCGTCATCGCTTCGGGCGGCCTGGCCTCCATGGACGATATCAAGCGCATGCTGCAGCCCGACGCGCAGAAGCTGGAAGGAGCGATTTCCGGCCGGGCGCTTTACGACGGTCGCATCGACCCCAAGGAAGCGCTGGCGCTGATCAAGGCCAACAGGGCCAAGGAGACTGCGTAAATGACCCTCAAGGCTCGTGTCATTCCCTGCCTCGACGTCAAGGACGGCCGCGTCGTCAAGGGCGTCAATTTTCTCAATCTCGTTGATGCCGGCGATCCGGTCGAAGCGGCGAAGGCCTATGACGCGGCCGGCGCCGACGAGCTCTGTTTCCTCGACATCACCGCGTCCTCGGACAATCGCGAAACGATTTTCGATGTCGTGTCGCGCACGGCCGATCAATGTTTCATGCCGCTGACGGTCGGAGGCGGGGTCAGAACCATCGCCGACATCCGCAAGCTCTTGCTGTGCGGCGCCGACAAGGTGTCGATCAACTCGGCAGCTGTCAGCAATCCTGATTTCGTCGCCGAGGCGGCCGACAAGTTCGGTGACCAGTGCATCGTCGTCTCGATCGACGCCAAGCGCAGGCGCACGCAAGCGGTCGGCGGCGACAATCTCAGCGCCTGGGAAATCTATACGCATGGAGGCCGCAACGCGACCGGCATCGATGCCGTCGAATTCGCGCAGAAGATGGTGGCGCGCGGGGCCGGCGAACTGCTGGTCACCTCCATGGACCGCGACGGCACCAAGGTCGGCTACGACCTGGAGCTGACGCGGACGATCGCCGATGCGGTGCGTGTGCCGGTCATTGCGTCCGGCGGTGTCGGCGACCTCGACGATCTCGTCGCCGGGGTGAAGGAAGGCCATGCCAATGCCGTGCTGGCCGCATCGATCTTCCACTTCGGCACCTATACTGTCGGCGAGGCAAAACACTATATGTCGAAGTGCGGCATCGACATGCGTCTCGACTGAACCCTGAGAGCAGACAATGAGCGGATTTTCCCTTTCCGACCTCGAACGCATCGTCGAAGAGCGATCGAAAGCCTCACCGGAGCAGTCCTGGACAGCCAAACTCGTGGCCGCCGGCCAGCCGAAGGCGGCGAAGAAGCTCGGCGAGGAGGCCATCGAAGCGGTGATGGCGGCGGTGACAGGCGATCGCGACAATCTGACCTATGAGGCGGCCGACCTGCTCTATCACCTATTGGTCGTATTGAAGATTGCTGAAATACCGCTAGAGAATGTCATGGCCGAACTCGAGCGCAGAACCGCGCAGTCCGGTCTCAAGGAAAAGGCCAGCCGGCAGAGTTCATGAGTATCGCGACTGAGATTATCGGGGTGCCGGAGATATTGGATCACTTCCAGTCTGAATCCTATTCGCCCTACCATTTCTTCTCTTCCGGGCAATGGGCGAAATTCCGCGCCGACACGCCGCTGACGCTGACCGGCGACGAGGTCAAGCGGCTGCGTTCAATGGGCGACCCGATCGATCTCGACGAGGTCCGGCGCATCTACCTCTCGCTGTCGCGCCTGCTTTCGTCGCATGTCGAATCCTCGCAGATGCTGTTCGACCAGCGCAACCGCTTCCTCAGCATGTCGGATGTCACGAAAACGCCTTTCGTCATCGGCATCGCCGGCTCGGTCGCTGTGGGAAAATCGACCACAGCCCGTATCCTGAAGGAGCTCCTGGGGCGCTGGCCTTCCAGCCCGAAGGTCGATCTCATCACGACAGACGGCTTCCTCCACCCGAACGCGGTGCTGCAGCGGGAAAAGCTGATGCAGCGCAAGGGTTTCCCGGAAAGCTATGATACGGGCGCGATCCTGCGCTTCCTCTCGGCGATCAAGGCCGGGCGGCCCGATGTGAAGGCGCCGTGTTATTCGCATCTCGTCTATGACGTGCTGCCGGACGAATACAAGATCGTCGACCGTCCCGACATTCTGATCTTCGAAGGCATCAACGTGCTGCAATCGCGCGACCTGCCGGCCGACGGCAAGATCGTGCCGATGGTATCCGACTTCTTCGACTTCTCGATCTACATCGATGCCGCGGAAGACCAGATCCACAACTGGTATGTGACGCGCTTCATGCGGCTGCGTGAAACCGCCTTCCGCGATCCCAACTCCTATTTCCATCGCTACGCCTCGATCACCGATGCGGAAGCGCTTGAAATCGCCGAAGATCTCTGGAGGAACATCAACTTGAAGAACCTGCGCCAGAACATCCTGCCGACGCGGCCGCGCGCCGATCTCATCCTGAAAAAGGGCAAGGATCATCTGATCGAACAGGTCGCACTCAGAAAACTATAGCAGGCGATCAATTTTCACGAACGAACGCGGCGCAGCGTCAGATTGATGCGGCCGCCGTTCTTCAACAGCGTCGATGTCGCGGGGTAGATCCGGTCGACGCCATGATAACAAAGCCTCCCCTCACCGCCCAGCACGACCAGATCGCCGCTCGCAAGCTTGAAGGACAGCGTGCGATCATTGCGGTTGAGGCCGCCGACCCGGAAGAGGCAGCTGTTGCCGAGCGAGATCGAGACGACCGGCGCCTGCAAATCCCTCTCGTCCTTATCCTGATGCAGGCCCATGCGGGCGTCGTCGGAATAGAAATTGACGAGGCAAGCCTCCGGCGGCTTCTCATAACCCGAAACGTCATTCCAGATATCGAGCAATTGCTGCGGCATATAAGGCCAGGGCCCGCCGGTTGCCGGATGCGTCGGCTGATAACGATAGCCCCGCTCCTTGTCCGTCACCCAGCCGAGCGGCCCGCAATTGGTCATCCTGACCGACATCGGTTTGCCGGTGCCGGGCATGACGGGCACATAGAGCGGCGCCTCGGTGACCACGGCACGGATCACCTCGACCAATTCCTCCTGGCGCGCCCGGTCAAGATAGCCGGGCAGATACCGGATGCCGTTCAGGAGCTCGGGCATGTCATTCACCGCCGCCGGGCCGGCCGCGCATTTTTTTGACTTCCGAGCGGCCGGATTTTTCCTTCAGGCGGCGTTCGACCGAACCTTTGGTCGGCTTGGTCTTCTTGCGCGGCGGCGGCGGCGGCTTGGCTGCCTCCAGAATCAGTTCCTTCAGCCGCTCGCGGGCATCCTCGCGGTTGCGGTCCTGGCTGCGAAAGCGGCTCGCCTCGATCATCAGCACGCCCTCCTTCGACATGCGCCGACCGGAGAGCTTGATCGCGTTGGCCTTGACGCGATCATTGAGGGAAGGCGAATTGGCGATGTTGAAGAACAGCTGGACCGCGGTCGAAACCTTGTTGACGTTCTGCCCACCGGGGCCGCCCGCCAGAACGAATTGTTCCGTCAGCTCCCATCCCGCGATGGTGATCCTGTCATCGATGTAGAGCGCGTCACTGGCCATGCGGCGTTCTATCTCATATCGGCCGCCAATTGAAAATTGGCCCTCAACGAGAAAACCCGGCAATCCTGCAATACCGGGTTTCACGTGAATCAGAGATTTTGTTTAGCGCAATTCCGCGCGCAAAACCGCTGCACACTTTTGCTGGAATTGCTTGCGCTTCTTATTCGGCGGCCACCTTTACGCCCGGGGCCGCATCGCGAACGCCGCCGTCGACGTGACCTTCGAACTTGGCGAAGTTGGCAATGAACATCGAGACCAGCTTTTCGGCCTGCGCGTCGTAGGCTGCCTTATCGGCCCAGGTCGAGCGCGGATCGAGAATGCCACCGTCGACGCCATCGACGGAAACCGGCACGGCAAAGCCGAAGTTCGTGTCTGTGCGGAATTCGAGCTGGCCGAGTTTGCCGCTGAGGGCGGCAGCGAGAAGGGCACGCGTCGCCTTGATCGGCATGCGCTTTCCGGTGCCGTAGGCGCCGCCGGTCCAGCCGGTGTTGACGAGCCAGCACTCGACGCCGTGGCGGCTGATCAGCTCCTTGAGCAGGTTGCCGTATTCGGCCGGATGACGCGGCATGAAGGGCGCGCCGAAGCAGGTGGAGAAGGTCGCTTCCGGCTCGACGACACCCTTTTCGGTGCCGGCCACCTTGGCGGTGTACCCGGAGAGGAAGTGATACATCGCCTGATCGGGCGTCAGGCGCGCGATCGGCGGCATGACGCCGAAGGCATCGGCCGTCAGCATGATGATCGTCTTCGGATGCCCGGCCCGGCCGGTTTCCGAGGCATTCGGGATGAAATGCATCGGGTAGGCGCAACGGGTATTTTCAGTCAGCGAACCGTCATCGAAATCGGGTTCACGCCGTTCGTTGAGGACAACGTTTTCGAGCACGGTGCCGAAGCGCTGCGTCGTTGCGTAGATTTCCGGTTCGGCCTCAGCCGAAAGGCGGATGGTCTTGGCGTAGCAGCCGCCTTCGAAGTTGAAGATGCCGTTTTCGCTCCAGCCGTGTTCGTCGTCACCGATCAGCGTGCGGGCCGGATCGGCCGAAAGCGTCGTCTTGCCGGTGCCGGAAAGACCGAAGAAGACAGCCGCGTCACCGTCCGGACCGACATTGGCCGAGCAGTGCATCGGCATGGCACCCTTGGCCGGCAGCAGGTAGTTGAGCACGGTGAAGACCGACTTCTTCATTTCGCCGGCATAGGAGGTGCCGCCGATGAGAACGAGACCGTTGGTGAGATCGCAGGCGATCACCGTTTCCGAACGGCAGCCGTGACGGGCCGGATCGGCCTTGAAGCTCGGCAGGTCGATGATCGTCAGCTTCGGCACGAAGGTCGGCAGCGCCGCCTCCTCGGGGCGGATCAGCAGATTGCGGATGAACAGCGAATGCCAGGCGAATTCGGTGATGACTCGGGTCGGCAGGGCGTGGCCTTCCTCGGCGCCGCCGACGAGATCCTGAGCGAACAGATCCTTGCCCGCTGCATGCGCCAGCATATCGTCGCGCAGCAGGGCAAAATGCTCCGGCGAGAGGGGCTTGTTGTTGTCCCACCAGATTTGACCATCGGTATTGGTGTCGCGAACGACGAATTTGTCGCGCGGCGAACGGCCCGTATGCTGACCGGTGAGGGCCCGAAGCGCACCCTGAGCTGTCAGTTCGGCTTCACCCCGGCGGATCGCTTCTTCATAGAGCGCTGCGGCGGAAAAGTTATAGCGGACGCTGGCTGCGCCGCCCAATCCAACCGTTGCAAGCTCCGTTGCCGGGTTATGAACTCCGAACTTTTCCATGGCTAGTTCCCTTTGCTCAGGCTCGTTGCCGTTAAAACCAAGCGGGAAAATACGGGGAGAAATTTTAAAAGACAAGAGACAAAAATTGAGAAAATATAGTAATATCAAATAATTAATCGATTTAAATTTGTCTCATTCTTTTTAAATCGTTTGAAGAGCCGCGTTGAAACATTTCCACCTACAACTTTGAGATGCCGTGGAATTTTACAACAATCTTCCCCTTTATCTTTGCCACAATTTGTTCCACCTTTATCCTCCATAAGCGCATCCGGTCATTGAGACCGCCTGGGGACGACCAAAATCCGGGAGATTGCGCACTGATGACGGAGACCAATGCTATGGCGACAATCGCGCTCGTTGACGACGACCGCAACATCCTCACCTCGGTGTCGATCGCACTGGAGGCCGAAGGATATAAGGTCGAGACTTATACGGACGGTGCCTCGGCGCTCGACGGCCTTCTGGCGCGACCGCCACAGCTGGCGATCTTCGATATCAAGATGCCGCGCATGGACGGCATGGAACTGTTGCGCCGCCTGCGGCAGAAATCGGATATTCCGGTCATTTTCCTCACTTCCAAGGATGAGGAGATCGACGAACTGTTCGGCCTGAAGATGGGGGCGGACGATTTCATCACCAAGCCTTTCTCGCAGCGCCTGCTGGTGGAACGCGTCCGCGCCGTCCTGCGTCGGGCCTCGAGCCGCGAAGCCGCAGCCGCCGGCGGCACGAGCCCCAGCGGTGCGCCGAAGGCCGGCGCGGTGCAGCAGGCCCGCTCGCTGGAGCGCGGGCAGCTCGTCATGGACCAGGAGCGCCATACCTGCACCTGGAAGGGTGAGGCCGTGACGCTGACGGTGACCGAGTTCCTGATTCTGCATTCGCTGGCGCAGCGCCCCGGCGTCGTGAAAAGCCGCGACGCGCTGATGGATGCAGCCTATGATGAACAGGTCTATGTCGACGACCGGACCATCGACAGCCACATCAAGCGGCTGCGCAAGAAATTCAAGATGGTCGATACCGACTTTGATATGATTGAAACACTCTACGGAGTGGGATACCGCTTCCGCGAAGCAGCCTGAGCCCGAGCGGCACAGCTGGAAATGTTGAAGGTTGCCGGCCGGTTTATCCGGCCCAACCTTTCGAAAGGGCCTGTCATTGGCACAGTTGGTGCAGGAAAGGGATTTGGACGATGCGGAGGGCGTGAGCACCCGTCGCGTCCGAGGCCGCCGTTGGTCGCATCCCTTCACGCTGATCCGCCGCATCTTCGGCAATGCGGTGTTTTCGAGCCTGACGCGGCGCATCCTGTTCTTCAACCTCGTCGCGCTTGTGGTGCTCGTCGGCGGCATTCTCTATCTCAACCAGTTTCGCGAAGGCTTGATCGACGCCCGCGCCGAAAGCCTGTTGACGCAGGGTGAAATCATTGCCGGCGCCGTTTCGGCCTCCGCGTCAGTCGATACGAACTCGATCACCATCGATCCGCAAAAGCTGCTCGAACTGCAGGCCGGCCAGAGCATCACCCCGGTGCCGAACGACGAGGATCTGGAATTTCCGATTGATCCGGAAAAGGTCGCGCCGGTCCTGCGCCGACTGATCTCGCCAACACGCACACGCGCGCGCATCTTCGATGCCGACGCCAATCTGCTGCTCGATTCGCGCCACCTCTATTCGCGCGGCCAGGTGCTGCGCTTCGACCTGCCGCCGGTCGAAGAAGAGAAGCAGACCTGGAGCGATTGGTTTGCGACGTTGTTCAACAAGGCGCTGCAGCCGGGCAATCTGCCGCTCTACAAGGAAGCACCGGGCGGCGACGGCTCGATCTATCCCGAGGTGATGAACGCGCTGACCGGCGTGCGCGGCGCAGTCGTGCGCACCACCGAGAAAGGCGAGCTCATCGTTTCCGTCGCCGTTCCGATCCAGCGCTTCCGTGCCGTGCTCGGCGTGCTGCTGTTGTCGACGCAAGCCGGCGACATCGACAACATCGTTCATGCCGAACGGCTGGCGATCATGCGGGTTTTCGGTGTGGCGACGCTCGTCAACGTACTGCTGTCGCTGGTGCTCTCGTCGACGATCGCCAATCCGCTGCGCCGTCTTTCGGCCGCCGCCATCCGCGTTCGCCGCGGCGCCAAGACACGTGAGCAAATTCCGGACTTTTCCGCCCGCCAGGACGAAATCGGCAACCTCTCCATCGCCTTACGCGAGATGACGACGGCGCTCTATGACCGCATCGACGCGATCGAGAGCTTTGCCGCCGATGTCAGCCACGAGCTCAAGAACCCGCTGACCTCACTGCGCAGCGCCGTTGAAACACTGCCGCTCGCCAGGTCGGAGGATTCCAAGAAACGGCTGCTTGATGTCATCCAGCACGATGTCCGCCGCCTCGACCGCCTGATCAGCGATATATCAGACGCCTCGCGGCTCGATGCCGAACTCGCACGCGTCGATGCCGGCTCTGTCGACATGGAGGTGCTGCTGCGCGACCTGATCGACGTGTCCCGCCAGATCAGGGGAAGCAAGAAGCAGGTGGAGATCGAGTATACGGTGGAACGCAAGCCGAACATCAAAACCCGTTTCGTCGTGAACGGCCACGATCTGCGCATCGGCCAGATCGTCACCAACCTGATCGAGAATGCCCGCTCCTTCGTGCCCGAGAAGGGCGGCAAGATCACCGTGCGGCTGGTACGCACACGGTCACGCTGCGTCACCACCATCGAAGACAACGGCCCCGGCATTCAGGCGGAAAATATCGACCGCATCTTCGAGCGTTTCTACACGGACCGTCCGGAATCGGAAGGTTTCGGCCAGAATTCCGGCCTCGGCCTTTCGATCAGCCGCCAGATCGCCGAAGCCCACGGCGGTTCGCTGAGGGCGGAGAACATCACCGATGGCGAGAACGGGCGCGTGCTCGGCGCGCGCTTCATCCTCGCCCTTCCGCTCGATGCCGCCGCATGAGCGAGCCGGCTCCCACCATCCATGCGACGGCGATTGTCGTGGGCAGGACGGGGCTGCTGTTCAGCGGGCCCTCCGGCTGGGGAAAGTCGATGCTGGCATTCACCTGCATGACCGAAGCCCGCCGGCTGGGTCTTTTTACGGCGCTGGTCGCCGACGACCAGGTCCTCCTATCGGAAAAAGCCGGGTCGGTGATTGCCACCTGCCCGCCGTCGATCGCCGGGCTCATCGAACTTCGCGGCACCGGCATCGTCCGGCAGGATCACGTGTCCCCGGCAACCATGCACTATGCCGTGCTTCCGGGCAGCGCTTCCGGTGAAAACCGCGTCCCTGCGGAGGGCGAAATCGTCAGTCTTGCCCCTGGTTTTTCGCTTCCCGCATTGCGGTTGCTCACAAATGTTGCCTCACCGCTGGCGATCCTGATGGCGAAAGCGCCTGACATCGGATGCTGAAAGGCTTCCGGATTGATCAATCCGCCTTATATGTTTGCATTTTTATCTTGCACTTCGGCTTTTCATAGCCAAGATGTGCCGCCACCGGTGGACGAAATTGCTGCATTGCGATATCTCAGCCACCGTTTGCGTATATGGGAGCAGTAATATCATGATCGGACTTGTGCTTGTCACTCATGGCAAGCTGGCTGAAGAGTTTCGTCATGCTGTCGAGCACGTCGTCGGTCCTCAGAAATTTATCGAGACGGTCTGTATTGGCCCCGAAGACGATATGGACCAGAGACGGCAGGACATTCTGCAAGCCGTATCCGGCGCCGATGACGGCCATGGCGTCGTCATCTTGACCGACATGTTCGGTGGCACACCATCTAACCTCGCCATCTCGGTCATGAGTAGCGGCCACACCGAAGTCATTGCCGGCATGAACTTGCCGATGCTGATCAAGCTCGCCGGCGTCCGCGGCGAGAACAACATGGAGAAGGCGCTGGTGGAGGCTTCCGAAGCCGGGCGGAAATATATCAATGTCGCGAGCCGCGTGCTCAGCGGAAAATAACGGCGCTTCATGACATCGCTTTCCCGGGAACTCCTTATCATCAACAAGCGCGGCCTTCACGCTCGCGCTTCCGCCAAATTCGTGCAGATGGTCGAGAATTTCGATGCGGCCATCACCGTTTCCAAAGATGGAATGACGGTCGGCGGCACCTCAATCATGGGCCTCATGATGCTTGCCGCAAGCCCCGGGTCCAGCGTCGTCGTCTCGGCAAGCGGCAGCCAGGCTCAGGAAGCCTTGGAGGCCCTTGATCAGCTGATCCAGAACAAGTTCGGCGAAGAAATGTGAGCTCGGCCGAGTTCATATAAACATATAAAGACTTCTTTATATCCTTATTGCCATCCCAGGCGAAGCCTGCTAAACGGCTGATATGCCGTGCGCTTGCTTGCGCCTGCGCCAATTTTTGAGACGTTTTTCAGCCTGGAGACCTCTATGAGCACTGAAAAAGATTATGTCGTCGCCGATATCGGGCTTGCGGATTTCGGCCGCAAGGAAATTACGATCGCCGAAACCGAAATGCCGGGGCTGATGTCGTGCCGCGCCGAGTTCGGCGACGCAAAGCCGCTGAAGGGCGCACGCATCACCGGTTCGCTGCACATGACCATCCAGACGGCCGTGCTGATCGAAACCCTGGTTGCGCTCGGCGCCGAAGTCCGCTGGGCCTCGTGCAACATCTTCTCGACGCAGGACCATGCCGCAGCCGCGATCGCCGCCGCCGGCGTTCCGGTTTTCGCCATCAAGGGCGAGTCGCTCGAAGACTATTGGGTCTATACCGACAAGATCTTCCAGTGGGCCGATGGCGGCCTTTCCAACATGATCCTCGATGACGGCGGCGACGCCACCATGTACATCCTGCTCGGCGCCCGCGCCGAAGCCGGCGAGGACGTGCTCTCCAACCCGCATTCCGAAGAAGAGGAAATCCTCTTCGCCCAGATCAAAAAGCGCCTTGCCGCTTCCCCGGGCTGGTTCACCAAGCAGCGCGATGCCATCAAGGGCGTCACCGAGGAAACCACGACCGGCGTCAACCGCCTCTACCAGCTCAGCCAGAAGGGCCTGCTGCCCTTCCCGGCGATCAACGTCAACGACTCCGTCACCAAGTCGAAGTTCGACAACAAATACGGCTGCAAGGAATCGCTGGTCGACGGCATCCGCCGCGGCACCGACGTGATGATGGCCGGCAAGGTTGCCGTCGTCTGCGGTTACGGTGACGTCGGCAAGGGTTCCGCTGCGTCGCTCTCCGGCGCCGGCGCCCGCGTCAAGGTTACGGAAGCCGATCCGATCTGCGCTCTGCAGGCCGCCATGGACGGTTATGAAGTCGTGCTGCTCGAAGACGTCGTTTCGTCGGCCGATATCTTCATCACCACGACAGGCAACAAGGACGTCATCCGCATCGACCACATGCGGCAGATGAAGGACATGGCGATCGTCGGCAATATCGGCCATTTCGACAACGAAATCGAAGTCGCCGCGCTGCGTAACCTCAAGTGGACCAACGTCAAGCCGCAGGTCGACCTAATTGAGTTCCCCAAGGGCAACCGCATCATCCTTCTCTCCGAAGGCCGTCTGCTCAACCTCGGCAATGCGACCGGCCATCCGTCCTTCGTGATGTCGGCTTCCTTCACCAACCAGACGCTGGCGCAAATCGAGCTCTTCACAAAGCCCGGCCAGTACGAGAACAAGGTGTACATCCTGCCGAAGCATCTCGATGAGAAGGTCGCACGCCTTCACCTCGACAAGCTCGGCGTGAAGCTGACCCAGCTCAGCGAAGAGCAGGCCGCCTATATCGGCGTGAAGCCTCAGGGTCCGTTCAAGTCCGACCACTACAGATATTGATGGCACCATCAATATCCACAAGATGTAGAAGCCGCGGCATTGACAAATGCCGCGGCTTATTTTTTGGCCGCTCTCTTCCCGCCGATTCCCTTCCGAAGTATTGTTTTAAGACTTGATTCGGGACGCCGGACCCCGTCCGACCGCTCCGAAAATGGGATGTCTTGTCGTAATGCGGCACATTGAAGGACGGAGACATACCGCGGATGTCGGAAGTGAAAAACAGCCTGCCCGGTCAGGCGGATGACGGCGCTCGCGCCGGTCGCCGCCCGCTCTCGGCGGGCCGAGAATATAAATCTGCAACGGCACACGAGGCCGCAAAGCAAGAGCATGGATCATTGGCGCGCCTCCTGAAAACGTGCGCGGCCGGCACGGCGCTTGCCGCGCTGGCGCGGCCGGTTCTGGCACAGACCGAGCGGCAGGTGGCCGCCTCGGCTCACCTCTTCACCTCCTCGCAGGTCGTCGGCGTTTCCGTCGTCATCGGCGTCATCTCGGCGGCCCTGCTTTCAACGCTCTGGCTCGTACGCCAGCGCGGCAATCTGGAAAACGAGAGCCGCGAAATCCGCTCGGCGCTTTCCGATGCCCAGCAGCGCATTTCGCAATATCAGGCGCTGATCGCCGACAAGAACCGGCGGATCGTCATCTGGGACGGCAATACGCGCCCCGAGCTTCTCGGCCAGCTTCCGCCCGAGACCGGCGCGCCGCAGGACGGCGAATTCCTGGCCTTCGGCCTCTGGCTGAAATCGCATTCGGCCGCCGATCTGGAAAAGGCGATCGACCGGCTGCGCGACGGCGCGCAGAGCTTCGATATGGTGGTCGAAACCATCCGCGATGAAATCCTCGAGGCGCAGGGCCGGGTTTCCGGCGGACGCGCCTTCGTCCGCTTCGTGGCGCTCAACAATCTGCGCGCCGAGCTTGCCGAACTCAGGATCGAGCGCGACCGGCTGATGACCTCGATCTCGGCCTTCCAGACCATGCTCGACGCGATCGACATGCCGGCCTGGCAGCGCGACCCGGCGGGCCGCCTCACCTGGGTCAACCAAGCTTATGGCGACGCGGTCGAGGCACGCTCGCCGCAGCAGGCGATCAACGAAGGCCGCGAGATGCTGACGACCGTGGCGCGCGAACGCATTCGCGCGGTTACGACGCCGGAATCGCCTTTCCACGACACGATCTCGACCGTTGTGCGCGGCAATCGGACATTCTTCGACGTCGTCGACGTCAAGGTCCCGGGTGGCTCGGCCGGGATTGCGATTGACGTGTCTGATATAGAGGCCGTGCGCGCCGAGCTGGAACGGACGCTGAAGAGCCACGCCGAAACACTTGACCATCTCGCCACACCCGTCGCCATCTTCGACGGCGAGCGCCGGCTGCAATTCTACAACCAGGCCTTCGTCGCGCTCTGGGAGCTCGATATCGCCTTCCTCGAAAGCCGGCCTGATAATAGCGAGCTGCTCGAGCGGCTGCGCGCGGCCAAGAAGCTGCCGGACCAGCTCAACTGGAAAAGCTGGAAGGAAGCGGCCCTTTCCGTCTATCGCGCGCTCGACACGCAATCGGATCTCTGGCACCTGCCCAACGGCCAGACGCTGCGCGTCTTCGCCACCGCCCATCCGCAGGGCGGCGCCACCTGGGTATTCGAAAATCTGACCGAGCAGGTCGATCTCGAAACGCGCTACAACACATTGGTCAAGGTACAGGGCGAGACGATCGATCACCTTTCCGAAGGGGTGGCGGTATTCGGACCGGATGGACGTATCCGCCTGTCGAATCCGGCCTTCCGGGCGCTCTGGGGCATTACGGAAACCGAAGCCAAGCCCGGCACTCATATCCGCGCGCTGGGCGAGGCCTGCGCGCCGTCCTACGACCGGCCGGACGGCTGGAAGACCTTCGCGGAACTGATCACCAGCTTCGATGACGAACGCCGCTCGAGCCAGGGGACGCTGGAACTCTTCTCCGGCCTCGTGCTCGATTACGCCGTCATCCCGCTGCCGAACGCGCAGACCATGCTGACCTTCGTCAACATGACCGACAGCGTGCGGGCCGAGCGGGCTTTGACCGAGAAGAACGAGGCGTTGCGCAAAGCCGACGAATTGAAAAACGACTTCGTTCAGCATGTTTCCTATGAACTTCGCTCACCGCTGACCAATATCATCGGCTTTACCGATCTGCTGCGCACGCAGGGCGTCGGGCCGCTGAATGAACGGCAGGCCGAATATGTCGACCACATTTCGACCTCGTCCTCGGTTCTGCTGACGCTCGTCAACGATATCCTCGACCTTGCGACGGTCGATGCCGGCATCATGCGGCTCAACTATGCCGAGATTGATCTCAACGACCTGCTCGACGACGTCTCGATGCAGATCGCCGACCGGCTGCACGAAAGCGGCGTCGCGCTTGAAATCACCGCCTCCGCCTATCTCGGCTCGATCGTCGCCGATCCGCAGCGGCTGAAGCAGATCCTTCTGAAGCTTCTTGCCAATGCGGCGAATTTCTCGCCCGAGGGCACGTCGATCTCGCTGGAATGCCATCGCGAAGGCACGGATTTCGTCTTCTCCGTCCGCGATCGCGGCCCCGGCATTTCGCCCGACATGATCGCGACCGTGTTCGACCGGTTCGCGACGGGGGCTAAAAGCGGCAAACGCGGCGGCGCCGGCCTCGGTCTCTCGATCGTCGACAGCTTTGTCAGCCTTCATCATGGCGACGTGACGATCGACAGCGAGCCGGGCAAAGGCACGACGGTCGTCTGCCGTATCCCATCGGTCAACATACCGCATTCCGCCGCCGCCGAATGACGACCGATGATACGATCTCGCTGTTCCTGAAAGACGAAGCGGCCACGGTTCGCCTCGGCGAAGACCTGGCGCTTGGCCTGAAGGCCGGAGATTGCCTTGCCCTGTCGGGCGATCTCGGCGCCGGCAAATCCTCGCTTGCCCGTGCGATCCTGCGTGCCATTGCCGATGACGATGGGCTCGAAGTTCCGAGCCCCACCTTCACACTGGTGCAATCCTACGATCTGCGTATCCCGGTTTCGCACTTCGATCTCTATCGGCTCGGTGACCCCGGCGAATTGACGGAGCTCGGCTTCGACGAGGCCCTGCAGAACGGCATCTGTCTCGTCGAATGGCCGGAGATGGCCGCGAGCGAGTTGCCTGGCGAATGCATCACGTTGACGCTGACGCATGAAGGCAACGGCCGCCGGGCGACGATTAGCGCCGCCGGCGCACAGGCTTTGCGCATCCGGCGCGTCCTGGCGATCCGCAATTTCCTCGAAGACGCCGGCTATTCCAATGCCAAACGCCGCTTCCTGACCGGTGATGCCTCGCTTCGCGCTTACGAGGCGATCTATCGCGAGAACGCCGAGCGCCGCATCATCCTGATGGACTGGCGGCCGCATCCCGAGGGACCGCCGGTCCATGACGGCAAACCTTATCCCAAAGTCGCGCATCTGGCACAGAACGCCTATCCCTTCGTTGCGATTGCCGATGCGCTGCGCGAACGGGGTTTTGCGGCGCCGGAGATCTATAAGGTCGATTATCAGCAGGGGATCCTCTTGATCGAGGATCTCGGCACCGAAGGCGTGCTCGATGACGAGGGGCGGCCGATCATCGAGCGTTACCGGCAAAGCGTCGCCTGTCTTGCCCATCTTCATTCCATGCAATTTCCGCCAGACATACCGGTTTCCGCCACGCACACGCATCACATACCGGACTTCGATCGCACGGCGATGAAGATGGAAGTGCAGCTTGTGCTCGACTGGCACATAGCCTGGAAGCGCGGCACCGCCCCCTCGGATACCGAACGCAAGGAATATCTGGCGATCTGGGACGCCCTGATCGATGAACTTGCCACGGCCGAAAAGAACCTGCTGCTGCGCGATTTCCACTCGCCGAACATCATCTGGCGGCCGCAGGAGCCGGGCATCAAAAAGATCGGACTCATCGACTTCCAGGACGCCATGATCGGGCCCACAGCCTATGATCTTGCCTCGCTCGTCCAGGACGCGCGCGTCACGATCGAACCGCAGCTTTTCCGGCAGCTGATGGACGATTATCTGGCGCTTCGCCGCACACAGGGCGGCTTCGACGAAGCCGGATTCCTGAAAGCATGGGCGATCATGTCGGCGCAGCGCAATTGCAAGCTTGCCGGTCTCTGGGTGCGGCTGCTGCAGCGGGACGGCAAGCCCGGCTATCTCAAACATATGCCGCGCACACTTGCCTATCTGAATGTCGCGCTCGAGCACGAGGCGCTTGCCCCCTTGCGCGATTGGTGCACAAGGGCTGGAATAGGCCAGAGCGAATCATAAGTTCCGGATCAAGATGACCATCAGACAAGCCATGGTTCTGGCCGCGGGTCTCGGGACCCGCATGCGCCCGATCACCGATACGATTCCGAAGCCGCTGGTGAAGATCGACGGCAAGCCGATGATCGACTATTCGCTGGACGCGCTGGTTTCGGCCGGCGTCGAGCGGGCCGTCGTCAACGTTCATCATCATGCCGAGCAGATGCTCGACCATCTCGGCAAATATCGCGGCCTCGACATCATCATATCGGACGAGCGGGACGGACTGATGAATTCCGGCGGAGGACTGGCGAAGGGCCTGACGCTGCTTGAACGCGACGACATCTTCGTCATGAATGCCGATCTCTTCTGGATCGGAGAACAGCCGGGACGGCCGACGAACCTGCAGCGCTTAGCTGGATTCTTCGATGCAGAGCAAATGGACATGGCGCTGCTTTGCGTCAGGATCGAAGATACAACCGGTCACAACGGCAAGAATGATTTCAGCCTCGCTGCAGATGGCCGGCTGACGCGGTATCGCGACGATCCGTCCAATCCCGTCGTCTATGCCGGGGCGATCGCCATGAACCCGACGCTGTTTGATGATGCGCCGAAGGATGCCTTCAACCTCAATATCTATTTCGACAAGGCGATCGCGCGCCGACGTCTGTTCGGCATCGTGCTCGACGGCCATTGGCTGACTGTGGGAACGCCAGAGGCGATCGGCGAAGCGGAGGAAACAATCCGCCGACTGCGGGCGTTCGCGTGAGCTCATGGCGGACCGGCACCAGCCACGCATCCTGACGATCCCGGCGGGCCTGCCCTTCCTGAAAACGCTGGCGACGACGCTTTGCGACGGACGCCTGACGCCGCTCTTTCGGCATGAGTCCGATGATCCGCTGTCGCTCGCCAGGGTGACGATCTACCTGCCGACCCGGCGCGCCGTGCGCGTGCTGCGCTCAGAATTCGTCGACCTGCTCGGCGGCCGCTCGGCGATCCTGCCGGTGATCCGTCCTCTCGGCGAAACCGATGACGACAGCGGATATTTCGAAGAGGCGCTGCCGGCGACGATCGATCTCGCCCAGCCGCTGTCGAATACCGCCCGGCTCCTGGAACTGGCGCGGCTGATCCTTGCCTGGCGAAACAAGCTGCCGGAGATCGTCCGCCATATCCATTCCGACTCGCCGCTCGTTGCGCCGGCCAGCCCGGCAGATGCGATCTGGCTCGCCCGCAACCTCGCGGAGCTGATCGATTCCATCGAAACCGAGGATCTTGACTGGTCGGAACTGTCGAAACTCGACACTGGCGACTACGCCGCCTGGTGGCAGCTGACGGCGGAGTTCCTCCAGATCGCCAGCGCCTTTTGGCCGGAGCGGCTTTCCGAGCTCGGCAAGTCCTCGCCGGCGCGGCACAGGAACGCAATTCTGCGGGCCGAAGCAGCCAGGATTTCGGCGGCGAAGCCGGCCGGGCCGATTATCATTGCCGGTTCGACGGGTTCGGTTCCTGCCACGGCCGATCTCATCGCCGCCGTTGCCAATCTGCCCGAAGGCGTGATCGTCCTTCCCGGCCTCGATCTGTCCATGCCCGACAGGCATTGGCAAATGGTGGCGCCGGAACCGGCGCCAGGCCAGCATGCCAATCCGGCCAGCCGGAGCCATCCGCAATATGGCCTGTCCTTGCTGCTGAAAAGGCTGAGGCTGACACGAGCCGACGTCAGCCTCCTGGGGAGACCAGAGGCCGATCTTAACCGGCGCGCCGAAATCCTGTCGCGCGCGCTCGCCCCGGCAGAGGCGACCAGCGACTGGGGGGCCTGGAAGAGCTCGCTACCCGAGGGAGCGCTGACTTCGGCCTTCGGCGATGTTTCGCTGATCGAAGCCGCCAATGAGCGCGAGGAAGCAACCGCGATTGCCATCGCGCTCAGGCTTGCACTGGAAAGGCAGGGACAGGATGGCGAAAGCCGGGCTGCGCTGATTACGCCAGACCGCAATCTCGCCCGTCGGGTGATGGCCGAGCTCTCCCGCTTCGGGATTCTCGCCGACGATTCGGCCGGCACACCGCTTTCGGCGACCCCGCAGGGCACGCTGCTACAGCTGCTGCTGGAGGCGGCGCTTCGGCCGGGTGATCCGGTGGCGATCGTTTCGCTGCTCAAACATCCGCTGGCCCGCTTCGGCCTCGAACGCGACGCCTTGATTTCCGCGACCGAAGCGCTCGAACTGCTGGCGCTGCGCGGCGGGGTGGCGGAGGTGGATATCAACGCACTTGAATTGCTCCTGAGCCAGCAGCTCGGCGAACAGGTCCTCGACCGACACGCGCCGCAATGGCGCAAGACGCTGCCAGCCGAGGCCGTCGAGACCGCATCCGAACTTGCGCGCCGGGTCACCCGCGCAACCGAGCCTCTTGCTTCCGCGCTGGTCCGGCACCGGCCGGAGGAGCGCGGCAAGACAGCAAGTTTCACGCTGTCGGAATGGGCGGAGCGGACCGGCCGTTCGCTCGAAGCGGTCGCGGCAGATCCGCACGGCAATCTTGCCGATCTCTGGGCACACGAGGCAGGGGACGCCCTCGCCTCACTCCTCAGCGAAGTCATAGACACGGACGGCCAGATGGAGGCCGACGGACCGCAATGGATCGACATCATGGCAGCACTTGCCGCCGGCCATGCGGTGAAGCCGCGGGCGCTCAGCCATCCCCGCCTCTTCATCTTCGGCACGCTCGAAGCCCGCCTGCAGAGCGTCGACACGCTCATTCTCGGCGGGTTGAACGAAGGCTCCTGGCCAGGGCAGAGCGCGAACAATCCCTTCATTCCACGTATGATGAAGACGGAGATCGGGCTCGAACCGCCGGAGCGGCGCATCGGGCAGCTAGCGCATGATTTCGAGATGGCGAACGGCACCCGCCACCTGATCTATTCGAGAGCGCTGCGCCAAGGTTCGACGCCGACCGTCGCCTCACGCTGGCTGCAGCGGCTGCTGGCGCTCGGCGGAGGGACCTTTCAAGCGGCATTGAGGGAGCGCGGTAACCGGTACCTGCAATGGGCTGGTCTGATCGATCGGGGAGACGCCCAGGCACCGGCGCAGCGGCCCTCGCCGACACCGCCGCTGGCGCTGCAGCCGAAGTCCTATTCCTTCAGCGAGGTCGGACGGCTGCGCCGCGATCCCTATGCGATCTATGCCCGCCGCATCCTGCGGCTCGATCCGGTGGACGCGTTCAACCGCGACCCGGGAGCGGCCGAACGCGGAACGCTCTATCACACGATCATCGACCGGTTCGTCCGCGGGGCCCATGTGGCCGGCACGCCGGCGGCGGCAGCGGCGATGGAGCGGATCCTTAACGAGCTTTTCGACATGGAGAAGCTGCCACCGCATATCGATGCCGTCTGGCGGCCGCGCTTTCGCGAAGTGGCCCGTGCCTTCCTCGAATGGGAGGCCGGACGACGTCCCGGCATCCGCAGGACGCTGACGGAAGTACGCGGCGGCGTGGAGCTGGAGGCGATCAATATCCGGCTGAACGGCGTTGCGGACCGGATCGATATTACAGGACCGGGGGCGGCCGATATCATCGACTACAAGACCGGCTACAATCCCTCACCGACACAGGCACGCGCGCTTCTCGATCCGCAGCTCGCCCTGGAAGCGGCGGCTTTGAGCGCCGGCGCCTTCCGCGATGCCGGCAGTCTTGTGCCGCAGGATCTGCTCTATGTTCGCCTGCGACCGGGACGTCGCTTCCAGGTCGATACGGTGAACAACGAAAACGCGGCCCGCAGCGACAAGGCGAAATCGGCGATGGACCTTGCCGGAGAATCGATCGACCAGCTGATCAAGTTCGTCAGTTTGCTGCAGTCCGGCGAAAAGGGCTTTACCTCGCGGCTCATCCCGGCGCAGCAGTTTGATTTCGGCGGCGACTACGATCATCTCGCCCGCGTCTCCGAATGGTCCACGGCTGAGACTGAGGAAGGCGGCGGCGATGAGTGACGCTCTTCCGAATGACGACGATCCCGGCGCCTGGATCGGCTGGACCACGATTCAACAGGCGATCGCCTCCGACCCCCAGCGCTCGGCATGGGTTTCGGCCAATGCCGGTTCCGGCAAGACGCATGTCCTGACCCAGCGCGTCATTCGTCTGCTGCTTGCCGGCGCGCGGCCTTCCGCCATTCTCTGCCTGACCTATACCAAGGCCGCGGCCTCTGAAATGTCGAATCGCGTCTTCGAACGGCTGGCGGACTGGGTGGTGCTCGACGACGAAGAGCTCGGCCGGCGGATCATGCAGATCGAGGGGACGGCGCCCGATGCGCTGAAGCTCGCCGAGGCGCGCCGGCTGTTTGCCAAGGCGCTGGAAACGCCGGGCGGGTTGAAGATCCAGACGATCCATGCCTTTTGCGAAGCGCTGCTGCACCAATTCCCGCTGGAGGCCAATGTTGCCGGGCATTTTTCGGTCCTCGACGATCGCGCGGCGGCGGCGCTGCTTTCCGATGCACGCCGGGCGCTGCTGACGGCGACCGCGCCGGAAGAAGGCAGCGCCCTTGCCGAGGCTTTCGCCTATGTGCTCAATCTCGGCGACGAATCCGGGCTGGAGAACCTGCTCGCCGACATCATCGCCAACCGCAACGCCATTCGCCGCTTCACCGCGGCTGCCGAGCGACGCGGCGGCGTGGAGGCAGTGCTGCGCAACAGGCTCGGCCTTGCCGCCGGCGATACGGAAAGCCGGATCGCGGCGCAATATTGGCCGTTGCCGGAGCTTTCGGGCGGCATGCTGGAGCTTTATCTGTCGCTTGCCGACCAGAAAGGCGGCGCCAAGGCGCAGGAAGTTGCTTATGGCCTCAGGCTCGCCGGCCGGGAGCGCGATGACGCCAGGCGCGCCGAAATGCTGGAGAAAATCTTCCTGACGGCGAAGGGCGAGCCGAAATCGGAGACGCAGTTCCTGGTCAAGGCCATGCTTGCGGAAGCACCGCAACTGGCGCGCGCCATCGCCGTCGCCCGCGCGCATGTCGCGGCAAGCCGTGATCGGTTGAAAACGATGCGAATGTTCGGCGCCACGCAGGCCGCGCTGGTGCTCGCCGGTCGGCTGAACCATGATTACGAGGAGTTGAAGAAGCAACGCAGCCAACTGGATTTCGAAGACCTGATCACCCGCACCGCCGACCTGCTGACAAAGAGTGGCGTCGGTCCCTGGATCCATTACAAGCTCGACCGGGGTATCGATCATATCCTCGTCGACGAGGCACAGGATACCAGCCCGATCCAATGGAGCGTCATCCAGTCGCTCGCCGAGGATTTCTTTTCCGGCGAGAGCGCCCGGCCAGTCGTACGCACGCTCTTTGCCGTCGGCGACGAGAAGCAGTCGATCTACTCCTTTCAGGGGGCGCGGCCCGAGCGTTTTTCCGAAGAGAGCGACCGGACGCGGCGGCGGGTCTCCGACAGCGGGCAGAGCTTTTCCTCCGTACGGCTGCCGCTCTCCTTTCGCTCGACCGCCGACGTACTCGAGGCCGTCGACCAGATCTTCAGGATATCGGATAATGCGCGGGGTCTGAGCGCGGTCGGCGAACCGGTCGTGCATCGATCCAGCCGGATCGGACATCCTGGCGCCGTCGACCTCTGGGAGATGGTCGCGCCTGAGGCGGTGGTGAAGGAAGAGGATTGGACGGCGCCCTTCGATGCGACGCCGGAAAGTGCGCCGGCCGCAATCCTCGCGCGGCGGATCGCCCATGCGATCGGCACCCTCGTCGGCCGTGAAACGATCGTCGACAAAGGCAGGGAGCGGCTCATCGAAGCCGGCGACATCCTCGTTCTGGTGCGCAAGCGCGACGCCTTCGTCAATGCCTTGACCCGCGCCTTGAAGCGCCGCGGCGACATTCCCGTGGCCGGCGCCGACCGACTGACGCTGACCAGCCATATCGCCGTCCAGGATCTGCTGGCGCTCGGCCGTTTCCTGCTTCTGCCGGAGGACGACCTTTCGCTCGCTGCGGTGCTGAAGAGCCCGCTTTTCGATCTTTCCGAGGACGATATCTTTGCAATCGCCGGCCTGCGGGGCGACAACGAGAGCGTCTGGAGCCATCTCAAGAGGTTTGCGGCCGACGGCACCGAACGTTTCCGTGCCGCCGTCGAAAGGCTGGAGCTGTTTCTGCGGCAGTCGCGACATCTGTCGGTCCATGATTTCTATGCGCGGGTGCTGGGCAGCCATGGCGGGCGGCGGCAATTCCTTGCCCGTCTCGGCACCGAGGTCAGCGATATTCTCGACGAATTCCTGACCTTCACCCTCGACCACGAGAACTCCGGCCTACCCGGGCTGCAATCCTTCATCTCAATGCTGGAGCTTGAAGCGCCGGAGGTGAAGCGTGAGCAGGACAAGGGGCGCAACGAGGTCAGGATCATGACCGTGCATGCCTCCAAGGGTCTTGAAGCACCAATCGTCTTCCTCGTCGACGGCGGCTCCAAGCCCTTCACGCATACGCATCTGCCGAAACTTCGCCTGATCGAAACCGACCCCGACGAGCCGCCGCTGCCGGCCTGGGTTCCCGTCTCGGACCTCGCCAATTCGCTGACGCAAAACGATGCAACGCGGATCCAGATGCTGGCGGAAGAGGAGTATCGCCGGCTGCTTTATGTCGCCATGACGCGGGCTGCCGACCGGCTGGTCGTCTGCGGCTATCGTGGCGTTCGTGTCAATAACGATACCTGGCACACGATGATCTCCACTGCGCTCAGCGAAGGCCATCCGCATGTGGAGGCGGCCACCTTCTCCGGCCCTGACGGGGAATGGCCGGGTATCCGATGGCGCGTGCCGCGGGTGGAGCGGCGCTTCGAGCGTATCGAACGCAACGAGGCGCGCGACCGTCAGCAGGCGTTGCCGGAAGGCCTATTGCGGCCATTGCCACCACAGGCTGAGCTGCCCCGCCCCCTCAGCCCGTCCGGTATCGGGACGATCATCGACGAAGACGAGGGCAGCTTGTTTGTCGCTTCGCCGCTGTTCGGGGAGAAGGAGCGCAGCGATCGTTCACTGGAAAAGGGCAGACTGATCCATCGCATGCTGCAGGCGCTTCCAGAAATTCCGCTTCGAGAACGACCCGATGCCGCATGCCGTTATGCCGAACGGGCGGCGCGGTTCTGGCCGGAAGCGGAACGCCGCCGGCTCGTCGATTCGGTTCTGAAACTCATGGACGAACAGGCTTTGCAGCCGGTTCTCGGGGCAGAGGCCCAGCCGGAAGTTTCGATCATGGGAACATTGACGCTCGAAGACAGCCGCTATGCGGTCTCGGGCCGTACCGACCGGCTCGCCGTGCTTGCCGATCGCGTTGTCATTCTCGATTACAAGACCAATCGGGTGCCGCCTTCGACCGAGGAGGCGATCCCTTTCGCACATAAGGCTCAGCTCGCGATCTATCGTGAGATCCTGGCGCCGCTCTATCCCGGCAAACGCATCGACTGCATGCTCGTCTATACCGAGAATGCGTCGCTTTATACGCTGAGCGAAAAGGCGCTCGGTTTGGCGCTTGCAGGACTCAAGACAAAGTGAAATACCGGACATTGAAAATTTGGCGCCGCACCATCACATGTGGTTCAACATCTTCTTCGGTCAAAGGAGCAGCCTATGGCTACCGTGAAAGTCGATATCAATAACTTCCAGTCGGAAGTTCTGGAATCCGCAGAACCCGTCGTCGTCGATTTCTGGGCTGAATGGTGCGGTCCGTGCAAGATGATCGCTCCGAGCCTCGAGGAAATCTCCGTCGAGATGGAAGGCAAGGTAAAGGTCGCCAAACTCAATATCGATGAAAACCCGGAACTCGCCGCCCAATTCGGCGTGCGCTCCATTCCGACGCTCGCCATCTTCAAGGGCGGCGAAGTGGCCGATATTTCGGTCGGCGCCAAGCCGAAGACAGCTCTTTCGAACTGGATTTCGAACGCCGCCTGATCGATATCGTCTTTATATTGCATGAAAAGCCCGGCTTCGACCGGGCTTTTTCATTTGCTTATTTCGGAGGCGTGCCGTTGTCGGCAAGCACATCGCCGACGAGATAGAGAGAGCCGCCGATGAGGATGCGGGGCGGCAGTGCCGTCGGGTCGAGGGCCGATTTTATCGCTTCCAGCGCCTCGCCGACCGTCGACATCGGTTCGGCGACCAAACCGGCATCATAGGCGGCGTTCGACAATATCACCGGGTCGATCATCGCCTCGCTGCCGCGGATCGGCACGCAGAACACCTTCTCGACCAAGCCTGTAAAGGCCTTGAAATACCCGATCGGGTCCTTGGTGTTGATCATGCCGATGATCAGGAAAAGCGGCCGCGGCTGGCGCTCCTCGAAATTAGCCATGGCTTCGGCGATCACCTCACCCGCTCCGGGATTGTGCCCGCCATCGACCCAGATCTCGGCGCCGGCGGGCGCATGCGATAGCAGCCGGCCCTCGCTGAGGCGCTGCAGCCGGCCCGGCCATTCCACGAAATTCATCGCCTTTTCCATCATCGTCTCGGTGACGGGGAAGCCGGCGGCCTTGACAGCGCGGATGGCGGCGGCGGCATTGGCATATTGATGGCGACCGGGAAGGCGCGGCAGCGGCAGGTCGGCAAGCCCGTACTCGTCCTGATAGACCAGCCGTCCATATTCCTCATGCGCCATGAAATCCTGCCCGAAGACGGCGCTCGGGCAATGCAGTCGCTCGGCCGTCGACATCAGCACGTCGAGCGCCGCATCATATTCCTGATGGCCGATGACGACGGGCCGTCCGGGCTTCATGATGCCAGCCTTTTCAGCCGCGATCAGTTCCACCCTGTCGCCGAGATAAGGCTGGTGATCCAGCGAGATCGGCATGACGACGGACACAGCCGGATCGGAGATGACATTGGTGGCGTCGAAACGGCCGCCGAGACCGACTTCGATGATCGCGGCATCGGCCGGGTGTTCGGAAAACAGAATGAAGGTGACCGCCGTCAGGATTTCGAAGACGGTGATATGCTGCCCGGCATTGGCCTCGGCCACCCGTCGCAGAGCATCGGCGAAGACGGCGTCGTCGACAAGCTGCCCGCGCCCGCCCGCGACACCAATGCGATAGCGCTCGTGCCAATTGACGAGATGCGGCGAGGTGTGGACGTGGGCGCTGTAACCCCCCGCTTCCAGCAGAGCCCGGCTGAAGGCAGTGACCGAACCCTTGCCGTTGGTGCCAGCGACATGGATGACCGGCGGCAGTTTCCGGTGCGGATTGCCGAGTTGGTCGAGAAGACGGGTGATGCGATCGAGAGACAGATCGAAGCCCTTGGGATGCAATCCCATGAGTTTTTCGATCTCCTGCGCTGCCTCACTCACCGCGGTTTGGCCTCTGGGTATCAATTCGGCATCCCGCCTGCTTGCCTGATATCAGGCGCTCGCCGCCAAGGCGATCGCTCCACGAGTCACGTCGTTGGCTGCCGAGACGGGCTTCTTCGTCAGAATCTTCAGGATGCGCGCCAGCGTTTCCGGAATGTCATGACGTTTGACAACCATATCGACCATACCATGTTCCAGCAGATATTCGGAGGTCTGGAAGCCTTCCGGCAGCTTTTCACGCAGCGTCTGCTCGATCACCCGCTTGCCGGCAAAGCCGATTTCGGCGCCGGGCTCGGCCAGGTGAATATCGCCAAGCATGGCATAGGAGGCCGTGACGCCGCCTGTTGTCGGGTTGGTCAACACGACAATGTAGGGCTGGCCGGATTCCTTGAGCAAGTCGACGGCAACGGTCGTGCGCGGCAGCTGCATCAGCGAGAGAATGCCTTCCTGCATGCGCGCACCGCCGGAAGCCGGGAACATCACCAGCGGGCATTTTTCCGACGTCGCACGTTCGAAAGCCTTGACGATCGCCTCGCCGGCGGCGATGCCGAGCGAACCGCCGATGAAGTTGAATTCGTGCACGACGGCCACGAGTTTCACACCCTGCACCTTTCCGAGGCCGGCGAGGATCGTGTCCTCCTGCTCGGTCTTCAGGCGGCTGTCACGCAGACGATCGCTGTATTTCTTCGAATCGCGAAATTTCAGCGGGTCCTGGGCGACCTTCGGCTGCGGCAGCGATTCATATTCACCATTGTCGAAAAGGTCGGCAAGCCGGGCCTTGGCCGGCATCTTCATGTGATAGCCGGAAGCAGGGATCACCCACTTATTGCCTTCCAGGTCCTTGTGGAAGACCATCTCGCCCGTTTCCGGGCACTTGATCCAGAGATTCTCCGGCACTTCGCGACGGCCCAGCATGGAATTGATCCGCGGGCGAACGTAGTTGGTGATCCAGTTCAACTCGAATTCTCCTGGTTGAATAGCGCCAATGTGGGAAAACTATTCGGCAGCAACAAGGCGTGCCGAGCGTGTTCCCGAGGAAAGGCCGCGCACCAGCGTTGCGACCGCCTGAACCGTGTCCGCCGTCGCCTTGCCATCGCTGGTCAAGCTCGTCGCGACCTGGTTGACGATGGCGGTACCGACGACGACGCCATCGGCCGAGCCGCCGATGACCTTCGCATGTTCCGCCGTCTTGACGCCAAAACCGACGCAGACGGGCAGCTCCGTATGCTGCTTGATACGCTGGACGGCGCCGGAAACCAGCGACGGATCGGGCAGTGCCGAACCGGTGATGCCGTTCATCGAGACGTAGTAGACGAAGCCGGAGGTGTTCTTCAACACGGTGGGCAAGCGCTTTTCGTCGGTGGTCGGCGTCGCCAGGCGGATGAAGTTGATCCCCTTGCGGATCGCCGGAATGCAGAGTTCGTCATCCATCTCCGGCGGCAGGTCGACGACGATCAGGCCGTCGATACCGGCGGCCAGCGCATCGTCCAGGAACGTCTCGACGCCGTAGATGTAGATCGGATTGTAATAGCCCATCATGACGATCGGCGTCGCGTCGTTGCTCTTGCGGAAGTCTGCCGCCAGCTGCAGCGTCTTCTTCAGCGTCTGACCGCCTTTCAGCGCCCGCTGGCCGGCCAGCTGGATGGCCGGGCCGTCGGCCATCGGATCGGAAAAGGGCATGCCGAGCTCGATGATGTCGGAACCTGCTTCCGGCAGTGCCTTCATGATGCCGAGAGAGGTATCGTAATCAGGATCACCGCCCATGAAATAGGTCACAAGCGCCGGACGGCCCTCGGCCTTGAGCGCGGCAAAGCGTTTGTCCATGCGTGCGGTCATGTCTTACAGTCCCATTCCCAGAATCTTGCCGACGGTGAATATGTCCTTGTCGCCGCGGCCGGAGAGGTTCATCAGGATGATCTCGTCCTTGTTCATTGTCGGTGCGCGCTTGATGACCTCGGCAATCGCATGCGCCGCCTCGAGCGCCGGGATGATGCCTTCGAGGCGGGTCAGGGTCTGGAACGCCTCGAGCGCCTCGTGGTCCATGATCGGCACGTAGTCGACGCGGCCGATATCGCTCAGCCAGGAATGTTCGGGGCCGATGCCGGGATAATCGAGACCAGCCGAAATCGAATGACCTTCCTTGATCTGGCCGTCGCCATCCTGCAGCAGGTAGGTGCGGTTGCCGTGCAGCACGCCGGGAGACCCGGCGGTGATCGAAGCGCAATGTTCGTCGCCCTGGAGGCCCTTGCCGCCGGCTTCGACGCCGACGATCTTCACGGAGGGGTCATCGAGGAAGGGGTGGAAGATGCCGATCGCATTCGAGCCACCGCCGACGGCAGCGACGACGAGGTCCGGCAGGCGGCCTTCGGCGGCCAGCATCTGCTCTTTCGCTTCCGCGCCGATCACCGACTGGAAGTCCCGGACCATCTCCGGATAGGGATGCGGGCCGGCCGCCGTGCCGATCAGATAATAGGTATCCTCGACATTGGTGACCCAGTCGCGGAGCGCCTCGTTCATCGCGTCCTTCAGCGTGCCGCTGCCTGCCGTCACGGGCTTGACTTCGGCGCCGAGCAGCTTCATGCGGAAAACGTTCGGTGCCTGACGCTCGACGTCGGTGGCGCCCATGTAGACGACGCAGGGAAGCCCGAAGCGGGCGGCAACGGTGGCCGAAGCGACGCCGTGCTGGCCGGCGCCGGTTTCGGCGATGATACGGGTCTTGCCCATGCGTTTGGCGAGCAGGATCTGGCCGATGCAGTTGTTGATCTTGTGCGAACCGGTGTGGTTCAGTTCCTCGCGCTTGAAATAGATCTTCGCGCCGCCGAGTTCGGCAGTCAGCCGCTCGGCAAAATAGAGCGGGCTCGGCCGGCCGATATAGTGGGCGCCAAGATGCTTCAGTTCCGCCTGGAAGGCCGGATCGCTCTTCGCCTTGTTCCACTCGTCCTGCAGATCGAGAATCAAAGGCATCAACGTTTCGGCAACGAAACGACCCCCATAGATGCCGAAGCGGCCATCTTCATCTGGCCCGGAACGGAAGGAATTCGGTTTAGGCGTTTCGTTCACTATCAACTCCCTGAGGCCATGACAGGCGTATCCGCCTTTTCGACCGCATCGAAAAATTCATCGATCAACGCGACGCTCTTTACGCCGGGCTCGGTTTCGACACCCGAGGAGACGTCGATACCACGTGCCTTGGTCTTCACAAGCGCATCCGCGACATTGTCCTTGTTCAGCCCGCCGGACAGCATGTAGTCGATGCTGCCGTCGAGCCAGCCGAGAAGGCTCCAGTCGAAGGAAATCCCGTTGCCGCCAGGCAGTTCCGAACCCTTCGGCGCTTTCGCATCGAAGAGAAAACGGTCGGCGATGCCGATATAGGCTTCGACGCGCCTGAGATCGTCGGCCGTGCGCACGGAAAAGACTTTCATCACAGGCAAACCATAGAGCGCCTTGATGGTCAGCACATGTTCGGGACTCTCGTTGCCATGGAGCTGGAGGATGTCCGGCTTCAGCAGCGACACGATTTCGTCGAGATCGTCATTTGTGGGATCAACGACGACGGCGACGATCTTCGCCTTGCCGCGCGCCGGTTCGGCAAGTTTTGCCGCCACATCGGGCTCGACATAACGCGGGCTCTTTTCGAAGAAGATAAAACCGATATGGGTCGCGCCGCGTTTCAGCGCACGATCGATCGCTTCGGGCGTCTTCAAGCCACAGATCTTGATATCGGTTTTCATGGCAGCGAAGTGACACGAAATGCGGCAAGAGTCGAGCCAAATTGCATGGAAAGCTGTATTTAGCGGGGCTTGCGGCTAATCGAAATCGATGGCGTGCAGCTGACTGCCGTGCCGCTTCAGCCAGGATTTCGCTTCCTCCATGCCGGGGCAAAGCGTCTTGCAAAGCGCCCAGAAGCGGGGGCCGTGATTCATCTCCTTGAGATGAGCGACTTCATGGGCGGCGAGATAATCGATCACCGAAGGCGGCGCCATGACGATACGCCAGGAGAAACTCAAGTTTCCCTCCGACGAGCAGGAGCCCCATCGGCTGCGGGTATCTTTCATCGAGATCGAGCGGATCGGCGCCCGGATTGTCGCGGCATGCATCATCGCCAGCCTCTCAAGATCGGCGCGCGCCTCCTTCTTGAGGAAGGCCGCGATGCGCCGCCCGACATGCTCGGGCATGCCGCTGACGCGCAGCACAGGACTGCCATCCACGGAGACGACCTCCGTCAAGCCGCGCAGGCTGCCCGTGTGCTCGATGCGATGGGAAACACCGCGCAGGAGGATCTTGCCGCCGTTGCGTAAGCCGGTATCGGTCGAAAACTTGGCAAGCTTGGTGAGCAGCCATCCCTGGTGCCGATCGAGGAAGGCGTTCACCTCACGCGCCGCCAGACCTCTCGGCACCGTCATCTTCAAGGCCCGCCCGCCCGGCTCGATGCGAAGCGTGATCCGGGTTGCCTGATCGTGCTGCTTGATGGTCAGCGGCATGAGCCGGCCGGCGACATCGAGCGTCCGCGTTTCGGGCGGAGCTGGCTTTCGCGCCTTTGGCCGTGTCTTCAGAAGCGGAAACATGGGGGTTTTCTATACGATTCGCCGGGGAATCTAAACGATTTGCGGGGCAGGCGGACATGGAAAAACCGGCATCGCGAGATGCCGGTCATCATTTCATTGCCTAAAGCGCGGTCGCGATCTTCCAGCTTCGCTCCTTGCGCTTTAGGTCTTCGTTTACGCATGTCGTTGCCGCAAAACCGCTTCACACTTTTGCGCGACATGCTTTAGGCCTTCACGGCGTCTGGAACTCCGCGACCGGGCCGTTGTCGTCGCGCTTGGCGTTCTTGCGGTCACGCATGAAGCGGTCGAACTCTTCCTGGTCCTTGGCGCGGCGGAGTTCACGCAGATATTCGTCGAATTCCTCGCGCATTTCGTCGAGCTTGCGGCGCTCTTCCTCGATCCGGTCGAGCTCGGCCTTACGCCAGTCGTCGAAGGCGACATTGCCGGTCGAGAAATGCGGGCGGTGGCGGCCATGCGAACGGCGGCAGGAGGCAAAGAAACCATCGGTCGCCTGATTGACGTCGCGCTTGAAGCCGCGCAGACGATCGCCGAAGATGATATAGGCAAGCATGGCCAGACCCAGAGGCCAGAAAACCATGAAGCCGAGAATCATCAGGGCAATGGTAGCCGGAGTCCAATCCGGTCGAAGCAATGCTGACTGGTTCATCGTGCGGTATCCTCGCTTTCGGCGCCCGGCAAGATGCCGAACGCTGGAAATCGATGTGGTAACCGCAAGAACCGCCTTCAAGACGATTGCCGGCGAAATCGGACAAAGCCTTGAATCGGCGTTGCTAATTCAGACGTCGCTGAATCACGCTGTCCGTCCGCCCTTGATCACACGCGGCACCCGCGGCTTGACGGCGGCGCGGGAATGCTGGCGGACGAAATCGACGATGCGCGGCGCGATCTCGCGACGGAAGCGCGAGCCGTTGAAAACGCCGTAATGGCCGACATCCGGCTGAAGATAGTGCATGCGCATGTCTTCAGGAATGTTGACACAGATGGTCTGGGCCGCCCTGGTCTGGCCGACGCCTGAAATGTCGTCATTCTCGCCCTCGACGGTCAGCAGCGCGACGTTGCGGATCGCGGCCGGGTCGACGCGCTTGCCGCGATGCATCAACTCGCCCTTCGGCAGCGAATGCTTCATAAAGACCTGCTCGACCGTCTGCAGATAGAATTCGGCGGTCAGATCCATGACGGCGAGATATTCGTCGTAGAAATCGCGATGTTTTTCCGGCTCGCCGTCGTTCTTCACGAGATGCATGAAGAATTCCTTGTGGGCGACGAGGTGGCGATCGAGGTTCATCGACATGAAGCCCGACAGCTGCAGGAAGCCCGGATAGACAGGGCGCATGAAGCCCGGCTGCGGCCAAGGAACGTCCATGATGACATTGTCGGAAAACCACTGCAGCGACCGCTCCTGGGCGAGCTTGTTCACCGCCGTCGGGTTGATGCGCGTGTCGATCGGGCCGCCCATCAGCGTCATCGAGGACGGCGAGAGCGGATCGTTGGCTTCCTCCATTACCGCCGCTGCAGCGAGCACCGGAACGGAGGGTTGACAGACGGCGATGACATGGGTGTCGTGACCGAGGAAATGCAGCATCTCGATGACGTAATCGACATAATCGTCGAAATCGAACCTGCCTTCCGTCATCGGCACCATGCGGGCGTCGATCCAATCTGTGATGTAGACATCGGCGCTCGGCAGCAGCGCCTCGACCGTACCGCGCAAGAGCGTCGCATAGTGGCCGGACATCGGCGCGACGATCAGGATACGGGGATCGCTGGCCCGGCCGGGCGGAACGTTCCGTGCGAAATGCAGGAGATTGCAGAAGGATCTCGACCAGACGACCTCTTCGCGGACGGAAACCGTCTGCGCGCCGATCGTCGTCTGCTTCAACCCGAATTCCGGCTTTCCGTAGCGACGCGTCGTGCGCTCGAACATTTCGAGGCTTGCCGCCATCGCCCGGCCGAAGGGTGTGTGAGAGAACGGATTCAGCGGATTGGCATAGGCAAATCGCATGATGTCCGCTGCGGCGCGAAACGGCGCCATAGCGGCATGATTCAATTCATAAAGCTGATAGAACATAGAAGGCGCTGCCTTTCATCTATCGAAAAGATGACGTCGGTTGATAGACATCGAGCTCTTTCCGCACGCTGGCACGTAACGCAGACTAACAGGTTTCTGTTGCACAGCAACATGGACGTCCCGAAGCTGCACAGGAAATGCCGGAGAGTTGATCTCCGGCATCACGTAGACGGAAAACTTAAGGTTCCGCTGAAGTAGCGTCGTTAACGATCCGCAACGAAGCTCTGCTTCTGACTGCCGAGCCCTTCGATGCCAAGCTCGACGACATCGCCGTCCCTGAGGAAGCGCGGCGGCTTCATGCCCATGCCGACGCCGGGCGGTGTCCCCGTCGAGATGACATCGCCCGGATGCAGCGACATGAACTGGCTGAGATAGGAAACGACGTGGGCGACGCCATAAACCATGGTCTTGGACGAACCGTTCTGCATCGTCTGGCCGTTAACCTTCAACCACATGCCGAGGTTCTGGGGATCGGCGATCTCATCCTTGGTGACCAGCCAGGGGCCGATCGGGCCGAAAGTGTCGCAGGACTTGCCCTTGGTCCACTGGCCGGCGCGCTCGGTCTGGAAGGCGCGTTCGGACACGTCGTGGGACACACAGTAGCCGGCGACGTAGTCGAGCGCCTCGGCTTCACTGACATATTTCGCCGTTTTGCCGATGACGACGCCGAGCTCGACTTCCCAATCGGTCTTTTCGGAACCGCGCGGGATCAGCACGGTGTCGTTCGGGCCAACGATCGCCGAGGTCGCCTTCATGAAGATGACCGGCTCGGGCGGCACGGTGGCGCCGGTTTCGGCGGCATGGTCGGAGAAATTGAGGCCAATACAGATGAATTTGCCCGTGCCGGCTACGCAGGCTCCGATCCGGCCGGAGGCAAGTTCCGGCAGGCTCTTCGGATCGAGCGCGGCGATCCTTGCAAGGCCGGCCGGCGAGATTGCCTCGCCGCCGATGTCGGCGACATGCGCCGAGAGATCGCGGATCTTGCCATCGGCATCGAGAAGCGCCGGTTTTTCCCGACCTGCTTCGCCAACACGCATCAGCTTCATGGAATGCCTCCTCATCGAAAACGAATTTGCAGCCACCTATGAACGAATTATTCATCGGTGTCATTACGGCTTTGCCCGGAAGCGGTACGGCGTTACTAGAAAATTTCGGAGAGATCCGGACCGGCAGGAACGATTTTCGCCGGGTTCAGGCTTTCGACCGAGTAGTACCCGCGCTTGATGTGGTCGAGATTCACCGTGTCGGCAATGCCCGGCCAATCCAGCATGCGCCGGCAGAAGGTGCGCAGATTGGCATAGTCCGAAAGCCGGCGCAGATTGCATTTGAAGATGCCGTGATAGGCGACGTCGAAGCGCACCAGCGTCACGAAAAGGCGGATATCGCTTTCCGTGGGGTGATCCGCGAAGAGGAAAGACCTGCATTCGAATTTCGGCTCGATCCAATCGAGGCAGGAGAAGACATCGGCGAAGGCTTCCTCATAGGCGATCTGGGTCGTGGCAAAACCGGCGCGATAGACCCCGTTGTTGAGGGCGGGATAAATACGTTCGTTGAAAGCGTCGATCTCGGCGCGCCTTTCGATGGGATAAAGATCGATCGGATTTTTCGCCAGTTCACCGAAGCCGCTGTTCAGCATGCGCAGGATATCGGCAGATTCATTGTTGACGATGGTCTGCCTCTGCTTGTCCCAGAGAACCGGGACGGTGGCGCGGCCGGTGAAACCGGGCGCTGCCCTCGTGTAAATTTCATGCATGTAGCTCATGCCATTGACATGATCCCGCGTTGCACCGGGATAGTCGCCGAAGCGCCAGCCCTGCTTCGTCAGCACCGGTTCGACGACGGAGACGGAAATGACCTCTTCCAGGCCCTTGAGCTTACGGCCGACCAGGGTGCGCGAGGCCCAGGGGCAGATATAGGCGACGTAGAGATGGTAGCGGCCGAGGCTGGCTTCAAAACCGCCCTCGCCTGTCGGCCCGGCGCTGCCATCCGGCGTCACCCAATTGCGGAAACTCGAAACCTGCCTGACGAAGCCGCCTTTTTCATCCTTCGCCTGAACGGGCTGCCAGTCTTCCGTCCATTTTCCGTTCACCAGCATGCGCACTTCTCCAACCGATCGATTGAAGCAGTCCATTACCCTGCTTCGGCGCACGCGTAAGGCCGCTTTTATGGAGACAGTCCGTCCACGCAACTGCGACGATGCTGCGCTTGCCAAGCCGGCGAAGCAGGAAATATGACTTGGCTCTAAAGCGCGTCACGACCTTTCAGATTCGCTTGGCCCGCGCTTCAGGTCCTTGTTTTACGCATGTCGTTATCGCAAAACCGCTGCACATTTTGGTGCGACATGCTGTCGTCCAACACGAGATGGAGTTCGACATGCACCTCTCCAAGGCCGTCGTACGCACCGAACATGCGAGCCGGTACCTGCAGCAGCTCTGCAAACACTGGAGCCACAAGTTCAGCGTCGATTTCGATCCTCATAAGGGCCGGGTGCCGTTCAGCGATAGCGCCGAGGTGATATTCGCCGCCGACGATGCGGCGCTCACCATGACGCTTTCCGTTGCCGATCCCGACCAGCAGGCAGGGATGCAAAGCGTGATCGACGCTCATCTGAAGCGTTTCGCCTTCCGCGAGGAACTCGACATCGTCTGGACCGATTGACCTCAACGATTTTTATGTCCCAACCCTGGAACAAGCATGACGCAGAGCAATAACCGCGAATCCCAATATCCGATCGATCCGATGTTTCTCGACCGTTGGTCGCCGCGCGCCTTTACCGGCGAAATCATCGAGGAGGCACAGCTGCTCAGCCTGCTCGAAGCCGCCCATTGGGCGCCGTCCTCGTCCAACCAGCAGCCCTGGCGCTTCATCTATGCCCTCAAGGGCTCGGAGCATTGGGAGAAATTCGTCGCACTGCTTGTCGATGCCAATCAGGAATGGGCGAAGAACGCATCGGCGCTGATCTTCGTCGTCTCACGCAGCTTCACCGGCGTTGCCGGATCCGGCGAGGAAAAGCCGAGCTACACCCATTCCTTCGACGCCGGTGCAGCCTGGGGATATCTGGCGCTGCAGGCGCGCCTTTCCGGCTTCTATGCCCATGGCATGGGCGGCATCAAACATGAGGACATCAAAAAAACGTTCGATATCCCCGAGGGCTACCGGGTCGAAGCAGGCGTTGCCGTCGGCCGTCTGGCCGACAAGCGCGTCCTTTCAGAACGCAATCAGGCGCGCGAAATCCCGAGCCAGCGCAAGCCGCTCTCCGATCTCGCCTTTAACGGCCATTTCCTAGCCAACTGAGCGACATCAGAATAAGCGAAAGCCCCGCCGTCCTGCGACGGCGGGGCTTTTTGTTGAAGGCATATCGATCAGATATCGAGGTTTGCGACGCTTAGCGCATTGTCCTGGATGAATTCGCGCCGTGGCTCGACTTCGTCCCCCATCAGGCGGGCAAAGAGCCCATCGGCATCGGTGGCGTCGGCAACCTTGACCTGCAGCAGCGAACGGACATTCGGATCGAGCGTCGTTTCCCAGAGTTGCTCGGCATTCATCTCACCGAGACCCTTGTAGCGCTGCATGCTGAGACCCTTGCGGCCGCTGGCGAAGATCGCGTCGAGCAGGGCGCGCGGCCCTGAAATCTCGATGTCGCCTTCGCGCCGGTGCAGCGACGGCGGTGTCTGGTAGATTTCCTTGAGGCGCGCGGTCAGCTGGTCGATGTGACGGGCATCGGAGGAGCCGATCAACGCCATGTCGAGCACGACCACTTCCTTGACGCCGCGGACCATGCGCTCGAGGCGCAGGCCGCCATCGCTCGCCAGGTCGCCCTGCCAGCCGCGCTCAGTCTCTTCGGCGATGATGTCGAGGCGGCTTGCGACCTCGCTCGCCAATGCCTGCGCTCTTGCCTGATCGCTGACGAGCTCGGCATTGAGCGCGCCGGCGATCGCCGCCTGTTCGACGACGGCGCGATTGTAGCGCGAATGGAGATTGTCGAGCAAAGCGCGCATGCGCAGCGCATCGAGGATAACTTCGCGCAGGTCCTGGCCGGTGCGGACCTCGCCGCTGCCGAGCCTCAACGCTGCATCTTCGAGACCCTGGGCGATGAGATATTCCTCGAGCGCCTTCTCATCCTTCAGATACTGCACCGATTTGCCGCGTGCGACCTTATAGAGCGGTGGCTGGGCGATGTAGAGATGGCCGCGCTCGATCAGTTCCGGCATCTGGCGGAAGAAGAAGGTGAGCAGCAGGGTACGGATGTGGGCGCCGTCGACATCGGCGTCCGTCATGATGATGATCTTGTGATAACGCAGCTTTTCGGCGTTGAACTCGTCCTTGCCGATACCGGTGCCGAGCGCGGTAATCAGCGTGCCGATTTCCTGGCTGGAGAGCATCTTGTCGAAACGGGCCCGTTCCACATTCAGGATCTTGCCGCGCAGCGGCAGGATCGCCTGGTTTTCGCGCGACCGGCCCTGCTTGGCCGAGCCGCCGGCGGAATCGCCCTCGACCAGGAAGACTTCGGATTTGGCCGGGTCGCGTTCGGAGCAGTCGGCGAGCTTGCCCGGTAGCGAGGCGATATCGAGCGCACCCTTGCGGCGGGTCAATTCACGGGCCTTGCGGGCCGCTTCGCGCGCGGCTGCCGCCTCGACGACCTTGCCGACGAGGATCTTGGCTTCGCTCGGATGTTCTTCGAACCAGGTGTTCAGCGCCTCGTTGACGAGGCTTTCGACGACAGGGCGGACTTCCGAGGAAACAAGCTTGTCCTTTGTCTGCGACGAGAATTTCGGATCGGGCACCTTGACCGACAGAACTGCCGTCAGACCCTCGCGGCAGTCTTCCCCCTGCAGCGTCACCTTTTCCTTTTTGGTGATGCCGGAATTGTCGGCATAGGAAACCACCTGACGGGTCAAGGCCGCGCGGAAGCCGGCCATATGGGTGCCGCCGTCGCGCTGGGGAATGTTGTTGGTGAAGCAGAGCACGTTCTCGTGATAGCTGTCGTTCCACCACATCGCCACTTCGACGGTGATGCCGTCCTTTTCGCCGCGGATGGCGACCGGCTTGTCGACGAGCGGCTTCTTGGCGCGGTCGAGATAAGAGACGAAAGCCTCGAGGCCGCCATCATAGCGCATTTCCTCCTGCTTGATATCGGAATGACGCTTGTCGGCCAGGAGAATACGGACGCCGGAATTCAGAAAGGCGAGTTCACGCAGGCGGTGCTCCAGCGTCCCGTAATCGAATTCGGTCATGGTGAAGGTTTCGCTGCTCGGCATGAAGCTGACTTCCGTACCGGTCGAATCGGGGGCATCGCCCGTGACCTTCAGCGGAGCATCGGCGACGCCATGAGTGAAGCTCATTTCATGGATCTTGCCATGGCGGCGGATCTTCAGCTTCAGCCAGACCGAGAGCGCGTTGACGACGGAAACACCGACGCCGTGCAGACCGCCGGAGACCTTGTAGGAATTCTGGTCGAATTTGCCGCCGGCATGCAGCTGCGTCATGATGACTTCCGCTGCCGACACGCCTTCGCCGCTATGGATGTCGGTCGGGATGCCGCGGCCGTTGTCGGTGACCGTTACCGAACCATCCGGATTGAGAGTGACGGTGACGATGTCGGCATGACCGGCAAGCGCTTCGTCGATCGCGTTGTCGACAACTTCATAGACCATGTGGTGGAGGCCGGAGCCATCGTCAGTGTCGCCGATATACATGCCGGGGCGCTTGCGCACGGCGTCGAGGCCCTTCAGGACCTTGATGGAATCTGCGCCATATTCGCTGCTTACGCCGTTTTCCGTCGCGGATGTATCGCTCATTCTGTCGAGATTTTCCCTGTTGTCGTAAAGCGGCGGCGCGCCCTGCGAATCACCGGCTTTCTTCACTCTCGTATATAGGTTTTTTGAGCCCGGTTCCCAATGGCAAGTCCCCTGAACAAGCCATAAAACAGGGGATTATGACGCTTTTCCGTCGCCTTTGCCGTCATTTTCGAGAACAGCCGATAGCCGGCCTATCTCTGCACTGTCAAGGCTGCGGATCCGCCGGGCCAGCCGGTTGGCGAATTCGGTATATTCCGGCGGCAGGCCCGACGTGTCGATGACGACGCGGGGGTTGGAGGAACGGGCAAGCAGGAACAGTTCCTCGGCCTCGTCCCAGATGATGTTGAAATAGCCGGCGATGCGCTGCAGCAGGTCGAATGTCGGCAGGCCGCGCTTGCCATGTTCGAGCGCCGAGAGATAGGCGGGGGAGACGTTCAGCGCTTCGGCCATCTCCTTCTGCGAGACGCCCTTGCGGGCTCTCAGCCTGCGAACCGCCTCTCCGAAGGGAGTCATGGCTTTTCCCCATGCCGCCGCGACAGGCGAATATAGAGCGCGCCGTCGCCGCCATGATGCTGCGCGGCGGACTCGTAGGAGGAGATCAGGTAGCGGAATTCGGGCTTCGAGAACCACAGGGGGACGGCCCGCTTCAATGCACCTTCGCTGCCCAGGGAGCTGCCCTTGCCGGTGATGACAAGCACATGGCGCATGCCGCGCTCATGGGCGCGGATCAAAAAATCGAGGAGGATGACATGGGCCTCGCTCTGCACCAGGCCATGCAGATCGATGCGCGCCTCGAGCGCCAGACGGCCCTTGGCGATCTTGCGCTTGACCGGCCTTTCCAGCGGATGGTGCACCTTAGCCGGCTGTCTCGGCGTCGACGGTGGGGCCGGCTGTGCCGCCGTCGGCGAAACGGAGGTCTGCTTTTCGGCTGTCTGCCGTTCGGCTGCCGCTTCGGTTTCGGCAAGAAAAGCGTCAAGCTCGGTCAACTCGTTCGCCTTGCCGGGCATCGGCCGCGTGCTGCGGGCAACCTTGCCCCACAGAATCCTCTCATCGGCGCTGAGCTTGCGATCCCTGGCCATCAGTTGAAACGTCCGGCGGCGGCGTTGGGGATGAGGATGACGAAATCGGCATCGTTTCGGACGGTGCCGGCGCGTTCTCCGGCCAAGTCCCCCGAACCGGTAAAAATATCGCCGCGCGCAGGCCCGACGATCGCCGAGCCTGTATCGAGCGCCAGCATCAGCCGGCGGAAGGGGCGGCCATGATCAAGATGAGTGAGGCTGTCGGCGCGGATGAAAAAGGGGAAACCGAAGGTATGGATCAGCCGGTCGACCGCAAGCGAGCGCCCGGCGAGAAGCGGCACCTTGGCGGCGGCGATCGGACCGGCCTCAGTATCAGCGGTTCGCAGGCTGATAGCCCGCGAGGGCGTTTCGCGGAAGAAAATATAAGAGCGGTTATGCCATAGAACCTCATCCACCCGCTCGGAATTGCGGGCTAGCCAGGCGCGGATCGACTGCATGGAAATCTCGCCACGGTCGATTTCACCGCGGTCGATCAAGAGCTTGCCGATTGCCGAGAAGGGATGCCCTGCTTTTGCCGCGTAAGTGATACGGCCGATACGCCCGTCTCGATAACGCAGGCGCGCGGCGCCCTGCACGTGGACGAAGAAAACATCGACCTTCGATTTCGCCCAGGCGATTTCGAGGCCGCGGCCGTCGAGAAAGCCCTGATCGATCTCGCGGCGATCCGGATAAGCGCCAATGCGGCCGTCGTCATGCAGTCGGCCGAAAGCATAGGATCCATCCAATTCGGCCGGACGATTGCCGTCATCGAGATCGATCAGATCGTTCGGACGGCTGTAGAAGGGAAAACGGAAAACCTCGTTTGGCCGATCCGATACCTCGATCTCCGGCTCGTAAAAGGCGGTGACGAAACCGGACTTGCCGTCCTTGCGGCGGATCAGAAAGGGCAGGCAACGCGTTTCGAAAAAAGTGCGCGCCGCTGCCGGCGACGACGGCGTAAAATTTTCAGCGTCCATCAGAAGCGGAAGCAAGTCCTCCGCGCTCAGGCCGAGCGACCCGGTGCGGTAGGGTTTGACGTCGGTGATCTGCCGCCGGCAGTGTCGCATCACTTCAAAAAGGCCGGAGGGATCATCATCCTTCCAGCCTTCCAAACGATCGAAGCTGATGGCTTGCAGGACGAAGTCCGATGCCTGATCACTCATGTTCCGATTCGGTCGCCACAAGTTTCCAGTTCGGATCGCGCGAGCGGGTGTCGCGGGCGAAGGTCCAGAGGTCGTTGACCTCGGCGACGTTTTCGGCGTCGCCCTCGATCAGGACATCCGCCTTGTCGTAAGTCGCCGATATCAGCTGGCTGACGATGCGCACGGTGATCTGTGCTTCGCTGCCCTTCGTCTCGGCATGGGTGATTTCGGCCTTGTCGATACCGACGAAGGTGGACTTGACCTTCTCGCCCCGGGTTTCACGCTCGGCGATGGCCGCCTCGAACCCGTCATAGACCTCGCGGGACAAAAGGCTCTTCAGCGTTTTGCGGTCACCATCGGCATAGGCCATGACGACCATTTCGTAGGCCATGCGGGCGCCGTTCAGAAACTCCTTCGGGCTGAAGGAAGGATCGGCCTTGTTCAGGGCGCGCAGCGATTCGTTGAGCGGTGTCCCCGGTGCGGCAAAGGCGTCGATGGCGGAGAAGCGATCCTCATCGTCGGCTGTCGCATCACGGCGCGGGAGGGTCACGACCTTACCGGCATCAGCGGCCTCGGGCGGAGCCGCATCGCGCGGGCTATAGAGATCGCGCGGCGGCTTCTCATTGCCAGTGCGGCGCCCGAGCACGGAACGGAGCTGAAAGAAAATCAGCACCGCCGCCACCAGGAAGAATAATGTGATGAAGTCGTTCGAACTCATATCCTGTCGCAACCGCCGTTAACATCTCTGATTTGTACTCCCATATAGTCCGCCTATACAGATGATTCAAATCATGGCTGGCATCTTCGCCGGCGCCACGAGGAGACCGGTAAGCCCGGGACATGACGACCATGCGTTTTTCAATTCTGCCGGCTTTCATTCTGTTGCTACCGCTTGGCGAAATTGCCGGCTTCGTCGTCGTCGGTCGGGCGATCGGCCTGGCGCTGACGCTTGCGCTCGTCATGGCGAGCTTCCTCCTCGGCGTGGTCTTGCTGCGCCGGCAGGGGATCGGTATCCTGCGGCGCATGTCGAGCGAAGGACGGAACGGCGTCATGCCCGGACGCGATCTGCTGAAGCCGGCGATGACGGTCATTGCCGCGCTGCTCCTGATCATTCCCGGCTTCCTCACGGATATCATCGCCATCCTCATTCTCATTCCGCCGCTGCGGGATTTCGTCTGGCGATCGATCGCCAAACGCTTCGTCGTCGTCAACGCCAAGGGCGGCTTTGGCGCTGGCCCGAAACCTGGTTTCCGCGATCGCAACCCGAATTCAAAGGTGGTCGATCTCGACGAGGAGGACTATCATAGAGAGCCGAACCGGAACTCGCCATGGTCCGGCAAACATCTCGGTGACTGAGGCTTTGCCGGCGATAGGGTGCGGCTTGCGCCCAGGGTTGTAAGCCCCTCCCCGAAATGTTAGATGGCGGCACCATTCCCATGCCCTTCGAGGAAAAGCCAATGGCAGACGATAACAACAGCAACGGTGCGACGAACCCCACTCTTTCGATCCTTGCGCAATATACCAAGGACCTCTCCTTCGAAAATCCGGGTGCGCCGCGTTCTCTGCAGGCCCGCGACAAGGCGCCGACGATCAACATCAATGTGAACGTCAACGCCAACCCGCTTTCCGACACGGATTTCGATGTCGTGCTGTCGCTGAATGCCGAAGCCAAGGACGGCGACAAGACGGTGTTCCACACCGAACTCGTCTATGGCGGCGTCTTCCGCGTTGCCGGCTTCCCGCAGGAGCACATGCTGCCGGTACTCTTCATCGAGTGCCCGCGCATGCTCTTCCCCTTCGCCCGTCAGATCATCGCCGACGTGACCCGCAATGGCGGCTTCCCGCCGTTGATGATCGACCCAATCGACTTCACGCAGATGTTCGCTCAGCGCGTTGCCGAAGAACAGGCCCGCGCCAAGGTTCAGGCCGTTCCGAACTGATCGAATTCTTATGATTCTGACATGCGGATGCCCGGGCCGGTCCCGGGCATTTTCAATTCGAGCTGGCGTATTTCGCCCAGATGCCCTTTTCGCCGAGCTTGGCGACCAGCGCCTCATGCGCCTGTGCTTCGGACTGACTGAGGCGGGAGCCAAGCGGACGAGGGCGTTCGAGCGCCGCAGCAAACGCCATATCGTCTTCCATCGCCATTTCACCGCGGGCCGCCTGGCCGGGTTGACCCGATATGCTCAGGCCGAACGCTGCCTGTCTGCCGCCGATCATCTCGATATAGACTTCGGCCAATAGTTCGGAGTCGAGCAGCGCGCCGTGTTTGGTACGGTGCGAGTTGTCGATGCCGTAACGCCGGCAAAGGGCGTCGAGCGAGTTCGGTCCCATCGGGTGCTTGCGCCGCGCCATCGACAGCGTATCGACCACCTTGTCCGGCAAGATTGGCGGCAAACCAATGCGCGCGAATTCGGCATTGATGAAGCCCATATCGAAGGTCGCGTTATGAGCAATCCACTTGCCGTCGCCGAAGAAGGCGAGGATTTCGTCGGCCACCGCGGCGAAAGGCTTCTTGTCCTTCAGGAATTCATCGGTGATGCCGTGTACCGCAAGTGCATCCGGATGGACCTTCTGGTCTCCCGGATTGATGTAGATATGCAGCGTGTTGCCGGTCGGAAAATGGTTGAAGAGCTCGATACCGCCGATTTCGATGATACGGTCGGCGCGGTTATCGAGGCCGGTGGTTTCCGTATCGAAGATGATCTCACGCATTCCGGAAATCTCCCTTGGCAATCCGCATTTTCAGTTCGGCGATGATCTCAAGCACCTGCGCCCGCGTCTCGGCAATGCTGTGGCTGGTGTCGACCAGATAATCGGCGCGGCGTCGTTTTTCCGCATCCGGGGTCTGGCGAGCGAGAATCATATCGAATTTTTCTTCGGTCATGTCGTCGCGTGCAAGCACCCGCTGACGCTGAATCTGTGGATCGGTGCTGACGACGACGATGACATCCACTCTTTCCCAGGCGCCGGTTTCGAAGAGCAGCGGAATATCGAGCAGCACCATTTCAGCGCCGGCGGCCTGCTGTCGCGCCAGAAATTCCGTTTCCCGTTTGCGAACCAGCGGATGAACGATCGCTTCGAGACGTTTAAAGCCTTCGGGATCAAGCGCGAGCTGGCGGCCTAGCTCATGCCGGTCGACCGCTCCATCCGTCATCGTGCCGGGAAAAGCGGCGTTCACCAACGGCGCTGCCTCCCCGGAGTAGAGATCGTGGACCACAGCGTCGGAATCGTTCAAGGGGATTCCCGCTTCGGCAAAGAGTTTGCCGACCGTCGACTTGCCCATTCCGATTGAGCCCGTGAGTCCGATCTTCAGCATCAGTGCGCTTCCATGTCAGCAATGATCAGAGCTCGCAGTGCCGCATCAACCACAGGGCGCTCGCCGAACCATTTTTCGAAACCGGGAACAGCCTGGTGCAGCAGCATGCCGAGACCATCGACGACCGACAGTCCCTGCTCTTCCGCCTGTCTCAGGATCGGTGTCTTCAAGGGGACGTAGACGATATCGGTGACGACGGCATCTGCTGCAAGCGGCGCAAAATCGATCAACGGCGCCGCTTCGCCATCCATGCCGAGCGAGGTCGTGTTGATGAAGAGGCCAGCGCCATGCATGACGTCGGCAAGCGCGCCCACCGGATGGGCTCGAATTCTCGGGCCGAAGCGATCGGCCAGTTCGCGCGCGCGTTCGACGGTGCGGTTGACGACATGGATTTCCCTGAAGCCACGATCGCGGACCGCCTGAATGATCGCCCGGCTTGCGCCGCCGGCGCCGAAGACCACGGCCGTATCATGACGGTCCCAGCCGGGATGGCGCTCGTCGAGATTGGCGGTGAAGCCGCGGCCGTCGGTATTGGTGGCGTGCAGGAGGCCATTCTCCAACCAGAGCGTATTCGAGGCACCGAGCTCATGCGCCAGATCGTCCGGCTTGTCGGCGAGCCGGAAGGCAAGTTCCTTGTGGGGGATGGTGACATTGCCTCCGATAAAACCGGAACTGCCGTCCTTCAGCGAGGCAATGAAATACGGAAAGGCATCCGGCGCCACCTCGTGGGCGCAGTAGCTGCCCGGCAGGCCAAGTCTCTTCAGCCAGTATCCATGGATCAGCGGCGAGCGTGAATGCTTGACGGGAAAGCCCGTGACAAACGCGTTCGGCCCCAGTGTTTCACGTGAATCATCCATCGATCGTTCCGAATTCTCGC
Source organism: Rhizobium sp. NLR16a (assembly GCF_017948245.1). Taxonomy (NCBI): domain Bacteria; kingdom Pseudomonadati; phylum Pseudomonadota; class Alphaproteobacteria; order Hyphomicrobiales; family Rhizobiaceae; genus Rhizobium; species Rhizobium sp. NLR16a. Next base: position 428,826 of record NZ_CP072868.1, on the reverse strand, counting down.
AATTTTCTCAGGAGCGGAAGCATCGGCAACCCCAGTATGGTGAAATAGTCGCCCTCGATCTTCTCGAAGAGTTGAATGCCCTCGCCTTCCAGCTGGTAGGCGCCGACGCTGGAGAGCGCACGTTCGCCGACCCGCGCCAAGTGCCTGGCGATGAAATCTTCCGTCAAGGGTCGCATCGTCAGTTCCGCATGGCCGACATACTCCCACAAAACGGCGCCGCCGCGGACGATAGCGATGGCGCTGTTCAGCCGATGGGTCGTGCCCGACAGGGCGCGAAGATGGTTCGCTGCGTCGGCCATGTCCTTCGGTTTGTGGAAAACGCGGTCGCCGAGCGACATCGTCTGATCCGAACCGATGACGAGGCTCTCGGGAAAACGGGTGCTGACGTCTTCGGCTTTAGCCTTGGCCAGGATGCAGGCGACGGTATCCGGCTTCGCAGCGGCTTTTTCCAGCGGCGCCTCAACCGCCCTTTCGTCGATCTCAGCGGGATGTGCCTCAAAGGAGAGACCGGCATTTTCCATCAGCATTCGCCGAAAAGGGCTTGACGATGCAAGGATGAGTTTCGGTGTCATGGATTCTCCCACTCCCGGCTTTTCGTCTGCGCTTAGCGCAGCTTCGGGCGGAGGGCAACAATGGCGGCCGCCGTTTCCTCGATTGAGCGGCGAGTAACGTCGATCAGCGGCCATCCGTGGCGGGCGCAGAGGGAGCGGGCATATTTCAGCTCCTCCGAGATCGTGGCTCGATCGGTATAGTGCTCCCGGTCGAAACCTTGCGTCGTCCCGAGCACGCGATTTTCCCGGACCTGGGAAATGCGGTCGGTGGTGGCGATCAGGCAGACGATCAGCGGTTTTGTTGCTGCGAGCAGGCTCTCCGGCAAGGGTACGCCGTAGACGATCGGAATATTCGCGGTCTTGATACCGCGATTGGCGAGATAGATGCTGGTCGGCGTCTTCGATGTCCGGCTGATCCCGATGATGACGACATCGGCATCATTGTAGTCATCCGGCATCTGGCCGTCGTCATGATCCATGGTGAAGTTCAACGCCTCGATGCGCGCGAAGTAACCGGCATTCATCACATGCTGGGCGCCGACCCGGCGGCGGGACGGGGCGCCGAGATAGATCTGGAACGCGTTCATGACCGGCTCCAAGACATTGACGGAAGCGACCCCCATCTCGACGCAGCGTTCGTCGATCAGGCTCGCCAGATCGCGGTCGACAATCGTGTAGAGCACGATCCCGGGCGCATCATCGATCGCCTGAAGAACCGGCAGCAGTTGTTTGCGATTGCGGATCAGCGGATAGACATGCTCGATCGGCTGAGCGGATCTGAACTGCGCCGAAGCGGCGCGGCCGGCGGAGATGAGAGTCTCTCCGGTCGAGTCAGAAATCAGGTGCAGATGAAAGAAGTTCGTTCTGTTCTCCACGTTATTTTCCGCTGCCTGTTGAAAAGACTGGATGATGGAGAGCTAAGGCGGCTAGGCTGCCTCGAGCAAGGGAAAACATGCCTGCTTATCCACATTTCGAATTTTGCTAACCGGTTTCGATCGCTCCTGTGGAGGCTGGGGATGAAATCAACTTGTCGTCCAGCCACCCACAGCCTATCCACAGGCGCGAAAAAACACGTCTCCCGGCAAGGATCTGGAATCGCTTTCGGATTCAGATTTTCCCCGGAAATTGACGGGAATGGAGAAATTCTTTCGAGTTTCTCTTCGAACACGCGACAAATGGCATCGGCAGTGGATGGATTTTAATCCTTGATAGACACCGACTCTAAGAAATAGAAACCTTTTAAAATATCTTTGATTTTTTATAGGGAAGACGCGCTTGAGCGATACGCGGCGAAAGATCATGAGGGTTCTCGACGGCGAATGCGTTTTCCCTCCTCCTCTCTGGCTGATGAGACAGGCTGGACGCTATCTGCCGGAATACAGGGAGACTCGGGCAAAGGCCGGCAGTTTCCTCGATCTCTGCTACACGCCCGATTACGCCGTCGAAGTGACCTTGCAGCCAATCCGCCGCTATGGCTTCGATGCAGCGATCCTATTTTCCGACATCCTCGTCATTCCCGACGCGATGAAGCGGAATGTTCGTTTCACTGAAGGTCACGGACCGGAGATGGATCCAATCGATGAAGCGGGCATCGGCAGATTGAGTGGCGACGACGTTGTCGATTATCTCAGACCGGTTCTGGAAACGGTGCGGCGGTTGCGGCACGAATTGCCTGAAGAAACGGCTCTGCTTGGTTTCTGCGGCGCGCCTTGGACGGTTGCGACGTACATGATCGCCGGCCATGGCACCGCGGATCAGGCCCCTGCCCGTCTCTTCGCCTACAAACATCCCCGCGCCTTCGAGCATCTGCTGATGCTGCTTGCCGACGTTTCGGCCGATTATCTGGTGGCGCAGATCGATGCCGGCGCCGATGCCGTGCAGATTTTCGATTCCTGGGCGGGTGTTCTCGGTGAGAAAGAGTTCGACGCCTTCGCTGTCAAGCCGGTTGCACGGATGATCGCCTCGATCAAGGCGCGACGGCCGCAGGCGCGCATTATCGCCTTCGCCAAGGGTGCGGGATACCAGCTGAAGACCTATCGCCAGAAGACTGGAACGGATGCGATCGGTCTAGACTGGTCCGTTCCGTTGGCCTTTGCCGCCGATCTTCAGAAGGATGGTCCGGTTCAGGGCAATCTCGATCCGATGCGCGTCGTTGCCGGCGGCCTGGCGCTGGAAGAGGGTATCGACGATATTCTTCATCATCTCGGCAATGGACCGCTGATCTTCAATCTCGGCCACGGCATCACGCCGCAAGCCGACCCCGAACAGGTGCGTTTGCTGGTCGAGCGCGTGCGGGGTTTACGGATGCCCCGGGCGTGACGATGGAAAAAGAGACGGACCGCAGAGCTGGCGCTTACGCCCGGCGCCGCGCGCATTTTGCCCTGTCCTTCTTCGCGCTGATGGCGGTCGGGCTTTTCGCCTGGAATCCCGACAACCTCTATCTCTGGATCAAGGCGCTTCATATCATCGCCGTCATCTCCTGGATGGCAGGGCTGTTCTATATGCCGCGGTTGTTCATCTATCATACGGAGGCCGAACCAGGCTCGGTGCAGTCGGAAACCTTCAAGGTGATGGAGCGCCGGCTGCTTCGCATCATCATGACGCCGGCGATGATGCTGACCTGGATCTTCGGTCTCTATCTCGCCTGGTCGGTCTACGGGTTCCAGGGCGGCTGGCTGCATGCGAAGATCGGTCTGGTGGTGCTGCTGACCGCGATCCATATGTTCTTCAGCAGCGCCGTGCGGGCGTTCGAGCGGGATGAAAATCGCCGTTCTGCGCGCTACTGGCGGTTCATGAACGAGGCGCCGACATTGCTGATGATCGCGATCGTGATCCTCGTCGTGGTGAAGCCGTTCTGACGAGAAATCCTCTCTCAGGTTAAATTTGCTTCATTTTAAGCAGCCCCCTTGCGGCGGCGATAACGAGTCGCTATTTTCCGCGCATCTCATCTACGTGGCATGTGTGTAGATTTCAGTCGTCTGCGAGCCCCTTTCGCAGTACCGAATACGACCCAACATCGCCTTTCCCCTTCGAAATTGAAAAGAGTATTGGTCACTTCATGGCTGAAATGAAGCTTCAGGAACTTAAGAGCAAATCCCCGACGGATCTTCTGGCTTTCGCCGAATCGCTCGAGGTCGAGAATGCAAGCACGATGCGTAAGCAGGAGCTGATGTTTGCGATCCTCAAAATGCTTGCCAGCCAGGATGTGGAAATCATCGGCGAAGGGGTCGTCGAGGTGCTGCAGGACGGTTTCGGCTTTCTGCGTTCGGCGAACGCAAACTACCTGCCCGGTCCCGACGACATCTACATCTCGCCGTCGCAGATCCGCCGTTTCTCGCTGAAAACCGGCGACACGGTCGAGGGACCGATCCGCGGGCCAAAGGAAGGCGAGCGTTATTTCGCGCTGCTGAAGGTCAACACCATCAATTTTGACGATCCGGAAAAGATTCGTCACAAGGTTCATTTCGACAACCTGACGCCGCTCTACCCGAACGAGCGCTTCAAGATGGAACTCGAGATCCCGACCTCCAAGGATCTGTCGCCGCGTGTGATCGACCTCGTGGCGCCGCTCGGCAAGGGCCAACGCGGACTGATCGTCGCGCCGCCGCGGACCGGCAAGACCGTGCTTCTCCAGAACATCGCGCACTCGATCACGGCCAACCATCCGGAATGTTATCTCATCGTTCTCCTGATCGACGAACGTCCCGAGGAAGTGACCGATATGCAGCGCTCGGTCCGCGGCGAGGTTATCTCCTCGACCTTCGACGAACCGGCGGTGCGTCACGTCCAGGTGGCCGAAATGGTCATCGAAAAAGCAAAGCGTCTGGTTGAGCACGGGCGCGATGTCGTCATCCTGCTCGATTCGATTACACGTCTGGGCCGCGCCTATAACACGGTCGTTCCCTCCTCCGGCAAGGTTCTGACAGGTGGCGTCGATGCCAACGCGCTGCAGCGGCCGAAGCGCTTCTTCGGCGCCGCGCGCAACATCGAGGAAGGCGGTTCTCTGACGATCATCGCTACCGCGTTGATCGATACGGGCAGCCGCATGGACGAAGTCATCTTTGAAGAGTTCAAGGGTACCGGCAACTCCGAAATCGTCCTTGACCGCAAGGTTGCCGATAAGCGCATCTTCCCGGCGATGGATATTCTGAAGTCCGGCACACGCAAGGAGGACCTTCTTGTTCCGCGCCAGGATCTGCAGAAGATCTTCGTTCTACGCCGTATTCTTGCGCCTATGGGCACCACCGATGCGATCGAATTCCTGATCGACAAACTCAAACAGACGAAAAACAATTCGGACTTCTTCGATTCGATGAATACCTGATCCTTAGCCGGATTCCGATTGTGAGAGCTGGCGCATCGTCTCGATGTCGCCAGCTTTTTGTTGGAGGGAATCGATTCGGACTCGAACTGAGAACCGGACGCATGGCCATGTTGAATGATACCATCTATGCGCTTTCGAGCGGTGCTCCGCCCTCGGGTGTTTCGGTCGTCCGCGTCAGCGGTCCGCTGACCAGAGATATATTGGCCCGGCTGGCGGGATCCGTGCCGGCGGACCGATCGGCTTCCTACAAAACGATTCGGACTCGTAACAGCCAGCCGATCGACAACGGCTTGGTGCTGTTTTTTCCCGCCCCGCACTCCTTCACCGGCGAGGATGTGGCCGAGTTGCAGATCCACGGCAGTAAGGCCGTGCTGGCGGCATTGTTCTCCGAACTCGGCGATATTCCAGGTGTTCGTATGGCCAACGAAGGCGAGTTTTCGCGGCGGGCCTTTGAAAACGGCAAGCTTGATCTTGTCGAGGTTGAGGGGCTCGCCGACCTGATCGGCGCCGAAACAGAAATGCAGCGTCGTCTCGCCGTGGAGCAGAGTGCCGGCGGTGTCTCGGCAATTTACGATTCGTGGGCGGAACGATTAACCCGGGCTCGGGCCTTGATCGAGGCTGAGTTTGATTTCCCCGACGAAGACGACGTTCCAGGCTCCGTCTCGGATATGGTCTGGACCGACATGAAGCGGCTTCGTGACGATATTGGCCTTCATCTCAAATCGGCCTCGGCGGGCGAAATCATCAGGGACGGCTTTAAAGTGGTGATCGCCGGCGCTCCGAATGCCGGAAAATCGAGCCTGCTGAACGCTCTGGCCCGGCGTGACGTCGCAATCGTCACGGACATTGCCGGAACGACCCGTGATGTGCTGCAAGTCGATCTCGATATTGACGGCTATCTTGTCAAACTCTATGACACCGCCGGTCTGCGCCAGGTGGACGACCGGGTGGAAATGGAGGGCGTGCGACGCGCGCGTGTTGCGCTTCGTGATGCCGATCTAGCGCTGCTGTTGGTCGACATGAGCAATCCGTTGATTCCCGGCGACTTGGAGCAGACTTTGCCCCATGTTACTGTCGGAACGAAGAAGGATCTCGTTGAAACTGGTTCGGATCGCTATGACCTGCAGATTTCGACGCTGACCGGTGACGGTCTGTCGGAGTTGCGCCAGCTGATCGGGGGCATTGTCGCCGAGCGTTTCAGTGGCCTGTCTCTGGCCATCCCCAGCCGGCAGCGGCACAAGGATTCGCTGACGAAATGTTTGGCGGCGCTCGACGCGGCAATCTCGGAGATTGACGCAGATCTTGAACTGCGCACCGAACAGCTTCGGCTTGCGGCTGAATACCTGGGGAGAATTACCGGGCGGGTGGATGTCGAACAGCTGCTCGACGTGATCTTCTCGGAGTTTTGCATCGGCAAGTGATTCACGTGAAACCTTTTCCGGCGGCGCCTCTCAGGTTCACGTGAAACCCTGCTGTTTTGGAGTTTTGATATGACCGATAGTGGCTATGATGTGATCGTCATCGGCGGCGGCCATGCAGGGGCCGAGGCAGCCAGTGCGGCTGCGCGCCTCGGTGCGAAAACTGCGCTGGTTACTCACAGACGAGACACGATCGGGGTCATGTCCTGCAATCCGGCGATCGGCGGGCTCGGAAAGGGACATCTGGTTCGTGAGATCGACGCGATGGATGGCCTGATGGGCCGGGTTGCCGATGTTGCCGGCATCCAGTTCAGAATGCTGAACCGCAAAAAGGGCGCCGCTGTGCGGGGTCCACGGACCCAGGCAGACCGAAAGCTTTACCGGCTGGCGATGCTCGCCGCAATCGAAGCAATGCCAGGCTTGGACATTATCGAGGGCGACGCATTTGATCTCGATGTGCTCGATGGCCGTGTTGCTGGCGTCATCATGAAAGACGGTCGACGGCTTCAGGCGCCGGCGGTGGTCTTGACAACCGGCACCTTCCTGCGCGGCCTTATTCATATCGGCGCTGCAAAGACGCCTGCTGGTCGTGTCGGCGAAGCTCCGTCGATCGGCCTGTCCGCCACCCTGGCGCGGTTGGGGCTGCGGCTGGGACGGTTGAAGACCGGAACGCCGGCCCGGCTTGATGGCAAGACGATCGACTGGGACTCCGTCGGCCGACAGGGTGCGGATGAGGAACTTGTGCCCTTTTCCCTCATGACGAATTCCATCACCACGCGGCAGGTTGAATGCGGCGTTACCAGGACGACCGAGGCGACACACCGCATCATTATCGAGAATATCAAGCGCTCGGCGATGTATTCCGGCCAGATCGAAGGCGTCGGGCCGCGCTACTGCCCGTCCATCGAAGATAAGCTGGTGAAATTCGGAGAACGCGACGGGCATCAGGTCTTTCTTGAGCCTGAGGGACTGGATGACGACACGGTTTATCCGAACGGCATTTCGACGTCGCTGCCGGCCGAAGTTCAAGCTGCTTTCATCAAGACCATTCCGGGCCTCGAATCTGCCAAGATACTGCAGCCGGGTTATGCCATCGAATATGACCATGTCGATCCAAGAGAGCTTACCCCATCGCTTGAGGTCAAGCGACTGAGAGGTCTGTTCCTCGCGGGCCAGATTAATGGCACCACCGGCTATGAGGAGGCCGCGGCCCAGGGACTGGCAGCTGGATTGAATGCCGCACTACGCAGTTCCGATTCGGAACCGTTCCATTTCAGCCGTACAAGCTCCTATATTGGCGTGATGATCGACGACCTGACGTCGCGTGGCGTTACGGAGCCGTATCGAATGTTTACCTCGCGTGCGGAATACCGCCTGACTTTGCGCGCCGACAACGCGGACGCGCGGCTGACACCGCTGGCAATGGAGCTTGGATGTGTGGGCGCCGAGCGCGCCGAGCGATTCACGGCCTATCAGGCCGAGATTGACGCTGGCCGCGCCCAACTGATGGCGCTGACGGTGACGCCCAACCAGGCGCGACGGGCGGGCCTGAACATCAACCTCGATGGCCAGCGCCGGACGGCCTACGATCTCTTGTCCTATCCGGCCTATGATTTCGCCGCACTTCGACAGGTTTGGCCGGAAGAATTGGGTGGGCTCCGGCCAAAAGTCATGGAGGCGTTGGAGATTGAGGCGGGTTACTCGGTTTACCTCGATCGGCAAGCGGCGGCGATTGCCGACCAGCAGCGCGACGAGGAGCGGCGGATACCGGCGGATTTCAATTATGACGCTCTCTCTGGGCTTTCGAATGAACTCAAGGCTAAGCTCAATGCTGCTCGCCCGTTCAACGTTGCCCAGGCGGCGATTGTCGAGGGCATGACCCCCGCCGCCATTGCGCTGTTGCTGGTGCACTTGCGTCGGCAGCAGGGATTCGAACGCCAAAGCGCCTGATACAAGATGTGAGAGTCTGTGAGAATGGAATTGAACGGTTTGCGTGTTTCACGTGAAACACAGGAACGACTTCAACATTTTGCGACACTGTTTCAAAAATGGGCCAAAACGATCAACTTGGTGGCGCCGTCGACGCTCGATGCACTGTGGCGCCGCCATATCGCTGATAGCAGTCAGATTTTTCAGATCTGCCCGCGGCCTGTCACCTGGGTCGATCTCGGCAGTGGCGGCGGCTTTCCCGGTGTGATTACCGCCATCTTCCTGGCAGAGCTGCAAGACGGTTGGGTGCATCTTGTCGAAAGCAACCACAAAAAGGCTGCGTTCTTGCGAACGGCGCTACGAGAGACGAATGCACGGGGAAGCGTACACGCCACTCGAATCGAAGACGCCTATGCGGAGATCGGCGACTGCGAAGCGATCTCAGCGCGAGCCCTTGCCGATCTTGATGGGTTGATCGCCTATACAGCCCCCTGGATGCTTGGCAAGGAAAATTGTCGGGGGTTTTTTCACAAAGGCCGGGATTACCTGAGAGAAATTGCCGAAGCCCGTGGTCGGTGGGAATTCGATCTGATAGAACATGAGAGCGCCGTCGAGCAGGAATCCGTGATTTTGGAAGTATCCAATCTCCGGCGCTTGGTTTAACAGATCGGATATTGCAGCAATGGCTGGCGAACGACATCGGATAATAACCATCGCAAATCAGAAAGGTGGCGTTGGCAAGACGACCACTGCAATCAATCTGGCAACGGCGCTGGCCGCCATCGGCGAGCGTGTCCTGATCATCGATCTGGATCCGCAGGGCAATGCCAGCACCGGGCTGGGTATCGACCGTCGTGATCGCAAGCTCTCCTCCTATGACCTGATGGTCGGCGAACGCGGGATCGGCGACGTGACGCTGGAGACAGCCGTTCCCAACCTCTTCATCGTTCCTTCGACCATGGATCTGCTCGGCATCGAGATGGAGATCTCGCAGCAGAGCGATCGGGTGTTTAGATTGCGGAAGGCACTGTCCTCTCCCGAGGCTATGGCATTCTCCTATATTCTTCTGGATTGCCCGCCCTCTTTCAATCTGCTGACGATGAATGCCATGGCGGCCGCCCATTCGGTGCTGGTGCCGCTGCAATGCGAATTCTTTGCGCTGGAGGGGCTGAGCCAGCTGCTCGAGACCGTCAGTCAGATTCGGCGGACAGTAAATCCGCGGCTGGACATCCAGGGCATCGTTTTGACGATGTTCGATGCGCGTAACAATTTGGCCCAGCAGGTGGTCAATGATGTGCGGACCCATCTCGGGGAAAAGGTTTATCATACGTTAATCCCCCGTAACGTCCGGGTGTCCGAGGCGCCATCCTACGGCAAGCCTGCTATTCTCTATGATCTGAAATGTGCGGGTAGCCAGGCCTATCTGCAACTGGCCTCCGAGGTCATTCAGCGTGAGCGCCAGAGACTGGCCGCGTAAGATCATTTCCGGGGTATAGGTGAGTGTAGAATATGAATGACGACGTATCGAAAAGACGACTGGGTCGCGGCCTTGCAGCACTGATTGGTGAAATGGATCAGCCTGTTCCGGTCGAAGCTGAACGCACCGTCAGCGCCGACCGGATGATTCCGATCGAATTCGTCAGCCGTAACCCACGCAACCCGCGCCGTTTCTTCGACGACACCGAACTGCACGACCTTGCGAGTTCCATCCGCCAGCACGGCATCGTTCAGCCGATCGTGGTGCGGACGATGTCGCAGGACCGATATGAAATCATTGCCGGTGAACGGCGCTGGCGTGCAGCTCAGCTCGCCGGCCTGATTGAAATCCCCGTCATTATTCGGGACGTTGACGACAAGACCGCGCTTGAGATTGCGATTGTCGAAAACGTGCAGCGAGCCGATCTCAATCCTCTCGAAGAGGCATTGGGCTATGAGCAGCTGATCGCCGAGTATGGCTATACCCAAAATGATCTTGGCGAGATCATCGGCAAAAGCCGCAGTCATGTCGCCAACTCGTTGCGTTTGCTGAAATTGCCCGATCCGGTTCGCGATCTTCTTGCTGCCGGCAGCCTTTCGGCCGGACATGCACGCGCGCTTGTTTCGACACCCGACCCGGCAAGCCTTGCCCGCACCATCGTCGCCAAGGGCATGTCGGTGCGTGATGCCGAGAAGTTGGCGCAGAACAATATCAAGGCGCAATCGGAGCCGCAGCAGCCGGCCTTGCGTCGTGATCAGAAGGATTCGGATACGCTGGCGCTCGAACGAACGCTTTCTGATGCCCTTGGGCTTGAGGTTTCAATCAATCACAAATCCGGCGGCGGCCAGATCAAGATTGCTTACAAGTCGCTGGAACAGCTCGAGGAAGTCTGCCGCCTGCTGGAAAGGCGATGATTACGCGGATCTGCGGCCGGATTGAAGGGTGGTGGAGAGAAGTGTTTGCATTGCAACGCTGTCTTCCAGCACCTGTCGCCGCCGACTCTGGAGGATCGCCGCTTGCAGGCGATTGGATTCACGCGCAATGTTTTCCGCCGACCAGTGGCGTAGTGCCTGCTCGATGATCGGCTTGCGACGAAAATGCAGATGCCGACCCATCGTCTGCATGACCTGAGGCGCCTGTACCCTTTTTTCTTCCATTTCAGCGCGCATCATGTCCAGAAGCTGGAATTGCTTCAGACAGGCCTGCAGCACCAGAAAGATCGCGGTTTTTGAACTGCTGATCTTTTGCATGGCATGTAGGAATCCGTGGAGATCACCGCCGAGGATAGCATCGACGGCGTCATCGACGGATATCGCGCTGGCGTCGCCAATTATTTCGGTTACGTGATGTTCCTCAACCGTGTTAAGGCCGCTGCAATAGAGGGCGAGCTTGCGCACTTCGTTACGAGAAGCGATGCGATCACCGCCGATCAGTGCAATCAGCGCCTGACGGGCCGCCGGGGTAATACCAAGCTTCTCCGCCCCGAGTTCAGCGTCGATCAAGCCGTTCAGAGCGCGGCTGTCGTCGGCGTAGGAGGGGATCGTCATGATGGATCGCATGGCTTCCGCAGTCTTGCGAAGCAGGGATCCTTTTTTCAGATCGCCGGCCTCGACGATCAGGTGGGCGGCTTCGAGCGGTTTTTCAGCCAGCACCGCCAGCGAGTCGACGAGGTATTTCTCGTTGGCGGCACCGCGGATCCAGATGAGTTTCTCGCCGCCGAACAGCCCGATAGACCGAACCTCGTCAAGCAACCGTCCGGGATCCTTTTGCAGATCGCCGATATCGAGTTTGGTCATCGAGAAAGGATCATCGAGCGCGACGCCGGTCTTGCCGGCGATCTGGCCGGCCCGTTCGGAAACCAGACCGCGGTCCGGCCCGTAAATAACGAAAATCCGGTAATTCCCCGCCGATTTCTGCAGGAAAGTCTCGAATTCATGGGACTTGATTTCAGCCACTGCCCCGCCCTCAGCGGCTGAGGGCGGCGGCGAGATCGGCTCCTACGAATTCCGCCGCCTGGTCGGCCGCGCGGTTTTCGGCATCGCGGATCGCCCTTTGCTTCGCGAATTCCTGCTCGGAGAAATCGACCAGAGCCGTCGTCTGGCGACTGCCGGCCTTGATCACGCGACCATCGGCTACCGAGCTCAGCGTATAGGTGACGGTGACGGTGACGCGACCGGCGCGGGAGGTATCGCCGGATTGACGCAGCAGTGTATCGGCGACGATCGATGTAGCGCGCATTTGGACGTGATATTGTGGATTTACCGCTTCGCCGGCGCCTCGCGATGCCAGGAAGATCAGGTGATTGCGCACCTGCTGCTCGACGCGACTTGCCGCATCGGAAAAGCCGACCGAGGACAGCTTTTCCGCAACACCCGAGTTCTCCGAATAAAGCGGCCGAACCTGGCAGGCCGCAAGAAAGGCCGAGGCGGCAAGGATCATGGCGATGCCGGCATTGCGGGTGATATCAGACGACAATGTTCACAATCCTTTGGGGAACCACGATGATCTTCTTCGGCGCCTGACCGTTCAGCACGTTCTTCACCGCATCCAGTTCCAGCACGGCGTTGGTGACGGCATTCTGATCTGCGTCGCGAGAAATTGTCAATTCAGCGCGCTTCTTGCCGTTGATCTGGACGGGCAGAATGACGTCATTTTCCATGACCAGCGCTTCCATGTAGCGCGGCCATTCCGTGCGGGCGAGCAGCCCGGCATTGCCGAGCGTGGCCCAGCATTCCTCGGCAAGATGCGGCGTCATCGGTGCGACGAGCTGGATCAGGATCTCGGCAGCGTCACGCACGGCGGCACGATAGGCGATATCGCCTTCACCCGCCGCAACCCTCGTCAGCGGCGCGGCGAGCGCATTGACGAGCTCATAGATACGGGCGACGGCCTTGTTGAACCAAAGCTTGTCGTAATCGTTCTGAACGGCCTTCAGCGTCTTGTGCGCCGCCTGCGAGACTGCCAGAGCCTCCCCTTCGCTTGCCGGTGCGGGGGCAACGCTCGACAGGCCGTTAGCGGCTTCGGAAATCAGACGCCACAGGCGCTGGGTGAAGCGATGGGCACCTTCGACCCCGGCCTCGGACCAGATGACGTCACGCTCCGGCGGCGAATCGGACAGAACGAAGAAGCGGGCAGTATCGGCGCCATAGGAGGCGATAATATCGTCCGGATCGACGACGTTCTTCTTCGACTTCGACATCTTCTCGATCGAGCCGATGGCGATCTCCTCGTCTGACGCCAGCAAGAAGGCACGGCGTTTACCGTCGATCTCCTCGATACGGATATCGGCGGGAGCCACCCACTCGCGGCTGGCGCCGGAACCGCGGCTATAGGTCTCATGGACCACCATGCCCTGGGTGAAAAGTCCCTTGAAGGGTTCGGTGGCGGCGACATGGCCGGTCTCGCGCATCGCGCGGGTGAAGAAACGGGAATAGAGCAGATGCAGGATCGCATGCTCGATGCCGCCGATATACTGGTCGACCGGCAGCCAGCGATTAGCCGCCTCAGGATCGGTCGGCTTGGCTTCCCATGGCGCGGTAAAGCGGGTGAAATACCAGCTTGAATCGACGAAGGTGTCCATCGTATCCGTCTCGCGGCGAGCGTCCTTGCCGCAGTTCGGGCAGGCGACATGACGCCAAGTCGGATGGCGGTCGAGCGGATTGCCGGGCTGGTCGAAGGTTACGTCCTCGGGCAGCTTGACCGGCAGATCCTTCTTCGGCACCGGCACAACCCCGCAGGCGTCGCAATGGATGACCGGGATCGGGCAGCCCCAGTAGCGCTGGCGCGAAATGCCCCAGTCGCGCAGGCGGAAATTGATCATCCGCTCGCCCTGCGGCGCATTGCCGAGGCAAGCCGCCGAAAGCCGGTCGGCGACGATATTGAAGGCTTCCTCCGTCGTCTTGCCGTCGAGGAAACGCGAATTGATCATCACGCCGTCGCCGTCATAAGCGGTGTCGCCGACGGAAAAGCTTGCGGCGTCACCATCCTTCGGCATGACGACCGGCACAACCGGCAGGCCATATTTCCGGGCAAAATCGAGGTCGCGCTGGTCTCCCGACGGGCAGCCGAAGATCGCGCCGGTACCGTAATCCATCAGCACGAAATTGGCGATGTAGACCGGCAGTTCCCAGGAGGGATCGAGCGGATGCCTGACCCGGATGCCGGTATCCATGCCCTTCTTTTCGGCGGTCTCGAGCGCGGCGAGCGAGGTGCCGGCGCGGCGGCACTCCTCGCAGAAGGCTTCGATCTCGACATTCTTCGCCGCCGCATCCTTGGCCAGCGGATGATCGGCGGCGATCGCCAGGAAGGAGGCGCCGAACAAGGTATCCGGCCGTGTCGTATAGACCGTGATTTCGGTCTCACCGGCGGGCGCCGTCTCCGGCACGATCTCCCACCGGACCGTCAAGCCTTCGGAACGGCCGATCCAGTTCTTCTGCATCAGGCGCACTTTTTCCGGCCACTGGTCGAGCGTATCCAGCGCGTCCAGCAGGTCCTGGCTGAAATCGGTGATCTTGAAGAACCACTGCGTCAGTTCGCGCTGTTCGACCAGCGCGCCGGAGCGCCAGCCGCGGCCGTCGATCACCTGTTCGTTGGCAAGAACGGTATTGTCGACCGGATCCCAGTTCACCTTCGACTGCTTGCGGTAGACCAGACCTTTTTCCAGGAAGTCCAGGAACAGATGCTGCTGGTGCTGGTAATAGTCAACGTCGCAGGTGGCGAATTCGCGGCTCCAGTCCAGCGACAGCCCCATGGCCTTCAACTGCGCCTTCATCGAAGCGATGTTCTGGTAGGTCCAGGACGCGGGGTGCACACCGCGCTCCATGGCGGCGTTTTCCGCCGGCATGCCGAAGGCGTCCCAACCCATCGGATGCAGCACGTTATAGCCCCGGGCACGCTTGTAACGGGCGACCACGTCGCCCATGGCGTAATTGCGGACATGGCCCATATGAATGCGCCCCGAGGGATAGGGGAACATTTCGAGGACATAATATTTTTCGCGCGGATCCGAATTGTCGGTCTCGAAGACCTTCTCTTCGTTCCATTTTTGCTGCCAGCGGGGCTCGGCGTCGCGCGGATTATAACGTTCGGTGGCCATGGTATTCAGAATTCCAGAAAATCAGGGGAGTTGGTCGAGACCTTCACCATGAAACCACCGTAGCGTCAAGTTTTGCAGGCGTTGCAAGCGTCCGATCTTCATGCCGCCGAAGCGATTTCGCCGGAGCGGGTCTTGGCAAGCACCGAATGGCTGGCTAGTTCATTGCCAATTCTTTTCACTGAGATATGTCGAGGCAGAATGATGGACCTTCAAGAGCGGTTGAATGACGTGCGGTCGCGGGTCGCGGCGGCGGAACGCCAGGCAGGCCGTCCGGCTGGTTCCGTTCAGCTCGTCGCCGTATCGAAAACGTTCGAGGCGGATGCGATCCGCCCGGCGATCGAGGCGGGGCAGCGGGTGTTCGGTGAGAACAGGGTACAGGAAAGCCAGGGCAAATGGCCTGATCTGAAGGCCGAGCATGCTGATATCGAATTGCACCTGATCGGGCCGCTGCAATCGAACAAGGCGGCGGATGCGGTGGCGCTTTTCGATGTCATCGAGACGGTGGACCGCGAAAAGATCGCCCGCGCCCTTACCGAAGAGATGAAGCGGCAAGGCAGGACGCCGCGGCTCTACGTCCAGGTCAATACCGGACTGGAGCCACAGAAGGCCGGCATCGCTCCCGAGGATACGCCTGGTTTCGTCGCCCTCTGCCGCGATGAGCTCGGCCTGGCCATCGACGGGTTGATGTGCATTCCGCCGGCCGACGAAAATCCCGGGCCGCATTTCGCCCTGCTGGCAAAGCTCGCACTGAAATGCGGCGTCGAAAAACTCTCCATGGGCATGTCGGGCGATTACGAGACGGCGATCGCCTTCGGCGCCACCAGCGTACGGGTGGGATCGGCGATTTTCGGCGCGCGCTGATACCTGCTTTCGTCGGGCTTTCCGTCCTCCCCGGCCCAGCCTAAATTGATATCGAGGCTTGCATGTCCTGGGGAGGAGCAGATGCAAAACGGCTATCATCAAGTCTATGCGGCCTGGAAAGGCGATCCCGAAGGCTTCTGGCGCGAAGCGGCCACCGATATCAACTGGTTCACGCCTCCGGAGCGGATATTTTCGCCCGATGACGGCGCCTATGGCCGCTGGTTCTCAGGTGCGGAAACCAACACCTGTCACAATTGTCTGGACCGGCATGTCATGGCGGGACGCGGGGGCGAGACGGCGATCCTGTTCGACAGCGCGATGAGCGGCGAGAAACGCCGCTTCACCTATGACGAGGCGCTTGCCGAGGTGAAGGCGATCGCCGCGACGCTGCTCGGGCTCGGCATCGGCAAAGGCGACCGCGTGATCCTTTATATGCCGATGGTGCCACAGGCGGTGTTTGCGATGCTCGCCTGCGCTCGCATCGGTGCGGTCCATTCGGTCGTTTTCGGCGGCTTTGCCGCCAGCGAGCTTGCCGCGCGCATCGACGACAGCGGCGCCAAGCTGGTGATCACCGCGAGCTGCGGCCTCGAGCCCGGCCGAGTCGTCGCCTATAAGCCGCTGGTCGATCAGGCGATCGAGCTTGCACGGATGAAACCGGAGCGCTGCCTGGTGCTGCAGCGGCCGCAGCTTCCGGCAGATCTCGTCAGCGGCCGCGATCAGGATTTCGAGGCGGCGGTGGCGCGCCATCGCGGCGCGGAGCTGGCCTGTGTTCCCGTCAAAGCGACCGATCCGCTCTATATCCTCTACACCTCCGGGACGACGGGCCAGCCGAAGGGCGTGGTGCGCGACAATGGCGGCCATATGGTCGCGCTCAACTGGTCGATGCGCAATATTTACGGGCTGAAGCCGGGAGAGGTCTTCTGGACGGCGTCCGATATCGGCTGGGTCGTCGGCCATTCCTACATCGTCTATGCACCGCTGATCGCGGGCGTGACCACGCTGATCTACGAGGGAAAGCCGGTCGGCACCCCGGATGCCGGCGTCTTCTGGCGGGTCGTCTCGGAATACAAGGTGCGTGTGCTCTTTACGGCACCGACCGCATTCCGCGCCATTCGGCGGGAGGATGGTGAGGGCGAACTGCTGCGACAATATCCAATGCCGGATTTCCGGGCACTATTTCTGGCCGGTGAGAGGGCGGACCCAGAGACACTGAAATGGGCGGAGCGCATGCTCGGCGTTCCGGTCATCGATCACTGGTGGCAGACGGAGACCGGCTGGCCGATCGCCGCCAACCCGCTTGGTCTTGGCGCCCTCCCCGTCAAGCATGGCTCACCGACATTGCCGATGCCCGGTTATGACATCGCGGTGCTCGACGATGCCGGTCACCCGGTCGAGTCGGGAACGCTCGGCAATATCGTCATAAAGCTGCCCTTGCCGCCGGGTTGCCTGCCGACCCTCTGGAACGCCGACGATCGCTTCCGGTCGGCTTACCTCGATGAATTTCCTGGCTACTACAAGACCGCCGATGCCGGCTATGTCGACGAGGACGGTTATCTTTTCATCATGTCGCGCACCGATGACATCATCAATTGCGCTGGTCACCGGCTTTCCACCGGGGCGATGGAGGAGGTCTGCGCGCGCCATCCCGATGTCGCCGAGTGCGCGGTCATCGGTGTGACCGATGCGGTGAAGGGTCAGGTGCCCTGTGGTTTCCTGGTGCTGAAACGCGATGTTTCCCGTGAAACGCCGGCGATCGAATCGGAGGTCGTGGCGATGATCCGCCAGTCGATCGGCCCGGTCGCGGCCTTCAAAACGGCCATCACCGTCAATCGCCTGCCGAAAACACGCTCCGGCAAAATCCTGCGCGGAACCATGCAGAAGATCGCTGACGGCATACCCTGGAAAATGCCGGCAACCATCGATGATCCGGCGATTCTGGAAGAGATCGCAGAGGCACTGCGCAAGCGTGGTTTTGGCTCCCTGCCGATGTAAGCCAGATATCGACGGGCCCGGTTCCGCACGTCGTTATCGCAATAAAAAACCCTGCCGGCCGGCAGGGTTTTTGCGGAGATGACCGATATCTCAGTACTGATCTTCGTCATCCTCGTCCTTCGGGGCCGAGCGCAGCGAGCTCAGCTTGCGGAAGACGGCGTCGGCGTCGATTTCCTTTTCCTCTTCGCGCTCGTAGTTCGGGGTCAGCCGTTCGGTCTCCTGCGCCGATTGCAGCGTTGCGCCAAGCTCCGCGGCGGTCGGCAGCGGACGACCCTTGGATGCCTTTTCCACTTCCATGTCGAGGTCGATCTGGCTGCAGAGGCCGAGCGTGACCGGATCCATCGGCGCCAGGTTGGCGGAGTTCCAGTGGGTGCGCTCGCGGATCTGCTCGATCGTCGATTTCGTCGTGCCGACCAGTCGGGAAATCTGCGCGTCCTTCAACTCGGGATGATTGCGCACCAGCCAGAGAATGGCGTTCGGGCGGTCCTGACGCTTGGAGACCGGCGTGTAACGCGGGCCGCGGCGCTTGGATTCCGGCACGCGCACCTTCGGTTCGGAAAGCTTCAGCTTGTGGTTCGGGTTGGCTTCGGCGCGGGCGATCTCGTCACGGGAGAGCTGTCCCGTCGAGATCGGGTCGAGACCCTTGATGCCCTGCGCGGCTTCGCCGTCAGCAATCGCCTTGACCTCGAGCGGATGCAGTTTGCAGAACTGCGCGATCTGATCGAAAGACAGCGCCGTGTTGTCGACAAGCCAGATGGCAGTCGCCTTCGGCATGAGCAATGTTTGAGCCATGGATATAGTCCTTCTATCGTCCGCGCCGGTCGCGGTCCGTGGATTGTCACCACAATGTCCGGGAAATATGGCGCTATATAACCGGACTGTCGCAGAATTGCAATTCTTCCGAAATCAAATGACCTTTGTCTAATTGCCGTGGCGATGCGAACTGCTATGAATTGCCGTGATTTGAAGTTCGGCCCTGCATAGCTGGCGGTCCGTCGCATGTCCCATGAGGAGGAGTTCCATGTCGGAGAAGATCTATCCGGTCACGAAGCCGGTGAAGGCGCGCGCCCTGATCGATAAGGAGAAGTACCTGAAATGGTACGATGAAAGCATTGAAAATCCGGACAAGTTCTGGGGCAAGCACGGCAAGCGGATCGACTGGTTCAAGCCTTACACGAAGGTCAAGAACACCTCCTTTACCGGCAAGGTCTCGATCAAATGGTTCGAAGACGGCCAGACGAACGTCTCCTACAATTGCATCGACCGCCATCTGAAGACGAATGGCGACCAGGTGGCGATCATCTGGGAAGGCGATAACCCTTACGTCGACAAGAAGATCACCTATAACGAGCTCTACGAGCATGTTTGCCGGACGGCGAACGTGTTGAAGAAGCATGGCGTCAAGAAGGGTGATCGCGTCACCATCTACATGCCAATGATCCCGGAAGCTGCCTATGCGATGCTCGCCTGTGCTCGCATCGGCGCGGTGCATTCCGTCGTCTTCGGCGGCTTCTCGCCGGAGGCGCTGGCAGGGCGCATCGTCGATTGCGAATCCACCTTCGTGATCACCTGCGACGAAGGTGTGCGCGGCGGCAAGCCGGTACCGCTGAAGGACAACACCGATACGGCGATCCATATCGCTGCCCGTCAGCACGTCACCGTCAGCAAGGTCCTCGTCGTTCGCCGCACCGGCGGCAAGACTGGCTGGGCGCCGGGACGCGACCTCTGGTTTCATCAGGAAATCGCCAGCGTGAAGGCGGAATGCCCGCCGGTGAAGATGAAGGCGGAAGATCCGCTGTTCATTCTCTACACGTCAGGTTCCACCGGCAAGCCGAAGGGCGTGCTGCATACGACCGGCGGTTATCTCGTCTATGCGGCGATGACGCATGAATATGTCTTCGACTACCACCACGGCGACATTTACTGGTGCACGGCCGATGTCGGCTGGGTCACAGGCCATTCCTATATCGTCTATGGGCCGCTGGCGAACTGCGCGACCACGCTGATGTTCGAGGGCGTGCCGAATTTCCCGGATCAGGGCCGTTTCTGGGAAGTGATCGACAAGCACAAGGTCAACATTTTCTATACCGCGCCGACGGCAATCCGCTCGCTGATGGGCGCGGGCGACGAATTCGTCACGCGCTCCTCCCGCTCGTCGCTGCGGCTGCTCGGCACGGTCGGCGAACCGATCAACCCGGAAGCCTGGGAGTGGTATTATAATGTCGTCGGCGACAAGCGCTGCCCGGTCATCGACACCTGGTGGCAGACGGAAACCGGCGGCCACATGATCACGCCGCTGCCGGGCGCCACCGACCTCAAGCCCGGTTCGGCGACGATGCCGTTCTTCGGCGTCAAGCCGCAGCTGGTCGACAATGAAGGCAAAGTGCTGGAAGGGGCTGCCGACGGCAATCTTTGCATCACCGACAGCTGGCCGGGCCAGATGCGCACCGTCTATGGCGACCACGACCGCTTCATCCAGACCTATTTCTCCACCTACAAGGGCAAGTATTTCACCGGTGACGGCTGCCGGCGCGACGAAGACGGCTATTACTGGATCACCGGCCGTGTCGACGACGTGCTCAACGTCTCCGGCCACCGGCTCGGAACGGCGGAGGTTGAGTCCGCCCTCGTCTCGCACAATCTGGTGTCGGAAGCGGCCGTCGTCGGCTATCCGCATTCAATCAAGGGTCAGGGCATTTATTGCTATGTGACCTTGATGGCCGGCCACGAAGGCACCGACACGCTTCGCCAGGAACTGGTGAAACATGTGCGCGCCGAAATCGGGCCGATCGCGGCGCCCGACAAGATCCAGTTCGCGCCCGGCCTGCCGAAGACCCGCTCCGGCAAGATCATGCGCCGCATCCTGCGCAAGATTGCCGAAGACGATTTCGGCGCTCTCGGCGATACCTCGACGCTCGCCGATCCCGCCGTCGTCGACGATCTGATCGCGAACCGGCAGAACAAGGTGACTGCCTGATATAAAGAGCCGCTCCGGCCATCCGAGTCCCGGGGCGGCTCACTTTGCTTTGGCTGGCTGAATTTGGACGGCCTGCATGAGGCCCGGATTTGGGCCCGACAATCCGGCCTTAAAAATCGATCGCCCGGCCATTGATCTCGTAATCGCCGAAGCGTGCAGGCTCGGCTCCGCCGCGGCCGCCGATCTCGGGTGGCAGATCCAGCGGCTTCTGGTTCTTGCGTCTTTCTTCAGCCTCGGCAAGCGCACGTCGGGCCGCCGGAGACAGTACCTTGCGCGGCGGCTCCGATCCCTCCACCGTCGGCGTCTGGCTATTGTCGTTGTCGGCTTCCTGCATGGCCTTCTCCTGCCGGAAATATTGAAAATGGCGGGTGAATAACCAAATCATAATGCGCGGTCGCCGGGAATGAAAGCTTGCGACGCCGTAATCGAGTTGGAGATTCGCAATGAACCTCGTTCGCACTGCCATGTTGCTTGCCTTCATGACGGCGCTTTTCATGTTCGTCGGTTTTCTGATCGGCGGTCGAGGCGGCATGATGATCGCCTTTCTCATTGCCGCCGGCATGAATTTCTTCTCTTATTGGAACTCCGATCGGATGGTGCTAGCGGCCTATCGCGCGCAGCAGATCGACGAACGCAATGCGCCGGAATTCTTTGCGATCGTGCGCGATCTCGCTCGTAATGCCGGTCTGCCGATGCCGAAGGTCTATCTATACGACAGCCCGCAGCCGAATGCCTTCGCCACCGGCCGCAATCCCGAAAATGCCGCCGTCGCCGCCTCGACCGGCCTGCTTTCCGCCTTGTCTCCCGAGGAGGTCGCCGGCGTGATGGCGCATGAGCTCGCCCATATCCGGAACCGCGACACGCTGACCATGACGATCACGGCAACGCTTGCCGGCGCGATCTCGATGCTCGGCAACTTCGCTTTCTTCTTCGGCGGCAACCGCGACAACAACAATAATCCCCTCGGTTTCATCGGCGTTCTCGTCGCGATGATCGTCGCACCGCTCGCCGCCATGCTGGTGCAGATGGCGATCAGCCGCACGCGTGAATATTCGGCCGACCGCCACGGCGCCGAAATCTGCGGCAATCCGCTCTGGCTTGCTTCCGCACTTGGAAAGATTGCCCGCGGCGCGGCTCGTGTGCCGAATGAGGATGCCGAGCGCAATCCGGCGACGGCGCATATGTTCATCATCAATCCGCTTTCCGGCGAACGCATGGACAATCTGTTTTCCACCCACCCGAACACGGAAAACCGCATTGCCGCGCTGCAGGAGATGGCGCAAAGCGGCATGAGTGTCTCGACGGGACCGGTGCGTGCTGCTAATCCGTCGCGCAAATCGCGCTCTGTTCCGAATACGGGTCGCGGTGGTTCGCAACCGCCAAAAGGTCCGTGGTCTTGAATTCAGACGGCACGAAAAAGCCATTCCGCCAACAGAAACCCTTCGCCGGCCGATCGGCGCCAGCCAAGCCGGGCCTGCAGACCCGGGCGGCGGCCGCAAAAATTCTGGCAGCCGTCGTCGACCGAAAGCTGTCGCTCGACGGCGCTCTCGATCATGAACACGGCAATCCGGCCTACAAGGCGCTTGGCGAAAGCGATCGCGCCCTCGTCCGCGCCATTCTCAACACGACGCTGCGCCACCTGCCGCGCATCGACGCCGCAATTGCCTCGCTGCTGGAATCGCCGCTGCCGGAGGGTGCGCGGGCCTTACACCATGTTCTGGCAATCGCGGCGGCGCAGATCCTTTATCTCGACGTGCCGGATCATTCGGCCGTCGATCTTGCCGTCGAGCAGGCCAACCTGGATCCACGCAATCGCCGCTTCGCAAAGCTGGTCAATGCGGTGCTGCGCCGGCTCGGCCGTGAAAAGGACGAGGTGCTGGAGAAGATCGGTAAGGTTCCGCCGATGCCGGGCTGGTTCCTCGCACGGCTGGAAAAGGCTTATGGCCGCGACGCGGCGCTGGCGATCGCGCAATCGCAGCTCGAACCTGCGGCGATCGATTTGACCGTCAAATCCGACGCCGAAGCCTGGGCGAAGAAGCTGAACGGCGTTGCCCTGCCGACGGGCGGCGTGCGGCTTGCCGCCTTTGACGGCGGAATTCCTTCACTCGAGGGCTTCGACGACGGTGCGTGGTGGGTGCAGGATGCGGCGGCAAGCATTCCGGCCAGGCTTTTCGGTGATCTGTCGGGCAAACGTGCCGCCGATCTCTGTGCTGCGCCTGGCGGCAAGACAGCGCAGCTCATCCTTGCCGGCGGCGCGGTGACCGCACTCGATCAGTCGGAAAGCCGGCTGAGACGGCTGCGGTCGAATCTCGACCGGCTTGGCCTCAACGCGGAAACGGTTGCGACGGATCTGACGACATTCAAGCCGACGGAAGGCTTCGATGCCATCCTGCTCGACGCCCCCTGCTCTTCCACCGGCACGACGCGCCGGCACCCTGACGTGCTGTGGACCAAGGGGCCGGATGATATTGCGAGGCTGGCGGCGCTGCAGGAGCGGCTGCTGCGTCATGCGCTGACCTTGCTGAAACCCGGAGGCACGCTGGTGTTTTCGAACTGCTCGCTCGATCCGGCCGAAGGCGAGGAGGTGGTCGCCCGCGTTGTTTCCAATACGGACGCGATCGAGCGTGTGCCGATCAGCGCGGGCGACTGGCCCGGTCTTGAAGCGGCGATCACGTCGCTCGGTGAATTCCGCACGCTTCCGACCATGCTGAAAATGCCGGACGGCATTGCCTCCGGCCTCGACGGCTTCTACGCGGTGATGCTGCGGCGAGCCGCCTGATTGCTTCAACCTCGTCGCCCGAAACCGTCTCATGCGCTGATTACACGCCCGCAGCACAGCTGTCGTTCTTTGCGTAGCGACGGAATTACGTGCAACAATTTTCGTATATTCGAAATTTGTAACGAATTAATTCATTGTGGGCGATGAAATCGGCTGCTTTTCACCTATTCTTAACCATGAGGGTCAATAGACAATAGAATATGCAGTCCGGTCGGCGTTTTGCGAGCATGTATGTTCGGGAGGCTTGGCGGCGCGCCTTGCGCCGCGTCGCGTTGCTGCGCCTGAAGCTCATTCGCCATTCGATCAAACCGCCCGAGCGCCTGATCGTCGCCCCGACCGATCTTCGCGGCATCGATTCACATGTGGCGGACGAAATTCTCAATGGACGTTTCCTCCTGGCCGGGCGCATGCTGGAAACGAACGGCAAATCGCCCTTCACCTTCACCCTGCCTTCGCGGCCCTTTGCGACCCGCCTGCACAGCTTCGGCTGGCTGCGGCACATGCGTGCGCACAAGACGGAACGCAGCGCGGCGGTTGCCCGAGCGATCGTCGACAGCTGGCTTTCCATCCATGCCGGCCGCATGGAAGGAATTGCCTGGGAGACCGACGTCACCGCCCAGCGCGTCATTGCCTGGCTGTCACATTCGCCTGTTGTGCTGCAGAACGCCGATCGCGGCTTTTATCGGCGCTTCATGAAGTCGCTCGCTTTCCAGGTCAGGTTCCTGCATCGCGTGGCGCCCTATACGCTTGGCGGTCTGGAGCTGTTCCGGCTACGCATCGCGCTCGCCATGGCCTCCGTCGCCATGCCGGCCCGCGCCTCCACGCTTCGGAGAGCGGCGCAGGCGCTCGACCGTCAATTCGATAGCCAGATTCTGCCGGATGGCGGCCACATCTCGCGCAACCCGCGCATCGGCTTGGAACTGTTGCTCGACCTGCTGCCGCTGCGGCAGACTTACGTCAATCTCGGCCATGACCTGCCGCAGAAGCTGATCTCCGGCATCGACCGCATGTATCCCGCTTTGCGGTTTTTCCGGCATCAGGACGGGGACCTGGCGCTTTTCAACGGCGCAACCTCGACGCTCGCCAATGAGCTGATGTCGGTGCTCAGATATGACGAGACCGCCGGCCAGCCGTTCAAGGCTTTGCCGCAGTCGCGCTATCAGCGGCTTTCCGGGGGCAAGACCGTCATAATCGCCGATACCGGGACGCCGCCTTCGGGCGGCGCAGTGCGCACCGCGCATGCCGGCAGCCTTTCATTCGAAATGTCGTCCGGCCGCCATCGCTTCATCGTCAATTCCGGCTCGCCGAAATTTGCCGGACACCGCTATGTGCAGATGGCGCGCACGACCGCGGCGCATTCGACCGTCATCCTCAACGACACCTCATCCAGCCGTTTTTCACGCTCGCCTTTCCTCGATCACGCAATCACCGAACCGGTGAAGACCGTCACCGTCGAACGTGTCGAAACGGAGGATGGGCGCGACAGCATCAAGCTCAGCCATGACGGTTATCTCAAGCTGTTCGGCGTGCTGCACGAGCGTGAGCTGACGCTCAATGCTGCGGGTTCGATGGTGACAGGCCACGACCGGCTCATCCGGCGTGAAGGATATGAAAGTGACGACCCCCTGAAGGCCGTCGCCCGTTTTCATATTCATCCTTCCATCGTTCTGCAGCAGAGCGATGGAGAATCCGTGCTGCTGATGGCGCCGGACGGCGAAAGCTGGCTGTTTTCCGCGCCCGGAAATGAAGTCCTGGTTTCCGAGGACATCTTCTTTGCCGACAGCTCCGGCATTTGTGGCTCGGACCAGATCGAGATCGATTTCGATCTGGCCGAGAAGACGGAGATCCGCTGGTTCCTCTCCCGTAAAGCTTAGACGGGACGGCCAACTGGCCAAAATTCAAATTCGGGACTAAATCGAAAGGCAGAGCATCAGCGCTGTTTGCGTGACGTCAAAGCTGTGCTAACGCGGCGACAGCAAGAAAACGTCCCTAAGGCAGATTTCGTCCGAAAGCCGCTTACACTTTTCGGCCTCATGCTCTAGCGGATATCTTCCGAAGCCCGAACGGAGAAGGTTCATGGCCGTCATTTCCAAAAAGATCCCCGCCCCGGACAAGGTCGAAATCAAGACCGCACTCCTCTCCGTGTTCGACAAGACCGGCATCGTCGAGCTCGCCCGGACATTGTCCGAAAGAGGCGTGCGGCTGCTGTCGACCGGCGGCACCTACAAGGCGATCGCCGCTGCCGGTCTGGTGGTCACCGACGTCTCCGAGATCACCGGCTTTCCCGAGATCATGGATGGGCGCGTCAAGACGCTGCATCCGATCGTGCATGGCGGCCTGCTGGCGATCCGCGATGACGGCGAACACCAGGAAGCGATGAAAAAGCACGGGATCGAGGGCATCGATCTGGCCGTCATCAACCTCTATCCTTTCGAAGAGGTACGCGCGGCCGGCGGCGATTATCCGACGACCGTCGAAAATATCGACATCGGCGGTCCGGCGATGATCCGTGCATCGGCCAAGAACCATGCCTATGTGACCATCCTGACAGACCCAGACGATTATGCCGAGTTCAAGGAGCAGCTTTCGGCGGATGACGGCAAGACCGCCTATGCCTTCCGCCAGCGCATGGCTGCCAAGGCCTATGCCCGAACCGCGGCCTATGATGCCACGATTTCCAACTGGTTTGCCGAAGCGCTGGCGATCGACACGCCGCGCCACCGCGTCATCGGCGGTGTGCTGAAGGAAGAGATGCGTTACGGCGAAAATCCGCACCAGAAGGCGGCCTTCTACGTCACGGGCGAGAAGCGCCCGGGCGTTTCGACGGCCGTCCTGCTGCAGGGCAAGCAGCTCTCCTATAACAATATCAACGACACCGATGCCGCCTATGAACTCGTCGCCGAATTCCTGCCGGAAAAGGCGCCCGCCTGCGCGATCATCAAACATGCCAATCCCTGCGGCGTCGCCACCGGCTCGAGCCTGGTGGAAGCCTATCAGCGGGCGCTTGCCTGCGATTCCGTTTCCGCATTCGGCGGCATCATCGCCCTCAACCGGATATTGGATGCCGAAACGGCGGAGGAGATCGTCAAGCTCTTCACCGAAGTGATCATCGCGCCCGATGTCACCGAGGAGGCCAGGGCTATCGTCGCTCGCAAGCCGAACCTGCGGCTGCTGTCGGCCGGTGGCCTGCCCGATCCGCGCGCCCCAGGACTGACGGCGAAGACCGTTTCCGGCGGCCTGCTCGTCCAGAGTCGCGACAACGGCATGATCGAGGATCTGGAGCTCAAGGTCGTCACCAAGCGTGCGCCGACGGCGCAGGAGCTTGATGATATGAAGTTTGCCTTCAAAGTCGGCAAACATGTCAAATCGAATGCCGTGGTCTATGCCAAGGATGGCCAGACGGCTGGAATCGGCGCCGGCCAGATGAGCCGGGTGGATTCCGCCCGCATTGCCGCGCTGAAAGCCGAAGAGGCCGCCAAGGCGCTTGGCCTCCCCTCGCCGATGACGCAAGGCTCGGCGGTTGCTTCCGAAGCCTTCCTGCCATTTGCCGATGGTCTTCTGTCGATGATCGCCGCAGGGGCGACAGCGGTCATTCAGCCGGGCGGTTCGATGCGAGACCAGGAGGTCATCGATGCCGCCAACGAACACGGCGTCGCGATGGTCTTCACCGGCATGCGCCATTTCCGGCACTGACACGTGCCGGAGAATTGTCAGGCTCGGTCGGCGGGATAAGGCGTGCGGACCAGCAGCACCAGCCCGCCAGCGAGAAACAGGATCAGCGTTGCCATTCCGAGCCGCGCTGAGCCGCTCATATAGGTCACCAGCGAGAAGAGCAGCGTCGCCATGAAACTGGTGGCGCGTCCCGAAAGCGCATAGAGGCCGAAGTAGCGGCCGGCTTCCTCAAGGCTGACGCTGCGCGCGAGATAAGAGCGCGACGAGGCCTGCACCGGCCCGAAGGCGAGCCCGATCAGCAGGCCGTAAAGGATATAGGCCTTTTCCGCGGCGGTGCCGAAGAGGCCGCCGGAATCGGCCGTCGGCAGCGCCATCAGGCCAAACAGGGTGTAGCCCGGCCCGGTGGAGATGATGCCGATGGTGGCGAGAAGCAGCATGGTGAGGCTGATGGCGACGGTCACTTTCGAACCGACGCCTTTGTCGATCCGGCCGGCGATCAGGCAGCCGAAGATCGCGACGACGTTCAGGATGATGCCGTAGAGGCCGATTTCGATCGTCGCCCAGCCGAACATGCCGGCGGCGAAAACGCCGCCGAGGATCAACAGGCCGTTGACGCCATCCTGATAGATCATGCGGGCAATCAGGAATTTCAGGGTGCCGCGGCGTTCCTTGAGTTCGCCGAGCGTGTTTCTCAGTTCCCGCAGGCCGGCGCGGATGGCGGTGCCGAAGGGCAGGCCTCTGCGAACATCGGGTGTGAAGAAGAACATCGGCAGGATAAAAATCAGGTACCAGACGGCTGAGATCGGCCCGGTGATGCGTGCGTCCTGGCCGGTCTTGGGATCGAGGCCGAAAAGCGGATCGAGGCCGAGAACGGTCTTGCCGCTTTCCGGGCTTGCCGCCAGAAGCGTAACGACGGCAATCAGCACGATCATGCCGCCGAGGTAACCGAGCCCCCAAGCGGTGTTGGAGAGTTTGCCGACCTCGTGCTTGCCGACCAGCCGCGGCATCATCGAATCGTTGAAGACGATCGAAAACTCGGCTGAAACCGAGGCGAGGATCATAAAGATCACGGGATAGAGGACAGGCGAACCGGGGGCTGCGAACCACAGGCCGAAGAGGCTGGCTATCTTGATGATGGCGAAGAAGCCGATCCACGGTTTGCGCGCGCCGGACTGGTCGGCGATCGAGCCGAGAACGGGCGAGAGCAGGGCAATGATCACAGACGAAATCGTCGCCATGTTGCTCCACGTCGTCTGCGCCGACACCGGGTCATCCGTCAGGCGGGAGACGAAATAGGGCCCGAAGATGAAGGTGGTGACCACAGTGAAGAAAGGCTGGGCCGCCCAATCGAAGAACATCCACGCCCAGATGCCCTTCTCCGTGGCTTTCGGCGGCTGCGTTCCTGTCCAGTCTATGCGATTCAACATCCGCTCCTTTTTCGCGGACTGTCTCACCTCGCCCGGTCGCGCGCAAGATCGGTCAGGATGCCTGCGGCAACAGTGATGCGCGCAAGATTGGGATCGCCACTATCGCTGAGGCTCGAAAGCTCCTCGACGATGCGGTTGATGCGGACGCGATCCTGCGCATGCCAGGCCTGGACGGGCAGCTTCTCCTTGCCGTGATCGGAAAGCGCCGAGATGACGATATCGCGCCGGGCGCTGGCGATCTGGTCGATGCTGCGCGCCAGCGCCAGATTTTCGTAATGGTCGGAGGTGAGGATCCGGCCGCCGGCTGCGAGCAACCGCGCGATCCGAAAGGTCTTAGACACGGCAAAATAATTTTCGGCCGCGCGCACCAGCGGCTCGCCGGTGCGCTCGGCAATCTGCATGATCTCCGGCACCAGCGCGAAGCTCTGGAGGTTGGCGATTTCGGCTGCCAGCTTTTCAGGCACGCCCGCTTCGGCATATTCCGACTGGCGCGCGGCAGCATCGCCGGCCGCCTGTTCGGCGAAAGCAGGCCTCAACTTCTTCAGAGCCGCCCGCAGCCGGCTAATCACCTCGGCCATATCGGCTTTGGTCATGGCGGTTTTCAACAGCAGGCGCGTGAGCACGATAAAGCTGTGGCTGATTTCCTCGTAAATGCGGTTCTGCACCCCGCCCGATATCTTGCCGTCGAGCGCGTCCGTTTCGGCCCAGAGCCGGTTAAGGTCGAAACCGTCGCGGGCAACAATTGCGGCGCGCACCACCTCCGGCGCCGAAGCCGCCGTTGCGTCCATCATGGCAATGGTGAAGCTCGGCCCGCCGCGGTTGATCGCTTCATTGGCAAGCACGGTCGCGATGATTTCGCGCCGCAGGCGGTGGCCGGCGATATCGCCGGCGTTCGACTTCTGCATTCTGACGGGAAAGTAATTCGACAGTGTCGCCGCAAAATAAGGGTCATCGGGCAGGTCGCTCGCGGCAAGCGCATCGAAGAGCACGATCTTAGCATAGGACAGCAGCACGCCGATTTCCGGCCGCGTCAGCGGCTTGCCGGCCGCATAACGTTCGGCAAGAGTTTGGTCGTCGGGCAAGGTCTCGACCTTGCGGTTCAGCTGACCGGCCCCCTCGAGCACGCTCATGAAGCGGCCGAGTTCCAGGCCGTTGGCCGTGCCCTTGCGCTCCGTCAGTGAGATCGCCAGCGACTGGAGATAGTTGTTGCGCAGGACCAGGGCCGCGACTTCACCGGTCATCGACGAAAGTAGCTGGTCGCGTTTTGCCCGCGTCAGCCGCCCGTCATGCAGGGCCGCCGCCAGCGCGATCTTGATGTTGACCTCGACGTCCGAGGTGTTGACGCCAGCCGAATTGTCGATGGCGTCGGAATTGCAGCGCCCGCCCTTCAGGCCGTAGGCGATGCGGCCTTTCTGGGTGACGCCGAGGTTTGCGCCCTCGCCGATCACCTTGGCGCCCACCTCCGCCGCGGTGATGCGGATCGGGTCATTGGCGCGGTCGCCGACTTCGGTATCGGTTTCGGACGGCGCTTTTACATAGGTGCCGATGCCGCCGAACCAGAGCAGGTCGACCGGGCTCTTCAGGATCGCCGTCATGATCTCGAAGGGCGTGGCCACGGCTTTGTCGATGCCGATCGCACTTACCGCTTCCGGCGTCAGCGTCACCGATTTCGCCGCGCGCGAAATGATCATCGCGCCCTTCGAAAGCACGTTTTTATCGAAGTCCTGCCAGCTCGAGCGCGGCAGGTTGAAGAGCCGTTGGCGCTCGGCCAGCGTCCTTTCCATATCGGGATCGGGGTCGATGATGATGTCGCGGTGATCGAAGGCGGCGACGAGCCGGATCTTCGGGGAGAGCAGCATGCCGTTGCCGAAGACGTCGCCCGACATGTCGCCGACGCCCGCGACGGTAAAGGGCGTCGTCTGGATGTCGATGTCCATTTCGCGGAAATGGCGTTTCACGGTTTCCCAGGCGCCCCGGGCGGTGATGCCCATCTTCTTGTGGTCGTAGCCGGCCGAGCCACCGGAGGCGAAGGCGTCGTCCAGCCAGAAGCCGGCTTCCTGCGCCAACGCATTGGCGGTGTCGGAGAAGGTCGCGGTGCCCTTGTCGGCGGCGACGACGAAATAGGGATCGTCGCCATCGAGCCTTACCGTATCCTTCGGCGGCACGACCTCGGCGCCGGAGATATTGTCGGTGATCGAAAGCAGCGTGCGAATATAGGTCTTGTAAGCCTCGCGGCCCGCATTGAAGATTTCGTCGCGGCTGCCGCCCACCGGAAGCCTTTTCGGGTAAAAGCCGCCTTTGGCGCCGACCGGGACGATGACGGCGTTCTTCACCTGCTGCGCCTTGACCAGGCCGAGCACCTCGGTGCGGTAGTCCTCGGCGCGGTCCGACCAGCGCAGACCACCGCGCGCTACCCGGCCGAAACGCAGGTGCACGCCTTCGACCTCGACGCCGTAGACGAACATCTCGCGGAAGGGTTTCGGTTGCGGCAAGCCGTCGACCAGATTCGGATCGAGCTTGAAGGCCAGCATGGCTTTCGGCGACCCGTCAGGGTTCTTCTGGAAATAGTTGGTGCGCAGCGTCGCGTCGACGATGTTGACGTAGCGGCGCAGGATACGGTCGTCGTCAAGGCTCGGCACGTCGGCAAGCTCGGCCTCGATCGCCTGATGCAGGTCGGCGATCTTCTTGAGACGGGCTTTGTCGGCAAGCTTGGGGTCGAGCGTGTCGTGGAACAGCCGGAAGATGGCGGCGGCCACACCAGGATATTTATCGAGCGTCGTTGCGATGTAATCCTGCGAATAGGCGATGCCGGCCTGGCGGAGATAACGGGCATAGGCGCGCAACACATTGGCTTCGCGCGCCGAGAGCCCTGCCGAAAGGATCAGCCGGTTGAAGCTGTCATTGTCGAGCGTGCCGGCGAAGGCGGCGACGAAGGCTTCCTCGAGCGCAGCGCCATAACGATGCAGGTCGATATCGCTGCCGCTGCGGGTTTCGAGTTCCATGTCGTGCAGCACCACGAGTTGGGTTGGGCCATCGGCGACCTGTACCCCAATGTCGAAGGTGCGTTCGCTGACGACATTGAAGCCGAGGTTCTCGAGAAGCGGCACGCGGCGCGACAAGGCCAGCTGGCCGCCGGCATGGAAGATCTTCAGCGAGAGCACGCGGCCCTCTTGTTCGTGGCGATGATAAAACTGGATGCGAAGCGGCTCGCCGGCGGCGCAGGCGCCGATATCGGCGAGGTCGGCCACGGTCTCTTCAGGGCTAAAGGAATCCTGGAAGGCCTGATCGACTGATAGTCTCGGCGACTTCGATCCGGCGAGCGCTTCGAAACGGTCGTCCCAGCGGGCGGTGATTTCGCGGATCGTCTGCTCAAGCTTTGCCTGCGGAATGCGTGGCGTCTTGCCGCCGGAGCGGCCGATGATGAAATGCACGCGGGCAACGCCGCCTTCGGGGAAAGCCGGATAATAGGCGGAGACACGGCCGTCATAGACCGTCTTCAGATAGGTGCCGATCCGCTCGCGCACGATCGAGTCATATTCCTCGCGCGGCACATAGACGATGACCGAGACGAAGCGGTCGAAATGGTCGATGCGCGGCAGGACGCGCACACGCGGCCGGTCGGCGAGATCGTTGATCTGCTCGGCAAAGCTGGCAAGCAATGTCGTGTCGATCTGGAAAAGATCATCGCGCGGATAGGATTCCAGCGTGTTGTCGAGCATGCGGCCGGAATGGCTCATCGGGTCGAAGCCGAAATGCTCTTTCACCTTCTCGATCTTGGAGCGCAGCAGCGGGATTTCCGAGGCGAGCGACGTATAGGCCGTCGAGGTGAAGAGGCCGACGATGCGCAGTTCGCCGGTGACGTTGCCCGCGGCGTCGAAACGCTTGACGCCGATATAATCCATATAGGCGCGGCGATGGACGATCGATTTCACGTTCGCCTTGGTCACGATCAGGAACTCGGGGCCGTCGAGGAAGGCGAGGATCTCCGGAGTCGTCGTCACGGCGTCCTTACCGGTGCGCAGCACGAGAACATCGGGGTTGGAGAGAATGCCGAGGCCCGCCCCCTTGTCCCGCTCGACCTTGGCGTCGGCACCCTTGCCGGAATAGATATATTCGCGCATGCCGAGGAAGGTGAAGTTCTCGTCGCGCAGCCAGCTCAGGAAGGCGATCGCCTCGGCGTGTTCAGCCTTTCTGCGGCCGGCGCCGTTGGCCGCAAGCTCGGCGATCACCCCGTCGAGCTTGGAAAGCATCGGCTTCCAGTCCGAAACCGACAGGCGGACCTGTTCGAGCACCATCTGGATACGTTTGACGAGATCGGCCGCCTGGTTGGAATTGAGCGGCGCGATATGAAGCTGGATATGGCTGACCCGCGTGGCGGGATCGCTCGGCTGGTCGGCGGAATAGAGCCCGGGAGCCTTGTCTCCTTCCATCACCAGGATGGGATGTACGGCCATGAAGAGATCGCGATGGGTGCTCGTCACTTCTCCCATGACCGATTCATAGAGAAAGGGCATATTCCGGTCGGTCACCGAAAGCACCGAGACGGCAATGCCGTCAGGCGTCACACCGCCGATGGTGTCGATGCTGACGCGCGGCGTCTTGGCGTTCCAGGCGGCAAGTTCTTTTGCCGAATGCACGGCAGAAAGCGCCAGCATTTCGGGCGTGTAGCGTTCGAGATCGTCATTGCTTGCCCGGCCGAAGAGAATTTCCGGATCGAGATGGGCCTCGCCCCTCTCCCTGGCGATCTTTCGCGCGCCCTCAATCTGTTTTTCTCGTTTGGGATTGTTTCTGGCAGCCATGGATCGCCTCCCGCAATAGACTGATTTTCTGCAAGCTAGCAGAAGATTCTTCGAAAAAATCTCTAAAATGGGGGCCAGCCGGATGGTTTTGATGCTTTTTTGACGCCGGAGATGGGGAAATGTCGGAGATTTTTCCGATTTCGTAGCCAAAACAAGCGTGAACGGCTCTCTTTTTGTTTTCTCTTCCGCCGCACTTTTCCACGCTCACGTGAAGAATGGTTGACAGCCCGGCGTCAAAAAGATCATCAAACGCCATCATCATTCGGACCTCGGTTTAATGTCGGAAAATGCAGCGGGCGCAGTCATCGTTATTTCCAGCCATGTCGTGCGTGGCTCGGTTGGCAATCGGGCGGCGGTGTTTGCGCTGGAGACGCTCGGCCATCCGGTCTGGGCACTGCCGACGATCGTTCTGCCCTGGCATCCCGGCCATGGCCGTTCGACGCGGCTGACATTTGCCGAAGCGGATTTCGATGCGGCGATCGACGATCTGATCCGCGCACCTTGGATCGGCGAAGTCAGGGCGGTGCTTTCGGGCTACTTCGGCAATGCCGCCCAGGCACGCTCGGTCGCTCGGCTGATCGCTGCGCTCCGGCAAAACAATCCCGAACTGCTTTATGTCTGCGATCCGGTCATGGGCGACCTCGGCGGCCTCTACGTGCCGGAAGCGACGGCCGAGGCCATTCGGGATCATCTCATTCCGCTCGCGTCGCTCGCAACGCCGAACCGGTACGAGCTCGCCTGGCTGTCGGGAGCAGCGCTCGATGACAACAGCGCAATCATGGAGGCGGCGCTGGCGCTTGGGCCGTCACGCATGCTCGTCACCTCGGCGGTCCCGATGATGGCGGGCGGTACCGGCAATCTTTACCTTTCCGGCCGCCACGCGCTTCTTGCCGAGCACCGCGTCGTCGAGAACCCGCCGAATGGTCTCGGTGACCTGCTGGCCGCCGTTTTCCTGTCGCGCCTGCTCTCCGGCCTCGAGGATGAAAAGGCGTTGCAGCTTGCCACCGCCAGCGTGTTCGAAGTGCTTGCGCGTGCGGTCAAGCGAGGCAGCAACGAGCTGATGCTGGCCAGCGATGCGCTCAGCCTGTCGACGCCGATGGCCATGGTGCAGATGCGCCGGCTCGTGCACCCGGTGCAGCGGCGGAAAAAATGACGCATTTGTCAATGTGCGCATTTTGCGGTGCGGCAGTTGATCTTGTCTTCCGCGCGCGCTAATCCAGAGGCATGCAGCGTTTTCCAAACACCCTTCTGAACGGTTATCGCAACTTTATGAACGGGCGTTATGCCGACGCCCGCGACAGGTATAGGCAACTTGCTGAAAACGGCCAGAACCCGAGCACGCTGGTCATTGCCTGTTCGGACTCACGTGCGGCTCCCGAGCTGATCTTCGATGCCGGCCCGGGCGAGCTTTTCGTCATCCGCAACGTTGCCAATATGGTGCCGCCCTACCAGCCGGACGGTCATTTCCATTCGACATCGGCCGCTCTTGAATTTGCCGTGCAGGCGCTGAAGGTCTCGGACATCGTCGTAATGGGCCATGGCCGTTGCGGCGGCATCCGCGCGGCACTCGATCCGAACGCCGAGCCGTTGTCGCCCGGCGATTTCATCGGTCGGTGGATGTCGCTGGTCAAACCCGCAGCCGAACAAATCCAGAGCAACGACGTGATGACCGAGGCTGAGCGACAGACGGCGCTGGAGCGTGTCTCCATCCGCAATTCGATCAACAATCTCAGAACCTTCCCGGAAATAAAGGCGCTCGAGGACGCAGGAAAAATGCACCTTCATGGCGCCTGGTTCGATATCTCGACCGGCGAGCTCTGGGTCATGGACGCTGAAACACGCGATTTCATCCGTCCCGAAATCTAGGAGCGGACCGGTTTATCAGTTTTTTAAGGATTGCTGTTAAGCTTCTAATCGGCTGCACACGACCGGCATTTGATTACGTGGCGATTGGCGATGAAGTTTGAAACCATCAAAAAGGTTATCCTGGCCGCCATCCTGCTGCCCTTCGTCTTCATGCTCATTGAAGGCGTTTTTGTCCTCCGAACTTCCATCTTGCAATACCGAGATCTCGAGAACGACCGGCGGTTCGCCGACGTACTTGCGCGCGGCGGGTCGATCGCGGCCACGGAAATCCTGAGCGAAATCGATGCCACTCGCCGCTATCTCGCGCATCCCAGCAGCGGGACTGCTGTCGACATGCAGCAAAGCCGGCTGACGCTGGATCGCGAACGCCATGCTTTCTATGCCAGCTTGCCGTCGCGCGATACGCTCGATCAAGGGCTTGCAGATGAATTGGCGGCCCTCAGCCTTGCCTATAGCCGCATCATCGCCGCGCGAAGCGCCGTCGACCAGGGCCGTTACTCCGGCAGCAACCCCGGCTCCATCTACTGGTATGCGGCTCTCAAGCAGCTTGCCGTCGTCGACGCACTTTCACCGCTGATCAGCGACCCGGTGCTGCTTGAAAAATCCAACCAGTTGATGGGCATCCTGCTCACCTACTACGGCGAAAGGTTGATCACCGGGATTGGCACCCGCTACCTCGATCAAGACGTTTCCGCCAGATTTCCGATTGAACTGTTCATTCAGGGCAAGACCATGCTCGGTGCCGGCATGGATCACATGGTCTTCCATTCCTCAGCGCCGGTCGTGCGCGACATCGTTGCCTATCTCGGTCGCAGCGACCAGATGAAGGCGAATGCGATCACCGACGCCATTCTCGCCGGCTCGCGGCCGTCGCGCGCAATGGGCGACGCCTGGGCGGCCGCACAGCGCGAACGCATGGCTTTCCTTCAGCAAAAGATGGTGGAGGCCGCGAGTGATATTCACGAGACTGGCGAACAGTTTTCTACCCTCTCGCACATACACCTGACGCAGATTCTGGCGCTGTGTGCAGGCCTGCTCATCCTCGCCACGCTGGTGATGGTACTGGCGGCAAGAGGGCTTCGGCTGATCGACAAGCTTACTCGGGACCGGGAAACGTTGGTGGGTGAGTTGCGTAACGCTGCTCAAACCGATCTTCTGACGGGGCTCTACAACAGGCGCGGCTTCGAGGTCGCCGCCTCGGCGCTCCTTACGCAGGCCGAGCACGGCTCGCACTGGATTTCCGTCGTTCTCTTCGATCTCGATCATTTCAAGAAGATCAATGATGTCCATGGCCATGACGCTGGCGACGCCGTGCTTCGGCACGTTGCCGGCGTTGCGCGCCAGAATTTTCGTTCCTTCGATCTCCTGGTGCGCCATGGGGGCGAGGAGTTCCTGGCTCTTTTACCGGATTCGACGCCCGACGAAGCCGCAATCGTCGCCGAGCGCGTGCGACGGGCGATCGAGACGGCGGAAATCCCGCTTGCGAGTGGCGATTTCCTCAAGGTCACGGCGAGCTTCGGATGCGCCGGCCGGGCAAACGACGCCGCCAACCGGAACTTCGAGGATCTGGTCAAACGCGCCGATCTCGCGCTCTACGCCGCCAAGGCTTCCGGCCGCAATTGCGTCGTGTCGGGGCCGGTCGTGCCGGCCCCGCCGCAGGAGGAGCGACGCAAGACGGCATCGGGCGGCAGTTTTGATTCCCGCATATGAAAAACGCCGCGTTCGCAGCGGCGTTTCCAAAAGCCTGGCTGTCAATGAAGGCTTATCTGCCGCCGTCGATCTGTTGGCCGATATAGGCGATCGCCTGCTGATAAACGCTGGCGGCGTTCCACCCCTGGATCGCAGCGAAATTCGGCTCTCCCGGCTGATAGCCGGCGCCGGCACGCCAGCCGTGGCCCTTGAGGAAATTTGCGGTCGAGGCCAGCGCATCGGCGCGGGAGCCGACCATGTCGACCCGGCCGTCGCCGTCGCCGTCGGCGCCGAAGCGCACGACGTTGCGTGGCAGAAACTGCGTCTGGCCGATTTCACCATGGGCGGCACCCTTGGCCTGCGGGCTCAGATAACCTTCGGAGACCAGCTGAAGCGCAGCATAGAGCTGATCGGTGAAATAGTCCGAACGACGGCAGTCATAGGCAAGGGTCGACACAGCCGACAGCGTATGCTGGTTGCCCATATAGCTGCCGAAACCGGTCTCCATGCCCCAGATTGCGATCAGCGGACCGGCGGGAACGCCGAAGCGGCGTTCGATCGAGGAAAAAAGGGCCTGGTTGGCCGCTTTCATCGACCGGCCGCGGGAAATGACGGCGGCACCGCCGCGCTTCTGCATGAAGGCATCGAAGGAGAGCTTGAAGCTTTTCTGGCCGCGATCGGCGGCGATCGTCGGCTTGTTGTAGTTGACGTTGGCGAAGGCGCGGCTGAGCACCGATTGGCTGACGCCATTGGCCGCTGCCGTCTGCTTGAAATCGGCGACCCAGGCGTCGAAGCCGGCGCTGGTATTGCCACATTGCAGTCCTTGCGCGAACGCCGGTACCGCGTGGAGGACGCCCATTGCCGCAGCGGCCGCCAGAAACAACTTTGTCATGCGCATTGAGAAACCCCGCTCTCGATCTGCATAGTTTTTAAGCGGGCAAGAGAATGCCAGCCACTCGCGATTTTGTCACGATCACCGTTTAGCGAGCGCTTATACAGTCGTATTTGCCCCGGAAAAAGCCCCACTCAACGAGCAGGGCTTTAACATCTTATGGTTTACAAATGGTATCAGGCTGCCTGCTTGCGCGGCTTGACCAGGCCGCGATTGACGAGCAGCTCGGCGATCTGGATGGCGTTCAGCGCCGCGCCCTTGCGCAGGTTGTCGGAGACCACCCACATATTGAGGCCGTTTTCGACCGTCGCGTCCTCGCGGATGCGCGAGATATAGGTCGCATCTTCGCCGGCGGATTCATAAGGCGTGATGTAACCGCCGTTCTCGCGCTTGTCGATGACGAGGCAGCCCGGGGCATCGCGCAGGATATCGCGGGCCTGGTCGGCGGTGATCTCGTTCTCGAATTCGATGTTGACCGATTCCGAATGACCGATGAAGACGGGCACACGCACCGCCGTGCAGGTCACCTTGATCTTCGGATCGAGCATCTTCTTCGTCTCGGCCAGCACCTTCCATTCTTCCTTGGTGTAGCCGTCTTCCATGAAGCTATCGATGTGCGGGATGACGTTGAAGGCGATGCGTTTGGTGAACTTCTTGTTCTCGATCGGATCGGCAACGAATACGGCGCGCGTCTGGTTGAAGAGCTCGTCCATGCCGTCCTTGCCGGCGCCGGAGACCGACTGATAGGTGGAGACGACGACACGCTTGATCTTGGCGAAGTCGTGCAGCGGCTTCAGCGCAACCACCAGCTGCGCGGTCGAGCAGTTCGGATTGGCAATGATGTTGCGCTTGGTGAACTGCGTGACGGCGTCCGGGTTCACTTCCGGCACGATTAGCGGCACGTCGGCGTCGTAACGCCAGGCCGAGGAATTGTCGATGACGACACAGCCCTGCTGGCCGATCTTGGGGGAGAATTTCTTCGAGACCTCGCCGCCGGCCGACATCAGGCAGATATCGGTATCGGAGAAATCGTAATTCTCCAGATTGGAGACCTTCAGCGTCCGGTCCCCGTAGGACACCTCAGTGCCCTGCGAACGCGAGGAGGCGAGCGCCACGACCTCATCGGCGGGGAAGCCGCGTTCGGAGAGGATGTTGAGCATCTCCCGGCCGACATTTCCGGTGGCTCCTGCAATTGCTACTTTGAAACCCATTTCTCAAGCTCTCTTTCTCTTCTCTCCTCTTGTCCGGTGAGGGGAAGGCGCGACGGATCGCGTCTTCCTGTCCCCAGCCGAGCCGGGGAGAGAGCGGCAGGCCAGAGACGTCAGACGGTTTTCGTCGTCGTTTTGGCCTTGGTTTTGGCAGAAACCGGAACGGCAATGTCCACCCCGGCAACCTGTGCCCGGTCATTGCATGCGGCAATGGCGTGTTCGTCGCGAACCATGGAGATTCCTTTTCCGCTGTTGCTCTTAGAAGGTTTTCCACAGGAGTCAAGGTTTTTGCGCTCGGAGGCGGAGGGCGAAAGCGGCCGCCGCGATGCTGCGACGTTTTGTCATGCCGCTGTCATCCCAGGGAGGTATCCCGGCTCGGTTGTCAATGTCTGCACCGAAAACGGGGGTTTTCCATGCGTACGCTTCTTGCCGCCTTTGCGGCCACCACCATCCTTGCGGGCGCCGCTCAGGCGACGACGGTCTATCCGCTCGATCGCGCCACGATCCTTGTCGGCTCGCCGTTCGATTTCAAGGTCGAGCTCAACAAGCAGGTCAAGCCTGAGGACGTGAAGATCACGGTCAACGGCCAGGATTACAAGAGCGTTCTCGGGGGCGAAGCGCAGTTCATCGAGCTGGAAAAGGGCAAGGAAGACAAGGCTCTCGGCTCCGCTCTGCTGTTGCGCGGCTTGAAGATTTCCGTTCCGGGCGACTACAAGATCGAAGTCGCTGCCGGCGACGAAACCAAGTCCGTCACCTGGAACGTTTACGAAACCGCTGCCCAGCCGAAGGCCAAGAATATCATCTTCATGCTCGGCGACGGGCTTTCCGTCGCGCATCGCACCGCCGCCCGCATCATGTCCAAGGGCATGACCGAAGGTAAGGCGAATGGCCGTCTGAACATGGACGATCTCGATCGCATGGCTTTCATCGGCACGTCGGCGACGAATGCCGTTGCCACGGACTCGGCCAACACCATGTCGGCCTTCATGACCGGCCATAAGACAGCCGTCAACGCGATCGGCGTCTACGCGGACCGTACACCATCTTCGCTCGACGATCCGCGTGTCGAAACTTTCGGCGAAGCCGTCCGCCGTACGACGAAGAAGTCGATCGGCATCGTTGCGACATCTGAAGTCGAAGACGCTACGCCGGCTGCTGTCGTTGCCCATACCCGCAACCGCGGCGACAAGGCCGACGTCGTCGGCATGCTGCTCGACGTCAAGCCGGAAGTCCTGCTGGGCGGCGGCTCGGCCTATTTCCTCGGCAAGGAGGTCGCCGGTTCCAAGCGCAAGGACAATCAGGATTACATCAAGCTGTTCCAGGATGCCGGCTACAAGCTTGCGACCGACAAGAACGAACTCGCCGCCAATGCGTCGGCTGAAGGCAATCTCCTCGGTCTCTTCCACACCGGCAATATGGACGTGACGCTCGACCGCGAATTCCTGAAGAAGGGCACTGTCGACAAGTTCCCGAACCAGCCGGGCCTCGTCGACATGACCAAGGCCGCGCTCGACCGCCTCTCCAAGAATCCGGATGGTTTCTTCCTGATGGTTGAAGGCTCCTCGATCGACAAGATGTCCCATCCGCTCGATTGGGATCGCGCCGTTGTCGATACCATCGAATTCGACCAGGCGATCGGCGTTGCCCGCGAATTCCAGAAGGCGCATCCGGACACGCTGATCGTCGTTACCGGCGACCACACGCATGGTGTTTCGATCATCGGAACCGTCGATGACGAGAAGCCGGGTACGGAAATGCGCGAAAAGGTTGGCACCTATGCCGAAGCCGGCTTCTCGAACTACAAGGACGAAAATGGCGACGGCTATCCCGACAAGATCGACGTCAGCCGCCGCCTGTTCCTGAGTGCCAACAATGGCCCCGATCACTACGAGACCTTCCGTCCGAAGCTCGACGGTCCCTTCGTTCCGGCTGTCCAGAACGAAAAGAAGGAATATGTCGCCAACGAGCAGTATAAGGATGTTCCCGGCGCCGTCTTCGTGCAGGGCAATCTTCCGAAGAGCAGCGAGAGCGGCGTTCATGCGGTCGACGACGTCGTCCTGCAGTCGGCCGGCCCGGGCGCTGAAGGCTTCCATGGCTACCTCGAACAGAGCGACGTCTACCGTGTGCTCGCCGACGCCTTCGCGCTCGGCGCCAAGCAGACGAACTGATCGGAAACCGATCCTGCGGGGCAGCTTGCCGGCCTTGCCTCTTTCGTCGATCATCTATCCCGGCCGCTTACAGCGCCGCGCGTCTTTCAGACGCGCAAAAGGACGCTGTAACACTTTGAAGCTAGCATCGTGCTTTCGAAAATCGTTCCGATTTCGGGCCGATGCTAGAGGCCGGGATTTGCTTCCTGGAGATCACCATGGATATATTCCCTTCGCTGCATCTCAGCCGCCGACGGTTGATCGCCGCCGCCATTGCGTTCCCTTTTACGGCGTCTGCTGGTCGCGCTGTCGAGCCATCGCTTTCCTTCGACGAGCTCTACGGCAAGTTCGGCGTGCTGGGCCTCGAATTCTCCGACAAGGTGAAGCGTCTTGCCGGCCAGGACATCAGCATGAAAGGCTTCATGGCGCCGCCACTGAAGGCCGAGGCGCAGTTCTTCGTGCTGACCGAGGTGCCAATGTCGCTCTGCCCCTTCTGCTCTTCGGATGCGGATTGGCCGGATAATATCGTCGTCGTGTATCTCGCGGAGAAGCAGACATTCGTGCAGCCGCGCCAGACGATCGAAGTGCGCGGCACGCTGGAATACGGTTCCTGGACGGATCCGGAAACCGGCTTCGTCAGTCTGTTGCGCATCCGCCAAGCCGAATATTCCGCTGTCTGAACCGATATGCTCGCTCTCGATATCGAAAACCTTGCCATCACCTTTCCAGGCCTGTCCTCGCCGGCGCTGGCAATCGGCCGCCTGTCGATCAAGGCCGGCAGCAGGGTCGCCATCACGGGAGCGTCCGGCTCCGGCAAGAGCACCTTCGTCAACATCATTGCCGGGCTGGAGCGGACACGCCAAGGCCGCATCCGCTGGAACCGCGAGGATATCGCCAGTTTTTCCGAAAGCGGGCGCGACCGGTTCCGCGCTGCCAATATCGGCCTGGTCATGCAGGAGTTCCATCTTTTCCCGGGCCTGTCGGCGCTGGAAAACGTGCTTCTGCCGGCGCGGCTTGCCAGGGCCGCCACAGCTGACGTCATGGAGCGGGCGCATGTGCTTTTGACCACTGTCGGTCTTTCCCGCCCGGGCCAGAAGATCGAAACAATGTCGCGCGGCGAGATGCAGCGCGTGGCGATCGGCCGGGCGCTGTTGCGCAAGCCCGGCGTCATCATCGCCGACGAACCGACCGCGAGCCTCGATGCCGAAAGCGGTGAGGCCGTCGGCGATCTCCTCCTCGATCTTGCCATTGCCGAGGGCAGCACGCTGATCGTCGTTTCGCACGATCAGCGCCTGGCAAGCCGGCTCGACCGGCGCATCACCTTCGGCTCGGGCCGGATCAGCGACGATTCCGCGGCAACGGCGGGAGAGGCTGCATGATCCGCTTCATCCTTTCCGATCTTCGCCGCCTCTGGGCGGGGTCGTTGGTGGTGGTGCTGCTGGTGGCGCTTGCGACGGCGCTCGGCGTCTCCGTTGTCCTGCAGGAGCGAGCGCTTCGCCTCGGCAGCGCCCGCGCCGCCGACAAGTTCGATCTCGTTATCGGCGCCGGCGGCAGCGAGACACAGCTCGTTTTATCCTCCGTCTTCCTGCAGCCCTCGCCCCTGCCGCTGATGCCGGGCGAGGTGCTGGCCAGGCTTGCCGCCGATCCCCGTGTCGACTGGGCGGCACCGATCGGCTTCGGCGACTCGTTCTCCGCCTATCCGATCGTCGGCACGACTGCGACCCTGGCGGACAGGCTGTCGGGCGGCTTTGCCGAGGGGAAGGTTTTCGCCCGCGAGGGAGAGGCGGTGATCGGCTCGGCCGTCAAGCTTTCGCTCGGCGGCGAGATCAAGCCGAGGCATGGCCTAGCGGAAGAAGGCGGCGAGACCCACACCGAACTCGTCTACCACGTTGCCGGCCGCCTGCGGTCGACGGGGACAGCCTGGGACCGAGCCATTCTCGTTCCGATCCAGGCCGTCTGGCATATCCATGGCCTTGGGGAGGAGGAACACGAGGAGCCTGGAGACGATCATGAGCCGGCGAGCGCCGATCACGACGCGCATGCGCATCAGGAACATCATGGCGAAATCGACCCGGCTGCCGTGCTCGACGAGAAATGGGCCGCGAATGCTCCCGGCCTTCCCGCCATCCTCGTCAAGCCGAAGACGATCGCCGATGCCTACAAGCTGCGGCAGGACTATCGCAGCGGCAATACCGTCGCCGTCTTCCCCGGCGAGGTGCTGACCAATCTTTATGCCACGCTCGGCGACGCCAAGCAGATCCTCGTCGCGGTCGCTTCCGGCGCGCAGGCTCTCGTCGCAGCCTCGCTGGTGTTGGTCACGGTCATCCATATCGGTCAGCGCCGCCGCCAGATCGGCGCATTGAGGGCCTTCGGCGCCCCACGAAGTGCGATCTTCGGCATCGTCTGGTTGGAATTCTTCGCGCTCGTGGCAGTTGGGATCGCGCTCGGATTCGGGCTTGGATTTGCCGCGGCGCTTGGCTTGTCCGGCATGTTCTCGCAAACGAGCGGCATCGCCATGCCCGTCGGCTTCGCCCGCGAAGATGGTGGGCTTGCAGGGGTGTTGCTCGCCTTTTCCGCACTGCTCGCCGCACTGCCGGCGGTGCTCGCCTACCGGCAATCGCCGGCGCAGGCGCTGAGGGCGT
Source organism: Rhizobium sp. NLR16a (assembly GCF_017948245.1). Classification (NCBI taxonomy): domain Bacteria; kingdom Pseudomonadati; phylum Pseudomonadota; class Alphaproteobacteria; order Hyphomicrobiales; family Rhizobiaceae; genus Rhizobium; species Rhizobium sp. NLR16a. The sequence goes on along the minus strand of NZ_CP072868.1, from coordinate 385,081 downwards.
GAACAGAGCCAGCAGACGACTTCCCGCCCGCCAAAAGCGCTGCCATTAGACTAAAGTCATAATCCCAAAGCCTCTCTCTTTGCGGGCCATGTTTTCTGGCACACTCTCGTCAGGCGTGTCGCGGCCGGGGATTTGCTTTGAGGAGAGTAGGTCGCGCGCGTTGCTCATCACTCTGTGGAGGACAGACAATGGCAAATGTCGCAAGCATCGACGGCGCGAAGGCCGGTCCGATGACGGGCGAAGAGAAGAAGGTCATCTTCGCTTCTTCGCTCGGCACCGTTTTCGAATGGTACGATTTCTATCTTTACGGTTCGCTCGCCACCTATATCGGCGCGACCTATTTCACCCAATACCCCGAGGCAACGCGCAATATCTTCACGCTGCTCGCCTTTGCCGCCGGCTTCCTGGTGCGTCCCTTCGGCGCCCTGGTGTTCGGCCGTCTTGGCGATCTCGTCGGCCGCAAATACACCTTCCTGGTGACGATCCTGATCATGGGCATGTCGACTTTCCTCGTCGGTATCCTGCCGGGTGCGGCCACCATCGGCATCGCAGCCCCGATCATTCTCATCGGGTTGCGTCTGCTGCAGGGTCTGGCGCTCGGCGGTGAATATGGCGGCGCGGCAACCTATGTCGCCGAACATGCGCCGAATGGACGGCGCGGCTACTTCACCTCATGGATCCAGACGACGGCGACGCTCGGCCTGTTCCTGTCGCTGATCGTCATCATCCTGGTCCAGTCCCTGATGGGCCCGGTTCAATTCGCAGCCTGGGGTTGGCGCATTCCGTTCCTGGTCTCAGTCGTGCTGCTCGGCATTTCCGTCTGGATCCGTCTGAAGATGAACGAATCGCCTGCGTTCCAGCGCATGAAGGCGGAAGGCAAGGGCTCCAAGGCGCCGCTGACCGAAGCCTTCGGGCAATGGAAGAACGCCAAGATCGCGCTCATCGCCCTTCTCGGCGCCACCATGGGCCAGGCGGTCGTCTGGTATGGCGGCCAGTTCTATGCGCTGTTTTTCCTGCAGAACGTGCTCAAGGTCGATCTGTTCTCGGCCAATGTCATGGTCGCCATTGCGCTCTTCCTCGGCACGCCGTTCTTCGTCATCTTCGGCGGTCTTTCCGACAAGATCGGCCGCAAGCCGATCATCATGGCAGGCCTTCTCATCGCGGCGGTGACCTATAATCCGCTGTTCAAGGCGATGACCTGGACGGCGAACCCCGCACTTGCCGAAGCGCAGGCGTCGATCCGCGCAACGGTCACGGCCGATCCGTCGGATTGCAAATTCCAGTTCAACCCGACGGGCACGTCGAAATTCACCAGTTCCTGCGATGTGGCGACAGCATTCCTGACGAAGAACTCGGTGCCTTATGACGTCGTGCCTGGTCCCGCCGGACAGCCGGCGACGGTGAAGGTCGGTAACGGTACGATTACCAGCTTCGACGTTGTTGCTGCCGGCGACAAGGCGAAGGGCATGACCGCCGCCTTCGAAAAAGGCGTCAACATTGCGCTCCACGATGCCGGCTATCCGCTGAAGCGCGGGGCCGCCAAGGTGCCGGATAGCAAGCTCGATGCCTTCATCGCCGCCAATCCGGAACTGGCGCTCAACGCCGATGCGGTGCGCGCCGGCGACAAGGAAACCGTGCCGGCAGCCAAGCTGGTCGAAGGCAAGCTGCTAACGGCGGACGAGGCCAATGGCGTCACCGACATGGCAGTCTACAACATCGCCAATGGCGGCGCCTTCGCCATGACCGCTGACCCCACCCGGGTCAACTGGATCGGCACGATCGCCATCCTGTTCGTCCTCGTCATCTATGTGACGATGGTCTATGGCCCGATCGCGGCCCTCCTGGTCGAGCTCTTCCCGACCCGCATCCGCTACACCGGCATGTCGCTGCCCTATCATATCGGCAACGGCTGGTTCGGCGGCCTGCTGCCAGCGACGGCTTTCGCGATGAGCGCTGCCGCGGGTGATATCTATTACGGTCTTTGGTATCCGATCGTCTTTGCGGCGATCACGCTGGTGATCGGCCTGATCTTCCTGCCCGAAACGAAGAACAGGGATATCCACGCCATGGATTGAGGCGCTTTGCGCTAAGCATGCAGGCGAAAGGCCCGGCGCTCACAAGCCGCCGGGCTTTTCCATGTCCGGAAACAGGCGTTTGGCGAGAGGCCAGCCATCCGGCGCCAGCTTAAAAAGAAGTCCGCAGCGGGCATAGACGATGGCCGTCAGCAGCGAGAACCAGCCGCCGAATGCAAGGCCGGCGATGACGTCGCTTGGATAATGGGCGCCTACCATGACACGCGTCATGGCAAGCCAGATGGCGCAGGCGATGAAGAGAATGCGGTAGCGCGGAAACAGCAATGCAAAAGCGGCAAAGAAGGCGCCGACCGTCGTCGAATGGCCGGAGGGAAAGCTTTCGAAAGCGGCATGGCCCGAAAAGGGCGTGAAGGACAACATGCCGTAATCGTGGAAGTGATCGGGACGCGCCCTTCCAATCGCCCGTTTCAGGAGATTGGCAAGAAGCCCGGAGAAGACGACAGTTGTGAACAGATAGGCGCCGATCCAGCTGACATAAAGCGCCTGCGCCTTGGAGCGCGCGGTCTTTAAAAGCTTGTAACCCGCCCTGCCCTGAAAGAAGAGCAGAATGCTGATGCAGATCAGCCAGGCAGAATCGCCGAAGCCGGTCAGCAGCTGGCCGAGCTGCTTCACCGCCGCAGGGCGTTCGCTGGCGCCGACCGGGGCATCGAAGAGCAGCATGGAAAGAACCACGGCATTGATGGTGATGAAGAGGCAGGCCTGCCAGCGCAAGGGCGGCATGCCGACGCCGCCGCGGCGCCAGCGCCTATCAAGGGAAGCCCAAAATGCCCGCATCCTGTCGTCCGTTCGATTTTGCCGGGTTAAAATTCGGCGCAAAAATACACGAGATTGTGGCTGAGAATAGTCCGTGTCGGATAATTCGACCGACCCGGTTGCGGCTGCTCGTCCTTACATGAAAAAGCCCTCCGCATGGGTGATGCGAAGGGCTGAACTGTTTCACGTGAAATATATCAGGCAGAAAGCGCCTTGAACTCGGCGAGGATCGCATCGCCCATCTCGACAGTGCCGACCTGCCTTGCGCCATCGGCCATGATGTCGCCGGTGCGAATGCCCTTGTCGAGCACGTTGGCGATCGCCCTTTCCAGGTTGTCGGCTTCCTTCACCAAGTTGAAGGAATAACGCAGGCACATGGCGAAGGAGGCGATCATGGCGATCGGATTGGCGATGCCCTTGCCGGCGATATCCGGGGCCGAGCCGTGCACCGGCTCGTAGAGCGCCTTGCGTTTGCCGGTCTTGCCGTCAGGCGCGCCGAGCGAGGCCGACGGCAGCATGCCGAGGGACCCGGTCAGCATGGCGGCGACGTCGGAGAGCATGTCGCCGAAAAGATTGTCGGTGACGATGACGTCGAACTGCTTGGGCTGACGCACCAACTGCATGCCGCCGGCGTCGGCCAGCATGTGTTCGAGCTGGACGTCGGAATATTTCGCCTTGTGCGTTTCGGTCACGACCTGGTTCCAGAGCACGCCCGACTTCATGACGTTGCGCTTTTCCATGGAGCAGACGCGGTTCTGCCTTGTGCGGGCCATTTCGAAGGCGACGCCGGCGATGCGTTCGATCTCGTAGGTATCGTAGACCTGCGTGTCGATGCCGCGCTTCTGGCCGTTGCCGAGGTCGATGATCTCCTTCGGCTCGCCGAAATAGACGCCGCCTGTCAGCTCGCGGATGATCAGGATGTCGAGGCCTTCGACCAGTTCCGGCTTCAGCGACGAGGCCGAGGCGAGCGCCGGGTAGCAGATAGCAGGGCGCAGGTTTGCGAAGAGTTGCAGATCCTTGCGCAGGCGTAGCAGACCGGCTTCCGGGCGCACGTCGTAAGGCACGCTATCCCACTTCGGCCCGCCGACGGCGCCGAACAGAACGGCATCGGCGGCAAGCGCCTTCTGCATGTCGGCTTCCGAGATCGCCGCGCCATGGGCATCGTAGGCGCAACCGCCGACAAGACCTTCATCGGTGACGAAACCGGCATTCATTGCCTCGTTCATATAGGCGATGATCTTGCGGACCTCGCCCATGGCCTCGGGACCGATGCCGTCACCCGGCAGCAGGAAAAGATTGCGCGCTGTCATGAAACCCTCCTGGAAAAACAAGTTGCGGTTTCTTAGACCCCGGAAATGGGCATTTCAAGCGAGAGAAGCGGTGAATCGGTACGCTTCATTTCCGGTCGCGATGGTTGCTCCTGTGGCCGCAAACGGATTAGAACAGCCGTCACAGTTTCATTTCCTGGAGGTTCCCATGGCTTCAGCACCTCTCCATCTCGACACGCCTCTGGTTCGGACATCCCCTGGCTATAGCGCCAGCGGCAAGCCGCTCTGGCTGAAGCTCGACGCATTACAGCCTTCCGGCAGCTTCAAGCTGCGCGGTGTCGGCCGGCTGTGCCAGCACGAGGTGGAAGATGGTGCCCGCGAGATCTTCTGCGCCTCCGGCGGCAATGCCGGCATTGCTGCGGCTTATGCCGGCCGGGCGCTCGGCGTGCCGGTCACGATCGTCGTGCCGGAGACGACGGCGGCCGATGTGCGGCAGACGATTGCCGCAACCGGCGCCAATGTTCTCGTCCATGGTTCGGCTTTCGATGAAGCCAACGCTCATGCGGTCGAGCTCGCAGAGAGCCGTAAGGCGACCTATGTGCACCCTTTTGACCATCCGCTTCTGTGGGATGGTCATGCCACGCTGATCGACGAGGTGGTGGCGAAGGGCGTGACATTCGATTGTGTCGTCACCAGCGTCGGCGGCGGCGGGCTGCTGGCCGGCATTGTCGAGGGGCTGAAACGGAACGGGCTTTCCGACATTCCCGTCATCGCCGTCGAAACCGAAGGGGCGGCTTCGTTTCATGCCAGCCTCAAGGCCAATGAACGCATCTCGCTTCCAGCGATCACCTCGATTGCAACGTCGCTCGGCGCAAAGCAGGTGGCGCAGCATGTCTTCGAGCTGCCGAAGCAGCACCCGATCGAAAGCGTTGTCGTCAGCGACGCCGATGCCATCGCCGCCTGCCTGAAATTTGCCGATGCGCATCGCATCCTCGTCGAGCCGGCCTGCGGCGCCGCCCTTGCCGTTGCCGATGTGCGTGCCGGACTGCTTCAGCGTTTTGACAATCCGCTGATCGAGGTCTGCGGCGGAATCGGCGTGTCGCTGGAAAAACTGAGGGTCTGGAAAGAGAAGTTTTTCTGAGCTGCGCCAGTTACAGCGTCCTTTGCGCGCGTGAGATGCGCGCCGCTATAAAGAAAAAGCCGGGCAAAAGCCCGGCTTAATCGATCGGCAATTGGTCAGAGCTTAAGCGGCCCAAGGGTGCGACGCGACGTTCTTCTTTTCGAACTCGTCGATCGCCTTGCCCTTTTCCAGGGTCAGGCCGATATCGTCGAGGCCGTTCAGCAGGCAGTGGCGCTTGAACTCGTCGAGATCGAACTTGATCGAGCCGCCATCGGGGCCGGTGATCTCGAGGTTCTCGAGGTCGACCGTCAGGATGGCGTTGGAGCCGCGCGAGGCGTCGTCCATCAGCTTGTCGAGGTCTTCCTGGCTGACCTTGATCGGCAGGATGCCGTTCTTGAAGCAGTTGTTGTAGAAAATGTCGGCGAAGCTGGTGGAGATCACACAGCGAATGCCGAAATCGAGCAGCGCCCAGGGAGCGTGCTCGCGCGAGGAACCGCAGCCGAAATTGTCGCCGGCGACAAGGATCTTGGCATCGCGATAGGCTGGCTTGTTCAGCACGAAATCGGGATTTTCGGAGCCGTCTTCATTGTAGCGGGCTTCGGCGAAAAGGCCCTTGCCGAGACCCGTGCGCTTGATGGTCTTCAGATAGTCCTTCGGAATGATCATGTCGGTGTCGATGTTGACGACCGGCAGCGGCGCTGCAACGCCCGTGAGCTTCACGAATTTATCCATGACCCATGCTCCATTTCAGCAAATGTACTTTCCTGGATGTGCATCTAGTCCAGTTTTTTGCCGAAATGAAGGAGAATCTTTCTAAAGCGTACCGCGATCTTTCAGATTCGCTTGCTACGCTTTAGGTCTGGTCTGCCGCATGTCGTTCTCGCAAAACCGCTGCACACTATTGCGCGAACTGCTTTCAAATGGCGGCCACGCGACGTTTCGCGTGACCTGGCGACGGTACGCGTCCGGTTATTTGGCGGGCGCGTTCAAGCCCCAGAGCACGCCGAACGGGTCGCGAAGCTGGCCGTAGCGGTCACCCCAGAACATCAGTTCGACCGGCATGACGACTTCGGCGCCGGCGGCCACCGCACGATCCCACCAGAAATCGATATCGTCGATGACAAGCTGGATGGCAAAGCCTTCATGACCTTTGAAGGGATGGCCGTGTTCGGGATAGGCATCCGCCAGCATCAGGGAGCTGCCATTGATATAGAGATGAATATGCATCGTCCGGCCGCTTTCATCGACCGGTACCCGGTGGGCCTCTTCGGCGCCGAAGGCCTTCTTGTAGAATTCCGCGGCCTTCACCGCGCCGTCGACCGTCAGATAGGGCAGCAGGCCATTCTTCACCGGCGGTAACTTGGCCGGCTTGTTTTCCGTCGTATCCATGCACGTCCTCCATCGTTTTTGAGCGCCGGCAGAATGCCCGGCTGCTTCAAAGACGTATCACGGAAGCATGATGCGACAGTGTCGCCAATTTTTTTGAAAGCAGGCCTCAGAGATCGATGATCGTGCCGCGACCGTCGTTCCAGATGCGCATCTCCGGCTTGCCGTTGTTTGCCTTGGCGCGGACCGGAGCGGGCTTCATCTTCATCGAAAGCGCGCGTCCGACCATGAGCACGGTCAGGATGCCGCCGACAGCAAGCGTCACCGAGAAGGTGAGAAGCAGCATGGCGACAAAGAAGGTGGCGCCGGCCAGCATGAAGAAGATGGAGCGAATGTTCTGCATGGGTTTGAGACCTTTCTACAGAAAGGAATGTGGTCCTTCCTTTTCCTCTCTGCAAGGCAAGCATGGCTTTTTGTTGTCTTGCCGGGCTTTGCGAAGCTTGGCACTAATGGATGATGAACCAAACCAAACCTTTCCGCTCCGCAAGTCTGCGCCGCTCGGTGCTGAGCGTGCCAGCCATCAATCTCCGCGCGCTCGAAAAGAGCCGTTCCCTTGATTGTGATGCGGTTATTTTCGATCTGGAGGATTCCGTCGCGCCCGAGAACAAGGGCCATGCGCGGGAAAATCTGCGTGCTTTTTTTGCCGGACCGCCGCTCGAGGGCAAGGAAAGGATCATTCGCATCAATTCTTTGTCATCCGGATTCGGGGCGGCAGATCTCGATCTGGTCAAGGCGCTGTTGCCCGACGCCGTTCTCCTGCCGAAGGTGGACGCGCCTCGGGATATCACCGACATCGGCGATCTGCTTGCCGATGCGGATGCCCCGGAGGAGTTGCGCATCTGGGCCATGATCGAGACGCCGCGCGGCGTGCTGAATGCCGGAGCGATTGCTGAAGCCGGCTGCATGCTGGGGGCGCGGCTCGATTGCCTGGTCGTCGGCCTCAATGATCTGCGCAAGGAAACCGGCGTCCTGCCGCAGCCGGGGCGAAGCTTTCTCGTGCCTTGGCTGATGCAGGTCATTCTGGCGGTCAAGGCCTATGGGCTTGATGCGCTCGACAGTGTCTTCAACGATTTCCGGGATGACGAAGGTTTCGATGTCGAATGCGGGCAGGGGCGCGCCATGGGTTTTGCCGGCAAGATGCTGATCCATCCCGCGCAGATTGCGGCCGCCAACCGGCATTTCGGCCCGAGCCCCGAGGAGATTGCCGAAGCGCAGGCAATCATATCAGCCTTTGCCGATCCGGCTGCCCAAGGCCTGAACGTCATCAATGCGAACGGGCGGATGATCGAACGGCTGCATCTTGTCCAGGCCGAAGCTCTGGTTCATAAAGCTCGCCTGATTTCTGCAAGAAAGCCCGCCTGATGAAACTCTACCGCTTCCTGACCGGCCCCGACGACGCTTCCTTCTGCCACAAGGTCACCGCCGCCCTCAACAAGGGCTGGTCGCTGGAGGGCCCACCGACCTATGCCTTCAATGCCGCAACCGGCGCGATGCAATGCGGCCAGGCCGTCGTCAAGACTGTCGAAGGCAAGGATTACGATCCGGAGATGAAGCTCTCCGAGCAATAGCGCGTTCTGCCGAACGCACGGTTTCAGCGCTCGGCGGCTTCCTCGGCGCTGGCCTCGATCCGCTCCATATCCTCATCGCTCAGTCCGAAATGGTGGCCGATCTCGTGGATCAGGACGTGAGTGATGATATCGCCGAGCGTCTCGTCGTTTTCTGCCCAATAATCGAGGATGGGGCGACGGTAGAGGCGAATGCGGTTCGGCATTTCGCCGGTTTCCACGGTGAAACGCTCCGAAATTCCCCTGCCTTCGAAAAGGCCGAGCAGGTCGAAAGGCGTTTCCAGCGCCATATCCTCGAAAACGTCGTCATCGGGAAAATCCTCAATCTCGATCGTGAGATTGGTCGTCAGTTGGCGGAATTCATCCGGTAGATGGCTGTAAGCCTCCATGGCCAGCGACTCGAAAGTGCTGATCGTCGGCGCATGGCGGTCCCGCCAATCATCGCTCAGGTCTATGCGGGCCATGAATATTCCTTCCTTTGCGGGCCCATATAGAACCTTTGCCGCCGATTTTCGAGTGCGGAATCAAAGGCAGGAATAAATTCATAGAAAATGGTTGTTGACTCTTCTTCAGCTCTCTGGAATCCATAAGAACATAACAGGAACAATACGGACGGAGTAAACGCCATGGCGCAGAACGCCCTGGCGCGCGAGCGGCTTTTTGCGCTCCGCGAAACCATCGCCAAGCTGGAAGGAAAGCCTGCGCCGGCGCTTGCGGCAGCGGAGCGGGAAGCCCTGGCTTCGGGTGAGACCGGGCGGCAGGATGCGGAACGGAATGGACGCAGACAGCGCTTGTCGTTTGGGGTGGCATCGCTCGACGAAGCGATGGAGGGCGGGCTGCCGCTCGATGCGATAACGGAAATCCGTTCGGCGCTTTTCCGGGATGCGGGAGCCGCCAGTGGGTTCGCCCTTGCGGCCGCAACGCTGCTGCAGCGGGTGGAGGAGGAGGCGAGCGACTGTTCGCCAATACTCTGGATCGGCGATCCGGTCTCGACGATGGAGGCCGGCCTTCCCTATGCGGTGGGTCTGCAGGATTTCGGCCTGCGGCCTGAGCGTTTCCTGCAGGCTTTGCCGCGCAAGCTCGATGAGGCGCTCTGGCTTGCGGAAACCGCGCTGGAAAGCGGCGCCTTTTCGGTGGTCATCCTGGAGATCAGGGGCAATCCCGCGCATGTCGGTCTGACCGAGAGCCGGCGGCTCGGTCTTCGCGCCAAGGCGGCCGGCCGGCCGCTCTTCCTGCTTCGGCAGGCAGGAGAGGAGGAGGCGAGCAGCGCCGCCTTCCGGCTGCTTGCCGAGCCTGCGCCAGCCGGCATGCGGGCTCTGCCGGGTGGATCGAGACTTGCCGGCAGCATCGGCAATCCGGTTTTTCATCTCAGCCTGGAGAAGAGCCGCAACCCGGCTCCGCTCTCCCTTCTTCTGGAGTGGAACCCTCATGAACGTCAGTTTTTCCCCATCAACGAGCCAAGGCACGCTCTTACTCCAGACGAACGGTCAGCGTATCCTGGCGCTCAGCTTTCCGCACCTTTCGACGGACAGGATCGCCCGCAGAAAATGGGGCCTCTCCTGGCGTTCGAGAGGGCGTCCTGAGGCTGCGCCGATCGTCTGCGCCGGAAAGCACGAAAATGCCATGCGGCTGATGGCGCTGGACGAGGCCGCGGAGGCGCTTGGCCTGAAGAAGGGCCAGGGTGTCGCGGAAGCGCGCGCCATGCATCCGAAACTCGATATCGTCGAGGAGGATCCGGCCGCCGATGCGCGGCTGCTCGAAGCCATCGCCGACTGGTGCGACCGCTATACGCCGTTGGTGGCGATCGACGGACGGGACGGGCTGTTTCTCGACATTAGCGGCTGTGCCCATCTTTTCGGCGGCGAGAGAGCGCTGCTGAAGGATATTCTGCTCAGGCTTTTCCATATGGGGCTCGACGTCCGGGGTTCGATCTCCTCTTCGCCCGGCCTTTCCTCGGCCGTCGCTCGTTTTGGCAATGGCGGCGTCATCGAAGACGAGGAAATGGAGGATATGCTGGCGCCGCTGCCGGTCGCCGCGCTTCGGCTGAACGAAGACACCGTGGCATCGCTGAAGAAGCTCGGGCTGAAATATATCGGCGATGTCATGAATGCGCCGCGGGCGCCGTTGACCCGCCGTTTCGGGGCAAGCCTGCTATTGCGGCTCGATCAGGCGCTCGGACATGATGAGGAACCGGTTTCGCCGCGCCTGCCGGTTGCGAGCCTTTCGGCCGAGCGGCGGCTGGCCGAGCCGATCGGCACCGAAGAGGATATTCTCGTCCTTGCCGGCCAGATCGCCGTGTCGCTGAAACCCTCCCTGGAAGCCCGCGGCGCCGGCGGCCGCGTCTTCGAACTCGTGCTGTTTCGGGTCGATGGCCGGGTTTTCCGGATTTCGGTCGGCGCTTCACGGCCGCTCAGGGAGCCGAAGCGGATCGCGGATCTTTTTTCCCAGCGTCTGCAGGCAATTCATGACGATCTCGATGCCGGATATGGTTTCGAGATCCTGCGGCTGAATGTCGTGCGCCATGAGCCCTTCGAAGGAACGCAGGGCGATTTCGACGGCGGCCGGCAAAGAGAGATCTCGCTTGCAGCTTTCATCGACCGCGTCTCGGCTCGCCTTGGCGCAGACTGTCTCCAAAGCTTTCAGCTCCGTGAAAGCCATGTGCCGGAGCGTGCGGTTATCATAACCCCACTCATGGAGAGTTTTCCGGCGCATCGCAGGAGCGAGGGAAGCCGTCTTTCCGCCGCTCGCAGCGAGCGGCCTCTGAGGCTTTTTGCCCGACCGGAACCGGTGGAGGCCTTGCTCGCCGAAGTTCCGGAAGGGCCGCCGCAAAGTTTTCGGTGGCGCCGCTTGCAGCATCAGGTTCTGCGCAGCGAAGGCCCGGAACGGCTTGCAATGGAGTGGTGGATCGATGGCGCCGCCGCCAAAACGCGTGACTATTTCCGTGTCGAGGACAATGCCGGGCATCGTTTCTGGATTTACCGCGAAGGCTTTTACGGTGAAGAGCCGCCGCCGCGCTGGTTTATGCACGGGATTTTCGCATGAGCGCGGCGCCTGCATTTTTCGAGATCGGCGCCCGCACCAATTTCTCCTTTCTGGAGGGCGCTTCGAAACCTGAGGAAATGGTGGTGCAGGCCGCGGCGCTGAAACTTTCCGGTCTTGGAATCGCCGACCGGAATTCGGTTGCCGGTGTCGTCCGGGCGCATGCGCAGGCGCAGGAGATCGAAGAGAAATTCAGAAGAAGGCACGAGAAGAACCTCGACGGCAGAGAGGAAGAGAAGATTCTCGATCCAATCCGGATTCAGCCGGGCGCCCGTCTCGTTTTTTCAGACGGAACGCCTGATATCCTTGCTTATCCTGAGAACAGGCGAGGGTGGGCGCATCTCTGCCGTTTGCTGAGTGCGGGAAATTTGAGAGCGGAAAAGGGATCCTGCCTGCTTTACGAGGCGGATATCATGGAATGGGGGGACGAGATGATGCTGGCCCTCGTTCCCGGCCAGGCGGCTGCCGTCGAGCCTGTCGCCCAACAGGAATTGGAAGCCTGTCTCGCCCGGTTCCGGAACCGTTTCGGCAAGGCGTTTCACGTGGCGCTGGCGCCTGCCTATGATGGCCGCGACAGGCAGGTTTTCGCGGCACTTTCCGTAATCGCCGCCCGCCACCGCATTGCTGTCATCGCGACCAACCAGCCGCTCTATCACCATACGGATCGCCGACCCCTTTCCGATATCGTCATTTCGATCCGCGAGCATGTTCCGATCGCCGAAGCAGGTTTTCTTCTTGCTCCGAATGCCGAGCGTTATCTCAAGGGCCCACGTGAAATGGCCCGGCTGTTTCGCGATTATCCGGAGGCGATCGCCAATACCGGGACATTCTTCGGCAGGCTTTCGTTTTCGCTCAATGAGCTGAAACACAATTACCCGCCGGAAAACGATCCCGGCGAGACGCCTTATGAAACCCTCGAACGTCTGACGAAAGAGGGCGCTAAGAAGCGCTATCCGGATGGCGTTCCTGCTCAAATCCAGACCCAGATCGACTATGAACTCGATCTCATCCGGGAGAAGAAATACGAGCCTTATTTCCTGACGGTCCACAAGCTCATCCAGCATGCGCGTTATGAATTGAAGATTTTGTGCCAGGGCCGCGGTTCTGCAGCCAACTCGGTCATCTGCTATTGCCTCGAGATCACGGAAGTCGATCCGACCAAAAGCACACTGCTTTTCGACCGCTTCATCTCGATGGATCGCGACGAGCCGCCTGACATCGATGTGGATTTCGAGCATGACCGCCGCGAAGAAGTCATCCAGCACATCTACAGAAAATATACCAAGGAGCATGCCGGGCTGACGGCTGGCGTCACCACCTATCGCACTCGTTCCGCCGGCCGCGAGGTCTCCAAGGCCTTCGGGCTTTCGGAGGACGTCCAGGCGGCGATCAGCAGCCTGGTCTGGGGCTGGTCGGAGGATAATCTGTCGGAGCGGGATGCCAAGGCGGCTGGGCTCGATATTTCGGATCCGGTGACATCAAACGTTCTGCGCTATGCGTCCGAACTCCTCGGATTTCCGCGTCACCTAACCCAGCATGTCGGCGGCTTCGTCATCACCCGGGATCGGCTCGATGAAGTCGTGCCGATCATGAAGACGGCGATGCCGGATCGCTATATGATCGAATGGGACAAGGACGATCTCGACAACGTCAAGATCCTGAAGGTCGATGTTCTGGCTCTCGGAATGCTGACCTGTCTCAGAAAGGCTTTCTCGCTGCTCGAACTGCATTATGACGTGAAGAAAACCCTTGCCGATCTCGGCAACAGGGAACACGGAGACGAGGGCGTACCGGTTTATGACATGATGTGCCGGGCCGACACGCTGGGCGTCTTTCAGATCGAAAGCAGGGCGCAGATGAGCATGCTGCCCCGGCTGAAGCCGCGCCGATTCTATGATCTCGTGATTGAAGTGGCAATCGTCCGCCCGGGGCCGATTCAGGGCAATATGGTCCATCCCTACCTGACGCGGCGGGAGCAGTCGCATTCTCCAGGTTTCAAGATCGACTATCCGAAAGACGAGATGATCCCGATCCTCAAGCGGACGCTCGGCGTGCCACTGTTTCAGGAACAGGCGATGCAGATCGCGATTACGGCGGCGGGCTTCTCGCCTGCCAAGGCCGACCGCCTGCGCCGCTCGATGGCGACCTTCAAGCGGTTGGGAAAGGTCAACGCGTTCAAGGATGATCTGATTAATGGCATGACCCGCAGAGGCTATCCGAGGGACTTTGCCGAACGCTGCTTCAGCCAGATCGAAGGCTTCGGCGAATATGGCTTTCCGGAAAGCCATGCGGCTTCCTTCGCCCTGCTGGTCTATGCCTCGTCCTGGGTCAAGGCCTATTATCCAGACGTCTTTTGCGCTGCCATGCTCAATTCGCAGCCGATGGGCTTTTACGCGCCGGCGCAGCTCGTTCGTGATGCCAGGGAACACGGGGTCGAGGTCCGACCCGTCGACATCAACAGATCCAATTGGGATTGCCATCTCGAGGAGGCGGTATTCGACAGAAATGCCGTCGACAGGCGGCATGCCGATATGCGAGCCCTCATCAAGGCAAAGCGAGCCGTTCGCCTCGGCTTCCGGCAGGTCAAGGGTCTGTCCGAGAAGGCGTTGGAGAGCCTTCTTGCCAACAGGGGCGATGGTTATGGCTCGGTTCGTGATCTCTGGCTGCGGTCCGGCCTCGACAAAGCCGATATCGAAAGGCTGGCGGATGCCGATGCCTTCGGTTCGATCGGCCTGTCGAGGCGTGAGGCGCTTTGGGCTGCAAGGGCGCTGGATACGAAGTACGCTCCTGAAAAATTGCCTCTGTTCGATCGGGTGAACCATATCGATCTGCAGGTCGAACCGAAGACCAGCCTGCCTGATATGCCGCCAGGCGAGCAGGTGATCGAGGATTATCGTTATCTGTCATTGTCGCTGAAGGCGCATCCGGTGTCTTTCCTGCGGGAGGAATTCCGAAAGATGGGCATCACGCGCAATGTCGATCTCCTGACGGTGCCGAACGGAAAGAGAGTGACCATCGCCGGTCTGGTGCTGGTGCGCCAGCGCCCGGGTTCGGCCAAGGGTGTAATCTTCATGACGCTGGAGGATGAAACCGGTGTCGCCAACGCTATCGTCTGGAGCAAGATATTCGAAAAATACCGGGCGGTCGTCATGGGTGCCCGGCTCGTGAAAATCCGGGGCAGGCTGCAAAGCCATAGCGGCGTCATCCATACGGTCGTCGAGCATATGGAGGACATGACGCCGGCGCTTGGCATCCTGCAACGCGAGGCCCGACGTTTCGGTGCCTGCGAGCGCGCCGACGAGGTGCTGAGGCCAGGGGTTGATCCACGACAGAGAAGGCTTGCGAATGCGCGGGAAGGGGCGGAATTGGAAAGGGAGGCGGGCGCCGCGGGCCGCCATGCCGGTGTGGTGGAAACCGCCGAGGTCATGCCGCGCGGGCGGAACTTTCATTAGCAGTCGGATCGACCGGATCACCGGCATGCCTCATCGTGTGATCGCCGCACAGTTCCAGTCAATCTGCAACAGGCCGCGCCCATCGCTTCCAATCGATGCCGTCTGATTCGAATTTTTTCTTGACAGCCACCATCTTCTTTAGCAGAAAACACGATAGTCAATGTCATGTTTGGAAATGAAGACGTGCTTGTCTGCAGCTGCAATTACATAACCGACAAGGAAATCCGGGAGGTTATCACCAACCTTCTCGACGACGACTGTTGGCAGCTTATCGTGCCTGCGAAGGTCTACCACGCCATGGAAAAACGCGGCCGTTGCTGCGGCTGCTTCCCCAACGTGGTCGACATTATTATCCAGACGACCGAGGAATATCACGCCCGTCGCCACTCGACGGAGGCCGAGATATTTGATTTCATGTCGCGCTTGAAGCAGTTCCATGAGGAAAACAGGAGAGCGGACATTGAAAGGCGACAAAAAGGTCATCGAGCGGCT
Source organism: Rhizobium sp. NLR16a (assembly GCF_017948245.1). Taxonomy (NCBI): domain Bacteria; kingdom Pseudomonadati; phylum Pseudomonadota; class Alphaproteobacteria; order Hyphomicrobiales; family Rhizobiaceae; genus Rhizobium; species Rhizobium sp. NLR16a. The sequence continues at coordinate 369,913 of NZ_CP072868.1, read as the reverse complement.
TAACGAGGCACTGTTCCTCGAACTCGGGGCGGTCAACCAATACTGGGTCCACTATCGTCTTCTCGAGGATTGGGGCTACACCAAGCTCGCCAAGAAGGAACGCGCCGAATCCATCGAAGAGATGCATCATGCCGACCGGCTCGTCGCCCGCATCATCTTCCTCGAAGGCCATCCCAATCTGCAGACCCTGGCCCCCCTGCGCATCGGCCAGAACGTCAAGGAAGTCCTCGAAGCCGATCTCGCCGGCGAGTACGACGCCCGCACGGCCTACAAGAAGTCGCGCGATATCTGTTATGAAGCCGGCGATTACGTCTCGATGAAGCTGTTCGAAGAGTTGCTGGCCGATGAAGAAGGCCATATCGACTTCCTCGAAACGCAGCTCGATCTGCTCGAAAAAATCGGCGAAAGCAAATACGGCCAGCTCAACGCCGATTCCGCTGACCAAGCCGAATAAGCTCCTACCAGGTGCCGGCCGCCTTAGGGCGGCCGGCACTCCCGTGCTCGCCGCGCCCAAGCCGGAAGCATCCGGGCATGATCAGTCTTCCGATTGCAACGCCGCCAGATGCTGGAACTCTGCGATCACCTGGTCATAGACGGCGCGTTTGAAAGGAACGATCAGGCCCGGCAGTGCATGCATCGGCTTCCATTCCCAGGCATCGAATTCGGGATCGTGGCCGCCGGGCGGCGGGTTGATAGCGATCTCGCTTTCGTCGCCGTCGAAGCGGAAGGCGAACCAGCGCTGCGTCTGACCGCGGAATTTTCCTTTCAGTCCGATGCCGATCAGCGCCGGCGGCAGATCATAATTGATCCAGTCCCGCGCTTCGGCGAGCAGCGTCACCGTCCTGATGCCGGTTTCTTCATAAAGCTCGCGATAGGCGGCATCCAACGGATTCTCGCCCTTGTCGATGCCCCCCTGGGGCATCTGCCAGAGCTGCGGCGAGCCGTCATATTCGGAATTGCCGTCGGGGATGCGCCGGCCGGCCCAGACCAGGCCATCGCGGTTCAGGATCATCACGCCGACGCATGGGCGATAGGGCAGATCCTCGGCTTTCACGGTCGCCTGGCTCATCTTCTTCTCCGTTGAGGTCATCATCTCAGGGGTTTCTGGGGTCGTTGGAAAGCGCTGCGACGCCGACGATCTCGATGCCGCGCATAGAAGCTTCCTCGCTCCACTTGGCAATGGCGTCGACGCTTTCGTCAAAAGCCGAGGCGACGCCGATCGCCTGGCCGTTCTTGCGAGCGATGCGTTCGAGCTCGTCGAGTTTCTGCAGGATGGCGTTGACGTCGAGCTGGCCGTCGAGCTGCAGATCGGCAAAGACATAGGGCAGTTCAGTCCCCTTGGCGACATCAGCCGTTTTCGACTGCGCCGACGTCCCGTCGTCGAGGAAGAGCAGGCCACGCTTGCCGATATCGCGCATGACCGGTTCCATGGCGGCAGGGTCGGAAAGGAAACGGCCGCCGAGATAGTTCATGATGCCGGTGTAGTTGGTGATCTCGCCCATCGCCTTGTGGAGGTTCTCGATGTTGCGGGCGACAGGCTTTGAGGTCAGCAGAGTCTCAGGGCCCGGATCGTTCGCCGGGTAATCAAACGGTTCCAGCGGCACCTGCAGAAGGATTTCATGGCCGCCGCGGCGAGCCTCCTGCATCCAGCGCTGGAGGCTGTTGCCGCTTGCGGCAAAGGCTAGCGTGATCTCCTCGGGTAATTCGGCGATGGCGCGCTGCGTTCCCGTCTGGCTAAGCCCGAGGCCGCTGACGACAATGGCGATGCGTACACCGCGGGCGCCGGACGCGGGACGGGCATACTGATCCATCGGCCGTCGGCCGTCGGGGCCGACGATCGGCAGCCTGCCATAGGCCGAATCCTCAAGCAGCGTCTCGTTCGGCAGCGCCGCCATGCGCGGATCCTGGCCGATCTGCATCGCATCGACCAATACCGGTCCGCCGCCGTCGCGGGGGCGGGGGCTGTATTTGGTGACGACGGAGCCGTCACCGGTGACCATCTGCTCGACATTGGCGCCCGAACGCGGTTCGGCGCGCGGCATGCCATCCGCCGCCTGGCCGGCCGGCTTTTGCGCTGGTTGGGGTGTGCCGGAGGAGGGCACTGCCGCCTGATCGGTTGCCGGCGGATTTTTGCGTTCGAGCCCGTCGCCGCGAAACGCCGTATAGAGCGAGAAGCCGCCTATCGCAAAAAGACACAGACTGGCGATGCGGCCGAGAAGCAGCACTCCCGGCCGCCGGCTGCCGGTTTTGCGGTTGCGCCCCAAAGGCGCATGCAGGTCCGTTCCCAATTTTCTCGCCCGCTCCAAACCGGGAAACAGCAGAAAGGGTCAAGGCCGGGCGAGTGCCCGGCCTTGCAATGATCGATTACTTGGCGACGACGGCCTTGTCCGGGTTCGGCGGGAAGGCCGGATCGGTCTTCTTGCCGCGCAGCAGGTCGAGCGCGTAGTTCAGCTGAACGTCATCCTTCGGGTCCGGCGGCACATAGGCAACGGAGCCCGAACCCTCGTCGGTTTCGCTCTGGCCCTTGATGTGGCCGCGCAGGCTGGATTCGCCTTCGGTCACCATCTTGCCCTGCAGTTCCTCCGGCAGCGGCTCCTCGACCTTGATGTCAGGGGTGATGCCGGTGCCCTGGATCGAGCGGCCCGACGGCGTGTAATAGAGCGCCGTGGTCAGGCGCAGCGCGCCGTTTTCGCCGAGCGGGATAATCGTCTGGACCGAACCCTTGCCGAAGGAGCGCGTACCGAGAACGGTGGCACGGCGCAGATCCTGAAGGGCGCCGGCGACGATTTCCGATGCAGACGCCGAACCGCCATTGATCAGCACGATGACCGGCTTGCCGTCCGTCAGATCGCCTGGCCCGGCATTGAAGCGGCGGGTTTCATCGGGATTGCGGCCGCGGGTCGAAACGACCTCGCCACGCTGCAGCAGGGCGTCGGAGACGTTGATCGCCTGGTCGAGCAGGCCGCCCGGGTTGAGGCGCAGGTCAAGGACATAACCCTTCAGCTTGTCGGCCGGAACGGTGTCCTTGATCTTCTTGATCGCCTTCTCCATGTCGGGATAGGTCTTTTCGGTGAAGGAGATGATGCGGAGATAACCGACATCGTCCTCGACGCGCGACTTGACGGCCTGGACGGCGACGACGTCACGGACGATCGTCAGTTCGATCGGCTTGTCGGCGCCCTTGCGGATCAGCGTCAGCTTGATCGGGGTGTTGACGGCGCCGCGCATCTTCTCGACGGCGTCTTCCAGCTTCAGGCCGCGAACGGACTGCCCGTCGATCTCGGAAATGTAGTCGCCGGCGAGAACACCGGCCTTGGCGGCGGGCGTGTCATCGATCGGGGTGATGACCTTGACGAGCTCGTCTTCCATCGTGACTTCGATGCCGAGGCCGCCGAATTCACCCTTGGTCTGGGTGCGCATGTCTTCGGCGTCCTTCGCATTCATGTAGCTCGAATGGGGGTCGAGCGAGGACAGCATGCCGTTGATGGCGTTTTCGATCAGCTTGTCTTCGGCCGGCGGCGTAACGTATTGCGCGCGCACCCGTTCGAAGACGTCGCCGAATACCGACAGTTCCTTGTATGTGGAGGATCCGGCTGCTTCTGCCGGCACACCTGCCGAATAAATGACGCTCATCGCGGTCGCACCCATCAATGCGCCGACCAGAACAAGAGAAGCCCTACGAATCATTGCGTGCCTTTCCAGTGTCCTTGGCGGTCCACCACGGTCGGGAATCGACCGGTTTACCGTCTTTTCGAAATTCAATGTAAAGCGTTGGCCGGTCCGTTTCCAGCGCCAATGCAGTTGCGCTTGCCACTCTTTTCGCTCCCATCACGGCGAGCGGCTCGCCGGAGAAAACGAATTTTCCCTGACGGGTATTGATCGTATCCATTCCCGAGAGAACCAGGTGGTAACCGTCGCCCGCGTCGAGAATGACCATCTGACCGTAACTGCGGAAAGCGCCGGCAAAAACCACCAGCCCGTCGGCCGGGGCCGTCACCACTGTTTCGGGGTTGGTGGCGACCGTCATTCCCATGGCTTCATGCCCGGTGCCATCGGCATCGCCGAACTGGCGCAGGATATCGCCTGCCACGGGCAGTTCCAATTTCGCCCTCAATTCTGCGAAGGGATATGCGGGCGCAATGCGGTTTTTATCGGGCACGCCGCTCTCGGCCAGCGCCTTCGCCTGAGCCCGCTGCTCGTCCGTCAAGAGCTTGCGGTTCTCCTCGGCTTGGCGAGCGGCGGTGGCCGCTTCGCGTACCGAGGCGATCTCGGATTCCATTGAGGCGACGAGGCCTTCGAGGCTGGTCGCCTTGCCCGCGAGTTCCTCGGACCGCTTCTTCTCGGCCTCCAGATCAGCGGCGTTGCTGCGGCTGAGCTTGTCGTTTTCGGCAAGCAGCAGGTCCATGCGCCGCTCTTCCTCAATGCTATCAGTCATCGTCGCTGTCAGCTGCGTCTTCTCGGCGGCGCTTGCCGTCTGCAGCGCGGCCAGGCTTCCGAGATCGGCGGCGAGCTTGTCGGTTTCCTTGCGAATGCCGGGCACGACGGCACCGAGCAGGATGGCGCTGCGCACGGAAGCAAGCGCGTCGTCGGGGGTGACGAGCAACGCCGGCGGCGGATTACGGCCCATGCGCTGAAGTGCTGCCAGCACCTCGGCCAGCAGTCCGCGGCGTTCATGCAGGGAACGGCGGATGCCATCCTCCTTGACGCCGAGGTCGGCAAGCTTCTTTTCGCTCTCGAGGATCTGTTTTTCCAGCCCCTTGCGGCGGGCGGCGGAATCGATCAGCGCCTGGCGAATGCTCTGCGTACTCTTTTCCAGATTGGCGATACTCTGCTGGAGTTCGCTCACCTTGTCGGAGGACAGGCTGATTGATTTCGACAGGGTTTCGAGTTCGGCGCGGGTCCGATCGCGTTTGGCGGCAAGTTCGGCGGCCGGATCGGGCGACGGCGCCTCGGCGGGCGGCGGGCTTGAAGCTTGCGCCGCTTCCGGGGCGGCATCCTGGGCCCGGACCGAAAACGGGCTTGTCGAGACGAGGATGACCGCAACACCGAAACCGGCCGCAAGTGCCGGCAGAATCATGCGGTGTCGCCTGGTTGGAGTCGTCGTCATGCGTGTCCGGGCACTCTCTCAAATCGCGCGGAGACTAAGCTGATTTGGCACGCTTTGCCAGAAAGTTTGCAGGAGAAAGCCTGCCTGCGCAAAACACGGCTGCGTGACAATGCGACGCGCAGCCAAAGCCCTGGACCGAGCCTGAACCGTCAGACGCGGTGATAGGGGTGGCCGGACAAGATGGTGACGGCGCGGTAGAGCTGCTCGGCGATCAGCGTGCGCACGAGTTGGTGCGGCCAGGTCATTTTGCCGAGGCACAGTGTGGCGTCGGCCCGATCGTAAAGGGCGGGATCGAGGCCGTCGGCTCCGCCGATCGCAATCGTCAGCTCGCGTTTTCCCTGGTCACGATAGGTGCCGAGCAGGTTTGCGAAGGCTTGGCTGTCGAGGGCCTTGCCGCGTTCATCGAGAAGAATGAGAACACTGCCCTCGGCCAGCGATTTCAGCAGCATCGCCGCCTCTTCGCGCTTGCGGGTCTCCGCATTGGAGGCGCGGCTTTCGCCAACTTCGGTAATACGGGTGAATTCGAGGGCGACCGCAGAGCCGGCCTTGGCAAAACGATCGAGGTAACGGGCCACGAGATCCTTTTCGGGGCCGGACTTCAGCCGTCCCACCGCAAAAAGACCAATTCGCATTTCCCCGCTCCTGCTCGTGACGGCATTTCAGGCACACGATACACCGCAGCCGGCTTCGCATGTTTCCCGGCCAGTCAAATGCCGCATCTCAGGCGCCGGGCGATGCCGGCCTGCCTGTCAGTGCCGTGTTTCCTCATCCATATCCGGAGCCGCCCACATCTTTTCGATGTTGTAGAACTCGCGGATTTCGGGACGGAACACATGCACGATGATGTCACCGGTGTCGATCAGGATCCAGTCGCCGCCTTCCTGACCTTCGACGCGGGCCGTACCGAAGCCTTCGTCCTTGAGATCGGTGAGCAGGTGATCCGAAATCGCCAGGACATGCCTGTTCGAGCGACCGGAGACGACGATCATGTAGTCTCCAAGCGCCGATTTTCCGGCAATGTCGATGGTGACGATATCTTCAGCTTTGGAGTCCTCAAGGCTGGTGAGGACGGCTTCTAAGGCGCGGGCAGCGGCATCGGCGCCACGTTCCGCACTCTTCGGGACAACGGCGAGCGTTTTTCCCTTGGCGTGTACTGTTGTCAGTTTTTTCCCTTTCCTGGAATGACAAACCATGCACAACACGAGATCCGATCACGACCGGATCATGGTTAAGATAGGCATCAATCCATTAATGTTTCAAGACGTGCTAAGGTACAGAGCCGCCGAAAATCCGATCTGGCGTCCGAATTGAAGAATATTGCCGCTCGGGCTGCTTGTGCGGTCGGTGTACAGTTTCCGTGCCGCGGCGTAAAGTGCCGCAAATTCCTCGATTTTTCGATTCAATGACCGACCCCGCCGCAAAAACACCTGTTCCCGTCCTGCGAATCAGCTTCCCGAATGAGCATCGTCTCGGTCACGGCAAGATGGAGCTGCTGGAGCATATCCGCGCGACCGGATCGATCTCGGCGGCCGGGCGGGCGATGGACATGTCCTATCGCCGAGCATGGCTGCTTGTCAGCGAGATGAACCGGATGTTCTCAGAACAGGTGGTGGAGCCGCAACGCGGCGGGCAGAAGGGCGGCGGCGCGGCATTGACACCGTTCGGCGAAGAATTGCTCGCGCGTTTTCGCCGGATGGAAAAGACGGTGCGGGAGAGCCTTGCCAAGGATCTCGCCTGGCTCGAAGCCAAGCGCAACCTGCCGCCTGGCGAGCACGGTTGATCAGCCTTCCAGGGCAACCGTCTTGATGATGGCGAAGACGGTCTTGCCAGGCCGGAGATCGAGGCGCTCGCAGGACAGTGCGGTGATACGCGAAAGAATGGCATTGCCGCCGCAATCGATCCGGATTTCGACCGTTCCGTCCTCGCCAGACGATATCGCCTCGATCCTGCCTTCGAGAATGTTCAGCGCGCTGAGGCCCTCGGGCCTGGCGGTCGCCAGCATGACGTCGCGCGACGGAATGCGGATGCGCACCGGTCTGCCGGGCGGAAGCACTCCGCTCGGAATATGCAGTTGGGAGGATTTCAGAGCGACGGTCGACAGGCGGTGACGCGCATCGAAGCTTTCGACGGTGCCTTCGAGCAGCGCGCCGGCCTCTTTCCGGTCGGCGGCCGCTGAGGGACGGCTCAATATGTCGACGGCCGGGCCGGTCGTTTCCACCTTGCCGTCGCTGAGGACGACGACCTGACTTGCGAGTCGTGCCACCTCGGCGATCGCATGGCTGACATAGACGATCGGAATTTCGGTTTCATCACGCAACCGCTCGAGATATGGCAGGATCTCGGCCTTGCGTGCCTCGTCGAGGGCGGCGAGCGGCTCGTCCATCAAGAGCAGGCGGGGTGAGGAGAGAAGGGCACGCCCGATCGCGACGCGCTGTTTTTCGCCGCCGGAAAGTTTTGCCGGGCTGCGTTCCAACAGCGGCTCGATGCCGAGCAGGTCGATAATATGATCGAAGCTCTCACGGCGTGCCGCCTTTGGGGCAAACCAGCGGCCGTAGGAAAGATTGGCTCGGACGCTCAAATGCGGAAACAGCCGTGCCTCCTGGAAGACATAACCGAAACGGCGGCGGTGTTTCGGGACGAAGATGCCAGCTGTCGTTTCGGTGAGGCGCTCGCCGTCAAGCACGACGCGACCTTCATCCGGCCGGGCGAGACCGGCGATGATGCGGATCAGTGAGGTCTTGCCGGAGCCGGAGCGGCCGAACAATACGGTTACACCGCCTTCGGAGGTAAAGGCGGCGTCGAGCGCGAACGCGCCGAGCCTTTGTTTTGCCTCGACAATCAGCGTCATTCCGGATCAATCCTTCGGCCGGCGAGACGAGCAAGGAACTCCGAGGCAAGCAGGGCGGCCATGGAAATGGCGACAGCGACCAGCGTCAGTCGCAGCGCGCCGGCATCACCGCCCGGCAATTGGGTGAAGGTGTAGATTGCTGCCGGCAGCGTCTGGGTCTCGCCCGGGATGTTGGAGACGAAGGTGATCGTCGCGCCGAACTCGCCCATCGCCTTGGCGAAGGAGAGGATCATGCCGACTGTGATGCCCGGGAGCGTCAACGGCAGGGTGATCGTCAGGAAAACCCAGGCAGGGCCGGCGCCGAGCGTTCCGGCCGCCTCTTCCAGCTTGCGGTCGACCGCTTCGATCGACAGGCGAATGCTGCGAACCATCAGCGGAAAGGCCATGACGGCACAGGCAAGTGCGGCGCCCGTCCAGCGGAAGGAGAAGATGATGCCGAAATAATGGTCGAGCAGGCTGCCGATCGGGCCGCGGCGACCGAAGAGGATGAGAAGAAGAAAACCGGTGACGACGGGCGGCAGGATCAGCGGCAGGTGAACGATGCCGTTCAGCAACGACTTGCCCCAGAAGCGGCCGCGGGCCAAGAGCAAGGCAACGAGAATGCCGAAGGGCAGGCTCGCCAGCATTGCGACGATCGAGACGCGCAGGCTGAGCAGGATTGCCGTCCATTCCTCGTCGCTCAAGCCGAATATGTTCAACTGCGGTCGTCTCCCTGGAAAATCAGACATCATTCGACGCCTGCCCTTCATCTGCCTGCCGGCACCTTCTCCCGCTCGCTGGGCGAAGGGGAATGGCCGCAACCTCTCCGTTCCTCGCCGGCCTCTCGCATGGCACGTCCCCTCGCCCCGTTTACGGGGAGAGGGTTAGGGTGAGGGGCAGCCGCGGCTTGGTGCCTAACCTGCTGTACATCAACCGATTGCAGATGCTCGGGACAAGCCCGAGCATGACGAAACATTAGTTGGCCGACTATTTCAGAATAGTGAAACCCTGCGCCGTGAGGAAAGCGGCTGCCTTGTCCGACTCCAGGAAGTCGAGATAGGCCGCTGCATCCGGGTTCTTGCTCTCGGCAAGAATTGCGACCGGATAGATGATCGGCGGGTGGGAGTCGGCCGGGAAGGTGCCGACGATCGCGACACCCTTATCGGCGGCCGCGTCGGTCTGGTAGACGATGCCGTAAGGCGCTTCGCCGCGGGAGACGAGGGCGAGGGCGGCGCGCACGCTTTCGGCGCCGGCGACCTTGGATTCGACCGATGCCCAGACACCGAGTTTTTCCAGCGCGGCCATGCCGTATTTGCCTGCTGGGACCGATTTCGGCTCACCCATGGCAAGCCTGCCGTCACCGAGCAAAGCGGCGAGATCGAAACCCTGTTTGATCTCGACCGGCTTTGCCTTGTCCTTTTCGGCCACGAGCACGAGCCGGTTTCCGAGCAGGTCCGAACGGCTGTCGGCTTTGATCAGCTTCCTCTCCGCGAGATAATCCATCCAATCGCGATCCGCCGAAATGAAGATATCGGCCGGGGCGGCGTTTTCGATCTGCTTGGCAAGTGCCCCGCTCGCCGCATAGGAGGCGACGGCTTCTTTGCCGCTCTCACTGGTCCAGGCGGCATTGGCGGCGTCGAGCGCGTTCTTCAAACTCGCCGCGGCAAAGACGGTCAGTTTTTCAGCGGCTGCGGCGGGCGCCGGCAGTGCTGCCGCGCCGAACCAAAGAGCCGCGATCGCGGCGGTTGCCAGTTTCGTCCATTGGCGGCGGTTCCGCATGCTTTCACTCCCCAGGATTCGAAATATTTCGACGAATATAACGATGCTCACTGTCTGGCTAGGGATATATTCAGAAAAACATAACCGTATCGACTGCCAATCGGCCTTACCTATTCAGGAGGTGCATGGCTTTCTGAGAACAAGACGTCCGCAGGCTGCAATCAACGGCGAATGGCGATCGGTCAGACAGAGTAACCGCAGGGCAAAGCGGCTGTACTGCAGGGCTTGCCGATTAAAGCGGCAGCTTTCGTTACCCGCAGTGTTGCATCGGTCGCATTGCTGCATTGCACAAAATGATATTCACCTACCGGCTGAATATGGTACAACACACCCATCGAAACGGCTTTCTCCTCCTCCCATAGCCGTTCGACAGGATCGGCAACACTCCTCCTCCCAAGTTGTCGGTCGAGTTTATAAGCCCGACGGATCTCCTCCCCCGTCGGGCTTTCTCGTTTCCGGGATTTTTCTGAAATTCAGCTACCGACCGGGACCGGCAAAGCGCCGTTGCGGATTGCCGTCGAGCTCAGGCCGGAGCGTGGCCCGTGGATGAAGGTCCAGGCTGGCGCCCGCTTCTTCCAGAGAACACGTGCGTCGTCTTCGTCGATGCGGGCGAAATCGAAGGTCCGCGTCATTTTCGAAGAGAGGTAGGAGAGCGTCGCCCCCGGCCGGTCGATCACCGCGATCGGGAAGGTGCGGGCGATCTCCTGCCATTTCTGCCATTTGTGAAATGTCTGCAGGCTATCGGCGCCCATGATCCAGATGAAATGCACATGGGGATTGCGAGCCTTGACGCGGGCCAGCGTATTGGCGGTGTAGCTGACGCCGAGCGCCTGCTCGAAAGCCGTGACCTTGATGCGCGGATCGGCGGCGACACGCTCGCTTTCGGCAATGCGCTCGGCAAGCGGCGCAAGAAGATTGCGGCTTTTCAGCGGGTTGCCGGGGGTCACCATCCACCAGAGCTGGTCGAGACCGAGCCGCTTGATGGCGATTTCGGCGACAAGTGCATGGCCCTCATGCGGCGGATTGAACGACCCGCCGAACAGGCCGACGACCATGCCGCGCTCGCTGTGCGGCATGCGGAGATAACGTCGGTCCAGCTTATCCGTCGTCACGTCAGGGTCGGGTCTGGCCGGCACCGCGCACCCGGTATTTGAAGGAGGTCAGTTGTTCGACGCCGACGGGGCCACGGGCATGCATCTTGCCGGTGGCGATGCCGATTTCCGCGCCCATGCCGAACTCGCCGCCGTCGGCGAACTGGGTCGAGGCATTGTGCAGCAGGATCGCCGAATCGACTTCGGTGAAGAAACGCTCGACCACGCCGGGGTCTTCGGCGATGACGGCCTCGGTATGGTTCGAGGAATATTTCTGGATATGGGCGATCGCCCCCGATATGCCGTCGACCACAGCGACTGAGATGATCGCGTCGAGATATTCGGTCGACCAGTCCTCCTCCGTCGCGGGCTTGAGGCCGGGCGCAACCTTCAGCACCGCCGCCGAAGCGCGGATCTCGCAGCCGACGTCAGTCAGCACCTCAAGCAGTGGCGTCAGATGCGTGCCGACCGCTGCAGCATCAACGAGCAGCGTCTCGGCCGCCCCGCAGATGCCGGTACGGCGCATCTTGGCGTTGACGACGATCTTCTTCGCCATCTCGAGATCGGCCGAGCCATCGACATAGATGTGGCACAGGCCTTCGAGATGCGCGAACACCGGCACCCGGGCCTCGTTCTGGACACGGGCCACCAGGCTCTTGCCGCCACGCGGCACGATGACGTCGATTGCCCCATCCAGGCCGCGCAGCATGGCGCCGACGGCGGCGCGGTCGGTGACCGGAACGAGCTGGATCGCATGCTCCGGAAGTCCCGCCGCCTTCAGGCCCTCGACCATGCAGGCGTGTATAGCCTGCGATGAACGGCGCGAATCCGAGCCGCAGCGCAGGATGACCGCATTGCCCGCCTTCAGGCAGAGCGCCCCGGCATCGGCGGTAACGTTCGGCCGGCTTTCGAAGATCACGCCAATGACGCCGAGCGGCGTGCGGACACGTTCGATCTTCAGGCCGTTCGGTCTGTCCCAGGCCGCGATGACTTCTCCGACCGGATCGGCAAGGGCGGCGATCGCACGGATTCCCTCGGCCATCTCGGCAATGCGCTTGTCGTTCAGCGTCAGCCGGTCGACGAAGGAGGCAAGCGTTTCGCTGCCTTCGATGTCCTTCAGGTCCTTGGCGTTTCCGGCCAGGATATGCGCCTTGTTCGCCAGGATCGCGTCGGCCATGGCGTTCAGGGCCTTGTTCTTCGCCTCGGCGGAGGCAAAGCCCAACGGTCGCGCGGCAGCCTTCGCCTTGCGGCCGATGTCATTCATCAGCACGTCAATGTCAGGGCCCGGCGCAACGGTATCAAGCATAGCTCGCGTCCTTCTTCTGCCTTTCCGATCTCGACCGGATCTGCGCGGTCATCACCATATCGTCGCGATGGACCATGGCAGCCCGTCCGGCATAACCGAGGATGGCTTCGATCTCCGCCGATTTGCGGCCGGCAATGCGGCGGGCGTCCTCGGCATCGTAGCTTGCCAGGCCGCGGGCGATCTCGCGGCCTGAAGGGCCGATGATCGCCACGGTGTCGCCGCGGCTGAAGAGGCCGGAAACGCTGCGCACGCCGGCGGGAAGCAGGCTCTTGCCGGCGCCGAGCGCCGTGACGGCGCCCTCATCGACATGCAGTTCGCCTGCCGGCTGCAATTGTCCGGCGATCCAGGTCTTGCGGGCGGTGACGGGCGTTCCGGAGGGGGCGAACCAGGAGGAGCGCGCGCCGTTTTCGATCGCCGACAGCGGGCTGTCGGTCTTGCCCGAGGCGATGATCATGGCGCAGCCCGAGGTGGTGGCGATCTTGCCGGCATCGATCTTGGTGCGCATGCCGCCGCGCGATAGCTCGGAGGCGGCGCCGCCGGCCATCGCCTCGATCTCCGGGGTGATTTCGGCAATCGTCTCCAGGAAACTCGCATTCGGATCGAGATGCGGCGGGGCGGTGTAGAGGCCGTCAATATCGGAGAGTAGGATGAGCAGGTCGGCGCCGGTCATCGTCGCCACGCGGGCGGCCAGCCGGTCGTTGTCTCCATAGCGGATTTCGCTGGTCGCGACCGTGTCGTTTTCGTTGATGATCGGCACGGCGCCGATCTTCAGCAACTGATTGATGGTGGCGCGCGCATTGAGATAGCGGCGGCGTTCCTCGGTATCGCCGAGCGTCAGCAGGATCTGGCCGGCAACGATCTCGTCGCGCGACAGGCTCTCCGACCAGGCGCGCGCCAGTGCGATCTGGCCGACGGCGGCGGCGGCCTGGCTTTCTTCCAGCTTCAGCGCGCCCGAGGGCAGGTCGAGCACCGAGCGGCCGAGCGCGATGGCCCCTGATGACACGACGAGCACGTCGATACCCTTGGCCTTCAGGCCAGATATATCGGCGCACATGGCATCCAGCCACGCCTTCTTCAGCCCGGCCTTGCGATCGACCAGCAGGGCAGAACCGATTTTGATGACGATGCGGCGGTAGCGGCCGAGCGGCTTACGGCTGGTCATCGACCCCATCCTCGTCCTTGCCCTCTTCTCCGACGACCATGTCGCGATGCCGGAGTTTCGGCGCCTTGGCCGGTTTCTCCTCGGTATTATTCTCGACGATGATGTCGCGCAGTGCACGCAGAACCTCGGTCATGCCCCTGCCTGTCACAGCCGAGATCTGGAAGGGGGTCTTGCCGCAGGCCTTGGCCAATTCCTTCGTCTTCTTCTTCAGTTCGGCCTCATTGAGCACGTCGATCTGCGACAGCGCCACGATCTCGGCCTTGTCGGCCAGATCGTTGCCATAGGCTTCGAGTTCATGTTTGACCGTCTTGTAGGCCTTGCCGACCTTTTCTTCCTGGGCGGAGACGAGGTGGAGCAGCACGCGGGTGCGCTCGACGTGGCCGAGAAAACGGTCGCCGATGCCGACACCTTCATGGGCGCCTTCGATCAGGCCCGGAATATCGGCAAGAATGAACTCCCGCTCGTCGACCGTGGCAACGCCGAGATTCGGATGCAGGGTAGTGAAGGGATAGTTGGCGATCTTCGGCCGGGCGCGGGTAACCGATGCCAGGAAGGTCGACTTGCCGGCATTGGGCAGGCCGACAAGGCCGGCATCGGCGATCAGCTTCAGCCGCAGCCAGAGGGTTTTTTCCTCGCCGGGCAGGCCGGGATTGGCCCAGTCGGGCGCCTGATTGACCGAGGTTTTGAAATGGGCATTGCCGAAGCCGCCATTGCCGCCATGGGCGAGACAGTAGCGCTGGCCTTCCTCGGTCAGGTCGCAGATCAGCGTTTCCCGGTCTTCCTCGAAGATCTGGGTTCCCACGGGAACCTTGAGCGTCACGTCGCTGCCGTTGGCGCCGGTGCGGTTGCGGCCCATGCCATGGGTGCCGATGGTCGCCTTGAAATGCTGCTGATAGCGGAAATCGATCAGCGTGTTGAGGCCGTTGACGGCCTCGACCCAGACGTCGCCGCCGCGTCCGCCGTCACCGCCATCGGGGCCGCCGAACTCGATGAATTTCTCGCGCCGGAAGGAAACGCTGCCCGCGCCACCATCCCCGGATCGGATATAGACCTTTGCTTCGTCGAGAAATTTCATTTTACTTCCAATATTCCGTGGCAGTTGGACGGCCCGTCTTGGCCCATTCGATATAGGCGGTTCCGACGGAGGTCAAAGATTATCGTGAATTTTGTGAGCTATAACATACAGTACGGCTTCGGTCTCGACGGCCGATACGATCTCAAGCGCATTGCCCGGAGCCTCGAAGGCGCCGATGTCATCGCGCTGCAGGAGGTGACCCGCGGCTTCTGGCGCAACGGTTTTGCCGACATGGTGGCTGATATCGCAGCCTTCTTTCCCGACCATTTCTGGGCGTATGGGCCGGCCTGCGACGTCCATATCGACGGGGGCGAAGGCGGTCTGCAGCCGGTACGAGGCACGCGTTTTCAGTTCGGCAATATGGTGCTGTCGCGCTGGCCGATCCTGTCGACGCGGACTCTGCTTCTGCCGCGCAGCCGAACCATCGCCAAGATCAACCTGCAGCGCGGCGCAACCGAGGCGCTGATCGCCATCCCGGGCGGCGCGATCCGCGTCTACTCCGTCCATCTCGACCATGTCTCGGCCGACGAGCGCATTCGCCAGCTGCAATTCTTGAACGTGCACATCAACGCATTCGTCCAGGAGGGCGGATCGCTGACGGGGGGTGGCGAGCTTGATCTGCCGGAGCTGCCGCTGCCCGAGGACTATATGATCATGGGCGATTTCAATATGGAGCCGGAATCGCCGGAATATTGTGCGCTTGCCGGCGCCGGCGGCGGATATTACGGCCGTGTCGCCAGGATCGGCACGCCGGTCGATGCCTTTGCGGCGCTCAAGGCTTACGGGCCTGAGAGCTACAGCTGGATGGATCCCGAAGATCACGGCAAACGCATGCATCTCGATTATTGCTTCGTCAGTTGCGGCCTGGGCGGCCGGTTGAAATCCGCGCGGATCGATACGCAATCCCTCGGCTCCGATCATTTTCCTGTGTGGGTCGAGATCGGCGATTGACGAAGACGCCGCCGAGCCGGCGGCGCCTCCTTTTTCGACTTCTGAGAGCATGATGTTGTCCGAAAACCGCTCACACTTTTCGGCATAATGCCGGGTTACGCAACCTTGCGCGGCTGCAGCGCGCCCGGCTGCAGCACGGTTTCGATGTGCGACACCATGGTGTTGCGGGCGAAACAATAGATTTCGCCGCAACCCGTCATGCGGAACCCGAGCTTCTCCTGCAGCCGCAGCGAAGCGGGGTTGTCGGCGAAGACACCGGAATGGACAGGCGTCTCCGGCATGCGGCGCGAGAAGCGCTCGATGATCGCCGCCACCGCCTCGCTCATATAGCCGCGCCGCCAGTAGTAGCGGTTCAGCCAGTAGCCGAGATGCCAGCGGCCGTGGCGCAGCTCGATCGAGACGGTGCCGATATGGACATCGTCCTTGCCTGTTATCGCGAGCGACCAGTCCGGCAGGGTGCCTGACGTGACCGGCATCAGCCAGTCCAGCGCATCCTGCCGGTCGAACGGCGCGGGCACGCGGGAAAGCATGCGCGTCACCGCGAAATCGGAGAGCGATTCCGCGATGGCGGGCGCATCGCTCAGCCGGTGGGGGCGGAGCGTCAGCCGAGTGGTCGGGATGACCGGCGCGGGGCCGGGCATCATCGACCTGGTGTCCGGCCTTTGCAGTGCCGACGTGCTCATGCGATGTTCCCCCAGCTTCGGAGTGACATCCAGGTCTTGCGGTCGAGCCTGTACCATTCCACAGGCACGTTGCTGCCGAGCGCCAGCGAGGCAGCAAGCCCCGAACCCTGGAACTGGAAACCGCACTTCTGGATGACACGCCGCGAGGCGACGTTCATCACCCGGCAGCGGGCGTCGATCTGGTCGACGTCCTGACGGGTTCTGAACACCATGTCGACGAGGGCGTGGCAGGCCTCGGTGGTGTAGCCCTGGTTCCAATAGGGCTCACCCAGCCAGTAACCGATCTCGACGGTCTTGCCGTCGGTATGCGGTTCGACGCCGCAGCATCCCATGAATGCGCCGTTTTCGGCTTTGGTGATCGCATAGACGCACTTGCCGATCTCGCCATTTCGCGAACGCCAAACAAAGTCGGCGGCATCATTGGCGGTATAGGGGTGCGGCATACGCGATACCATGGTGGCGACTTTGGCGTTATTGGCGAGATGGGCAAGGGCGTCGATGTCTTCTTCGTGGGGCGCGCGCATGACGAGCCTTTCCGATAACAAGACAGGGCAATCGGTCCTTAACCGCTCCGGCCTCAGCCGTTCCTTGGAAGACCGCTGGTCTTCCGGGGAAGACCGTGATTGGTCTACCCTTATCAATTCGCCTTGCATGTTCAGTCCTCCTGTTTGGACAAAGAAAAAGGGGAGATGGCGCCCCATCTCCCCTGTTTTCTGGACTGAACCTGGTACGGCCAGCCGGGTCGATGAGACGCCGGCTGTTTTTGAGCGCTACCGGCTTATTCCGCTGCTTCCGCTTTCGGCATGACAGACACGTAGACGCGACCGTTGGCCTTCGTTCGGTAGTCCACATTGCCGGCGGTAAGTGCAAAGATCGTGTGATCCTTGCCGAGGCCGACGTTGGAACCGGGATGCCACTGCGTACCGCGCTGACGCACGATGATGTTGCCTGCGATGACGGCTTCGCCGCCGAACTTCTTCACGCCAAGGCGCTTGGATTCGGAATCGCGACCGTTGCGCGAGGAACCGCCAGCTTTTTTATGTGCCATTGGAGTTCTCCTTTAAACCTGAAACCCGTTGATCTTACTTGGCAGCCACGATGTCCGTGATACGGACGACCGTGTGATGCTGACGATGGCCGCGCGAACGCTTCGAATTCTGACGACGGCGCTTCTTGAAGGCGATGACCTTCTTGCCGCGGGTCTGGTCGACGACTTCCGCCTTGACGGAGGCGCCGGCTACGAAGGGCGCACCGATCGCCGCGTCGGCGCCTTCGCCGATCACGAGGACTTCGGTGAATTCAATGGAGTCGCCAGCGGATGCTTCAAGCTTCTCGATGGTCAGCACGTCGTTGGCTGCCACACGGTACTGCTTACCGCCGGTCTTGATGACTGCGAACATTTTTTATCCTTTCATGTTCGTTCCGGCGCTCCCCGCAAATAGCAGGTGGCCGTCTTTTTATCAGTCGAAGTTAAGCAGGGATTTCAGGGAACTGGCCCGGAACTCTGGTCTGCCGGTGAAACCCCGCGCGAGCGCGAGGCGGGCAAGGGGCGGACTACTCCACTCCTATTGCGGATGCGGGATACGCGAGTGACAGAAAGGTGTCAAGGCAAAAGGATGGAAAAGCTTGAGATTTCGGCTTGCCAACCTGTCATATGCCCGTTATGAGAACGCCCGCGCCGAACAAGCGCCGACCAGACCGCGGAGAGGTGGCAGAGTGGTCGAATGCACCGCACTCGAAATGCGGCATACCTGCAAGGGTATCGTGGGTTCAAATCCCACCCTCTCCGCCACTCATTTTCTGTCCATGTCGGCTTCGCAGGTCTGATTTTTCAGGCGAAATCGGCGCGACTCTCCCCGATCCCATTTGTCGGTCAAGGCCGGCGGTAGTTCGCCGCCAGCAGTGTCGCCAATTCGGCGCGGCAGTCGCGGAGCGGGCCGACATCCTGGCTTGCCTTTGCCATCGTCATGGCGCCGGAATAGGCGGCAATGACAAGCGTTGCGATTGTCCGCGGATGGAGCCCGATGGCGCGCTTTTCCTCCAGATCTGCCGCAAACTTGGCGAAGAGCGCTTTGTGCCAGTCTCCGAACACGGCGCTGACAAGTGCGCGCATCTCTGCGTCGTGTTGGGAAACTTCCATTGCCATATTATTCAGCGGGCAACCGGAGACCCGGTCCTTTTGTGTCAGTTCACCGATGATGGCTTCAAAAATCAGGTCTATGGCCGTTGGCGCATCGGCGCATGTGCGCAGCGGTTCGATCCATGTCTGCCGAACGGCGGCAGCGACGCGATCGCGGATGACTGCAAGCCCGAGGTCACGCTTTGCAGGAAAATGATGCGCCAGTGCGCCGCCGGACACGGAGGCCCGCTCGCGCAGTTCCAGCATGCCGGTTGCGAGATAACCCTGCGTGACAAAGGCGTCATAGGCGGCATCGATGATCCTGCGGCGCACGCCCTCGGGATCATTGTTTCTTTTGGTTTCGATCATGGCGTCTCAATTCAGTCGGCGTGCATTCTAGCAGCTTGACAAAACAGGTCAATTGTCCTGTGATAAAACAGGATGATCGACCTGTCAGGAAAACCATGGACCCTCACCTCATATTCGAGCTTCGCCGCTACCGGCTCCTTCCCGAGCGCAGAGAGAGGTTGATTCGCCTGTTTGATCGCGAGTTCGTTGAGCCCCAGGAGGCGTTGGGCATCCGCGTCGACGGGGAGTTTCGCGATCTCGGCGATCCCGATTGCTTTGTGTGGGTGCGCTCCTTCAAGAACATGGAGGCCAGAACGGATGCGCTCGCATCCTTTTATTCGGGCCCCGTCTGGAAGGAGCATGGACCGGCCGCGAACGCGACGATGCTGAATTCGGACAATGTCCTGCTGCTGAAGCCGGCGGCCGGTGTGCTTCCATTTGCGCATAACCTGCCGAGGCAGAAAGAGGCGGAGCGCGCGGAAGCACAAGGGCTGATCGCCGTGAACATCTGCTCGCTCGCACCCGGAACGGGAGAAGATTTCTCGGAATTTTTCCGCGCCAGGGCGATGCCGGCCATGCTGGCGGCCGGTGCGCGGATCGAGGCGGTGTTCATGACCGAGCGAAGCAGGAACGGTTTCCCGCGCCTGCCGGTTCGCGAGGGGGAAACGGTGTTCGTCTGGTTTGAAGCGCACGCGGATCAAAGCGGTGCAGCCGCCTACCAGCAGCGGCTGCGGCAGAATCCGATCTGGACGGCGGAGATTTATCCATGGATGGACAGCCGGTGCTGGCGGAGTATCGATGTCGCACTGTTGACGCCGACGTCGCGGTCGCTTTGCGCCTGGTGAGCGATCTTGCCCGCACGCCGACGCAGTTCCTTCCAAGGGCAGTCATCGAACACTTATCTCATGATCGACCCGGGTCGATTTTGTCATGTAGTGCGGTTGATCGGTTTATTTTGCGAACTATCATCAGCACCGGATAACGGCGGCACACCTGCAGAAACCGCCTGTGTCTTCACCTTGATCTCATCGCCACCCATACCGTCCTGATCGCCCCCACTTTCAACCGAGGTTTCCCATGCGCATTGCCGTCGGTGGCATCCATATCGAATGCAGCACATACAATCCCGTTCTGAATGAGGAAAAGGACTTTCGGGTGTTGCGGGGGGAGGGGCTGCTGGAATCGCCCTATTTCGCTTTTCTGAAGGATTATGATGCCGAGTTCCTGCCGACGATCCATGCCCGCGCCATTGCCGGCGGGCCGGTTTCGCGCGCCACCTATGAAGGCTTCAAGCGCGAATTTCTCGAGCGGCTGAAGCCGCTGCTGCCGCTTGACGGTCTCTATCTTGCCATGCACGGCGCCATGTATGTCGAAGGCATGGAGGATGCCGAAGGCGACTGGATCAGTGCTGCCCGCGCACTGGTCGGCGAGGAATGCACCGTCTCGGCAAGCTACGACCTGCACGGCAACGTCACCCAGCGCATCATCGACGCGCTCGACATTTACTCCACCTATCGCACGGCGCCGCATATCGATGTCGAGGAGACGATGCGCCGCTCGGTCTCCATGCTGGTCAAGAGCTTGAAAACCGGCGTCAGGCCGTTCGTTCTCTGGGCGCCGATCCCGGTTGTCCTGCCCGGCGAGCGCACCAGCACGGTCGATGAGCCGGCAAAGAGCCTCTATGCCAGGCTGCCCGAGATCGATGTCATTGCCGGCGTCTGGGACGCATCGCTGATGGTCGGTTATATCTGGGCCGACGAACCGCGCGCCACGGCCGCCGCTATCATGACCGGCACCGACCGTGCCGTGCTCGAGCGTGAGGCAAGGAGGCTCGCCAAGGCCTATTGGGATGCCCGCGAAGACTTCGTCTTCGGCTGCGAGACCGGTTCCGTCGAGGAATGCGTCGCGAAAGCGATCGCCAGCCCGACCGCGCCTGTCGTGCTCGCCGAATCCGGCGACAACCCGACCGGCGGTGGCGTCGGCGACCGGGCCGATGTCCTGGCCGAGTTGATCACCAAGGGTGCTGACGGCGTCGTCTTTGCCGGCATCGCCGACAAGGCGGCGACCGAGGCCTGTTATGCCGCAGGTGTCGGTGCGCAGCTTGTCTTGAGCGTCGGCGCCTCGCTCGATTCCAAGGGCAGCAGGCCGGTCAATGCCCGATTCACCGTCAAATTCCTGCATGAGACCCGCGACCCCGCCGATCGGCAGGCAGTCGTTTCGATCGGCGGCATCGATCTCGTGCTCTCGGCCAAACGGCGGCCCTACCACAATATCGCCGATTTCACCCGGCTCGGCCTCGACCCGCATGGCGCCAGGATCATCGTCGTCAAATCGGGCTATCTCTCGCCGGAACTTGCGCCGATCGCCAACCCGAACCTGATGGCGCTGTCGGAGGGCGTGGTCGATCAGTTCGTCGAGCGCCTGCCGCGGCTGCGCAAGCAGCATCCGACCTACCCCTTCGACAAGGAATTTGCCTTCGAGCCGAAAGTCTTCCGTTCCGCACGCGCGCGCTAGCCCGATCCTAGGCATGGTCCCCAGAAAGGACAGCTGACATGACCGCATTCACGACCCGTCCCGAAATCCTCGGCACCTTCGGCGTCGTCACCTCGACGCACTGGATCGGCTCCGCTGTCGGCATGAGCATTCTCGAAAAGGGCGGCAATGCATTCGACGCCGCAATAGCGACGGGTTTCGTGCTGCAGGTCGTCGAGCCGCATCTGTGCGGGCCGGGCGGCGATCTGCCGGCGGTGATCTATTCGAAGAAAAAGGACAAGGTCGAAGTCATCTGTGCGCAAGGCCCCGCACCGGCCGGCGCCACGATCGAGCACTATACTGCGGAAGGCCTGACGCTGATCCCCGGCGACGGCCTGCTCGCAACGGTCATTCCCGGCGCCTTCGACGGTTGGATGCTGATGCTGCGCGATTACGGCACGATGAGCGTGCGCGACGTGCTGGAACCGGCGATCTACTACGCGAAGCATGGCCATCCCCTGCTGCCGCGCGTCTCGGCCACCATTAAGGGGCTGGCGACTTTCTTCGAGAAGGAATGGCCGACCTCTTACCAAACCTGGCTGCCTGGTGGCCGCGTGCCCGAGGCGCATGCGAACTTCCGCAATCCGGTGCTTGCTGCGACCTGGAAGCGCGTCATTGCCGAGGCCGAGGCGAAAAGCGGGCGGGAGGCGCAGGTGGAAGCGGCGCGCAACGCCTTTTATCGCGGCTTCATCGCCGAGAAGATCGATGAGTATATTAAGACCGCCGAGGTGATGGATGCGAGCGGAAGCCGCCACAGGGGCGTGCTGACGGCAGACGATATGGCGAACTGGTCGGCGACGGTCGAGGCGCCGCTGACCTATGATTATCACGGCTGGACGATTGCCAAGACAGGTCCGTGGGGTCAGGGGCCTGTCTTCCTGCAGACCCTGTCGATCCTGAAGGGCTTCGACCTCGCCGCATTGAGACCGGATGGCGCCGATTTCGTTCATACCGTCGTCGAGGCGATGAAACTCGCCTTTGCCGACCGCGAGGTTTATTACGGCGACCCGAATTTTTCCGAGATCCCTGTCGCGCATCTGCTGTCGGAGAGCTACGCTGCCGAACGCCGCAAACTCGTCGGTGCGGATGCCTCCTTGGATCTTCGCCCCGGCATCTTTCCGGGATTCGAAGCGCAGCATGACCTGACGATGAAGATGCTCGGCGCCGATTCGCAGACCGGCGCCGTCTACGAGCCGACCATGGCGCATCTGTCCGAAAAGCGCGGCGACACCGTGCATATCGACGTGATCGACCGTGACGGCAACATGGTCTCCGTCACGCCGTCCGGCGGCTGGCTGCAGTCTTCGCCAACCGTGCCCGGCGTCGGCTTCTGCCTCAATTCCCGCGCGCAGATGTTCTGGCTGAAGCCAGGCTTGCCGACATCGCTTGCTCCGGGAAAACGGCCGCGTACGACGCTGACGCCTTCCCTCGGCCTCTATGAAGGCCGCCCGACCCTTGCCTTCGGCACGCCGGGCGGCGACCAGCAGGAGCAATGGCAGCTTTCCTTCTTCCTGCGGCATATCCATCACCAGCTGAACCTGCAGGCGGTGATCGATCAGCCGCTCTTTCATACCGCTCATTTTCCGAGCTCCTTCTATCCGCGCAGCCGCGAACCCGGCAGCCTGATAGCGGAAGAGAGTTTCGGTCCGGATGTGCTCGCCGCGCTCGCCCGAAAGGGCCACAAGCTGACGATCACCGATCCTTGGACGATCGGCCGGCTGACGGCCGCACGACGCGATGCCGACGGGCTGATGCGCGCCGCAGCCACCCCGCGCCTGATGCAGGCCTATGCGGTCGGACGATAGCGGCCGCTTCCCGCAGCGCCCGCTGGCAACAAGTGTCGCCTGGGATAGACTGTGCCGGTGCGGTGCGCGGCGATGCTTTTGCTGCACCGCTTATATGACTTATGCTAGATATTATTTCACCGATAATTGTTAACGACCGATCACCTCCGTTTGTGCTCTCTTATCCCTACGAATCAAAAAGGTTTGATTTGCCCGGAGATGACGACCATGTTCAAGCATGGGGCGATGCAACAGTTGGGTGGGTGCCTATGCTGCAACGGATTGAAGACATTGATGCGGCCCTTATCGACAGGTTGCAGCATTCGGCATTCAAGTACTTCCTGAAATATTCCAATCCCGAAAATGGCCTGGTGGCCGATACCTCGATCGGCGGCGTGCCGGCAAGCATCGCGGCCGTCGGTTTTGCCCTTTCCTCCTATCCGGTTGCCGTCGAGCGTTGCTGGATCGGCCGCAAGGAAGCAGCCGAGCGCACGGTCAATACGCTGCGTTTCTTCGCCGAGGCGCGCCAGGGCGAAGAGCGCCATGCGACCGGCCATCGCGGCTTCTTTTATCATTTTCTCCAGATGGATAGCGGAAATCGCGCCTGGAACAGCGAGCTTTCGACCATCGATACCGCGCTGCTTATCGCCGGCGTGCTGACAGCAGCGCAATATTTCAATCGCGAAGACGACGAGACAGAGACGGAAATCCGTGAACTCGCAACCTTCATCTACGAACGGGTCGACTGGCGCTGGGCGCTGAACAAGGGCGACACGATTTCCATGGGCTGGAAGCCTTCGTCGGGCTTCCTGCGCTGGCGCTATCACGGTTTCGACGAGGCGATCATTCTTTATGCGCTGGCACTCGCCTCGCCGACGCATCCCGTTCCGCAGTCGAGCTACGACGCCTTCACATCCAGCTATTCCTGGATGACGTTCGGTGACCAGCCGTATCTCTATGCCGGACCGCTTTTCATTCATCTCTTCTCGCATGCCTGGATCGATTTCCGCGGCATCCAGGACAGACCGATGATGGAGCGCAACTGGGACTACTTCCGCAATACCCAGATCGTCATCAACATGCAGCGCGACTATGCCGAGCGCAATCCTGGCGGTTTCGTCGGCTACAACAGGAATGTCTGGGGCTTTACCGCCTGCGACGGCCCACCGCCGACCCGGCGCATGCGTGGCGGCCGGCAGCCGAAGGTCCTGGGTTATGCCGCGCGCGGCGCGCCGCTCGGGCCCGATGACGGCACGATCGCGCCATGGGCAGCACTCGCCTGCCTGCCCTACGACCGGCAGGCAGCCCTCGACGGCACCAAGGCGCTGCTGACCACCTATCCGAACCTGCTGTTGGAAGGCGGTTTCCCCGGCGGCTTCAATCCGACCGTACAGACAAAACGTCCGGAGGGCTGGGTCGACGACCGCACCGTCGGCATCGACCAGGGTCTTGTCGTCATGACCGTCGAAAACGCGCGTTCCGATTTCATCTGGAAGCTGATGCGGCAATCGCCGGTCATCCGCCTCGGGCTCGAGCGCGCCGGCTTTACCGGCGGCTGGCTCGAGGGCGTCGAGCCGCAAGAGTTGATGCGTAAAGTCGGTTAGCGCGCAACCCGGGTCGATTTCCGAAAAGGATTATCTCAGCGCTCGAAAACGTGCGCCTTGCCCGATATATCCAGGCGAACGAGATCGCCTGGCGAGGGAAGGGCGACACTCGAGGTCTTGATCCGGATCGGCGGCAGGGCAACGCCATCGAGCGAGACGGCGACCGTGCAGACCGCGCCACCGAATTCCACCTCGACAACCCGTCCGCCGTAGTCGCGATCGCTTTCATCGGCAATGACGCGGATCTGCTCGGGCCGCAGCATGATTTCCGCCTTGCCCTGGCGGCTGCCTTCGACGGCGACATGGCCGAGGGCGCAGTCGGCAAGGCCGTTGCGGATGATGGCCGGAAGCAGTACGGCATCGCCGAGGAACAGTGCCGTCTCGCGGTCCCTGGGATGCAGATACAGGGTTTGCGGCGTTCCCGCCTGGATCAGCCGCCCTTCCCTCAGGACCGCGACCTGATCGGCAAAACTCAGTGCCTCTTCCTGATCGTGCGTCACGAGAACGGCGGTAATGCCGGCCGCCTGCAGCACGCGCGCGACAGCCTTGCGCATGTTTTCACGCAAGCCGGTGTCGAGCGCCGAGAATGGTTCGTCGAGCAGCATCAGCCGCGGCTTGCGGCCGAGCGCGCGGGCGAGCGCCACGCGCTGCTGCTGACCGCCGGAAAGCTGGTGCGGGCGGCGCGCCAGCATGCCGCGGTCGAGCTCGACCATATCGAGCAGTTCGGCGATGCGCCGCTCACGATCGGCAGCACTCCGTTCGAAGCCGAAGCCGATATTTTCAGCCACGCTCAAGTGTGGAAACAGCGCGCCATCCTGCGAGACGATGCCGATGCCCCGCTTGTGAGCCGGCATCGCCGCGGGGCCATCGGCCAACACGTCGCCGTCCAGGGTCACCCTGCCGGTGTCGGCCAGCTCGAAGCCGGCGATGATGCGCAGCAGCGTCGTCTTGCCCGAGCCGGATGGCCCGATGACGGCGGTGCGGCTGCCGGCCTGGACATCGAGCGAAATATCCGTCAGCGCCTGGACGGGCCCGTAGCGCTTGCTGATGTTTTCGATCGTAAGCAGCGTCATTGGCCGGCCGTCCGTTTCGATTGCGTATAAAGCGTCAGGGTGAGCGGCAGCGACAGCACGACCATCATGCAGGCGTAAGGGGCGGCCGAAACGTAATCGATCTCGCTCGTCAGCGACCAGAATTTCGTCGCCAGAGTGTCGACGCCGCTGGGCGAGAGCATCAGCGTCGCCGTGAGTTCATTGGTAATGCCAAGTGCGGTCAAGGCGACGCTGGCAGCGGCTCCCGGTGCGGCAAGCCGCATGGTGATCTGCCGCACTGCCTGACCGGGGGTGCGGCCGAGGCCCATCGCGGCGCGCTCCAGCTCCACTGGCGCCTGAGCGATGCTGGCGCGTAAGCCGACCATGGCGCGGGGCAGGAAAAGCATCACATAGGCGACGAGCAGCGTTGCGAAAGTCTGATAGAGCGGCAGCACGAGACGCACGGTGATCGTCACCAGCGCCAGCGCCACGACGACGCCAGGCAGCGAGCCGACATAATAGTGGCAGGCTTCGAGCACGCGCTGGAAGCGGCCGGGCGCGCGCACGGAAAGCCAGGCCATGGGGGCTGCGGCAACCGTCGCCAGCACGCCGCCGGCAAGAGCGAGCGCCATCGTCTGCAGGAAAGCAGTGCCGACCTCGATGCGCCAGATCTCGCTGCCGCCGAGATAGAGCCAGCGGCCGAGCGTCATCAACGGCACGCCGAGCGCCAGCACCGCCAGGACGACAGGCAGCAGGATGGCCGGCACCACGAACCAGCCAAGACGCCGGCGATCGGCCGGACGCGGCGAGCCGGGGCCGACGCGGGCATAACGTTCGTTGCCGCGCAGCAGCACTTCGAGACCGAGCAGGAAAAGGCAGCAGGCGACGAGCACGCCGCCGAGCATGTTGGAGGCCGGGCTGTTGTAGGAGGATTGGAACTGGTCGACGATCGCGGTTGCGAAAGTATCGAACCGGATCATGACGAACAGGCCGTATTCCGACAGCAGATGCAGCGCAATCAGCAGCGAGCCGCCGCAAATGGCAAACCTCAACTGCGGCAGCACGGTGCGGAAGAAGACGCGCCAGGGATCGAGGCCAAGGGAGGCGGCGGTATCTTCGATGGCCGGATCGAGACGGCGCAGCGCTGCGGCGACCGGCAGATAAAGGAATGGATAGTAGGCGACAACAGAAACGAAGACGCCGCTCTCAAGGCCGCGCATGCCGGGAATGAGGCTGACCCAGGCGTAGCTGTGCACGAAGGCTGGCACTGCGAGCGGCGCGACTGCCAGCCAGGCCCAGAGTCTGGCGAACGGAATATCCGTTCGTTCGGTCAGCCAGGCAAGCGTCACGGCCAGCGCGATCGACAGCGGAATGGTCACCGATTCCAGGAGAACCGTATTGATGAGGAGTTCGCCGACACGTGGCCGGAAGACGAGCGTTTTCACCGTTTCCCAGCCGACATCGTAAGTGATCCAGCCGATGAAGCCGAGCGGCACGAGACTGAAGATCGCGATGACGGTCGCGAGAAGCATCACCGGCGCGTGCGGCATGCGCCGGCGCGGCAATAGCATTTGCGCGGCCTTCGGCGCGACCGGCGCCCTGTTGCCGGCTACGAAAAATCTGTTGTCCTGCAGCAAGGCCGATGCCTTCATACGCTGAAAAAGGAAGGCAACCGCCTTGGAAAGACAGTTGCCCGATCCCGTCATGCCCTAAGGTTTTCTTGAGCCAAAAGCAATAGTTTTGGCTACTGCAGGCCTGCGGCAGAAAGCCCGAAGCATTCCCCGCTTGAGTGCTGCGAAACGCAGAAAGCCTAGATCAGACCTGCCGCCGTCATCAGTTCCACGACCTTCTTGCTGTCCAGCGTCGAGGCTTCGACCTTCGGCGCATTGAGATCGGCAAGCGGAACGAGCTTGTCGTTGGAAAGGGAATCCTTGCCGACGGCATATTCATAGGAGGTGCCGTTCTTGAGAATCGCCTGGCCCGCCTTGCTGGTGACGAATTTCAGGAAAGCCTGCGCTTCCTTCATGTGCTGCGTGGACTTCAGGACGCCGCCGCCCGACACGCTGATGAAAGCGCCCGGATCCTGGTTCTTGAAGTAATGCATGCCGACATTCTTGCTGTTCTCGCCCGTCTTCGCCTGGTCGCCGAACCAGTAGTAGTGATAGATGACAGCGCCTTCGACTTCACCTGAATTGACCGCCTTCATGGCAACGCTGTTGCCCTTATAGGGCGTCGCATTGTCTTTGAGACCCTTCAGCCATGCCTTGGTGGCGTCTTCGCCCTTCAACTGCAGCAGGGCAGCGACGATAGCCTGGAAGTCGGCGCCGGCCGGCGCTGCACCCCAGCGGCCCTTCCAGGCGGGATCGGCGAGGTCGAGCAGCGACTTCGGCAACTTGTCTTCGCTGAGCTTGGTCTTATCATAGGCAAAAACCGTCGTGCGGGCGGCAATGCCGGTCCACATGCCGTCGGCCGGACGATACTGCTCCGGGACCCGATCCAGCGTCTCCTTTTCGACCGGGGCGAAGAGCCCGGCGCCGTCGACCAGCGTCATGGCCGGCGAATTCTCAGTCAGGAAAACGTCCGCCGGGGATGCGTCGCCTTCCTGAATGATCTGATTGGCGAACTGCATGTCGCCGCCCTGGCGCATGCTGACCTTGATGCCGGTCTCCTTGGTGAAGGCATCGATCCATTCGCGGCCCAGGCTTTCGTGCTGCGCATTGTATACGACCAGACCCTCATCCTGCGCATTGGCGCTGCCTGCGAGCGCGGTGGCGGAGAGGAACGACGCGGCGAGCGCCAGCACGTGGGAAAAACGGTTAAAAGCAATAGTCATGATGGCCTCCATTGGTAATGTCACCCTGCGGGTAAGAGGCGTATATTTTTCTTGACTGTCTATTTCAAGTTTCTTCGCCGAGAAAAAAGCATCACAATATCTTGACCTGATATTGCAGATCGCGTCGGAATAAATATCGATCGAGCCAAAGAAGGCGACGCTCGGCGTCGCCTTCTCGCAACAATGGCTATTCGACGTCGAATTTGACGCCCTGCGCAAGCGGCAGCGTGCTGCCGTAATTGATCGTGTTAGTGGCGCGGCGCATATAGGCCTTCCAGGCATCGGAGCCGGATTCGCGTCCGCCGCCGGTCTCCTTTTCACCGCCGAAGGCACCGCCGATTTCGGCGCCCGAAGGCCCGAGGTTGACGTTGGCAATGCCGCAATCCGAGCCCCGCGCGGAGACGAAGGTTTCCGCCTCGCGCATGTCGTTGGTGAAGATCGACGACGACAACCCCTGCGGCACGGCATTGTGGAGCGCCAGCACCGTGTCGAAATCGCTGTATTTCATCACATAGAGAATGGGCGCGAAGGTCTCGTGCTCGACCGGACCGGTCTGATCGGGCATTTCGACGAGCGCCGGGCGAACGTAGAAGGCATCGGCCGAACCATTGTCGACGCGTTCGCCGCCGGTCACCTTGCCGCCGGCCGATGCCGCCTCGCCAAGGGCTGCCTGCATCTTCTCGAAGGCCTGGCCGTCGATCAGCGGTCCCACAAGTGTGCCTGTTTCGAGCGGATTGCCGATGGTGACGGAGCCGTAGGCCTTCTGCAAGCGCGGCACAAGCTGGTCGTAGACGCTTTCATGGACGAAGAGA
Organism: Rhizobium sp. NLR16a; assembly: GCF_017948245.1. NCBI lineage: Bacteria > Pseudomonadati > Pseudomonadota > Alphaproteobacteria > Hyphomicrobiales > Rhizobiaceae > Rhizobium > Rhizobium sp. NLR16a. The sequence goes on along the minus strand of NZ_CP072868.1, from coordinate 340,869 downwards.
CGGCGCAGCGTCGTGCAGCGCTGGCCGGCCGTTCCCATGGCGGAGAAGGCGACGCCGCGCAGCGTCAGGTCGAGATCGGCGCTCGGGCAGACGATGGCGGCATTGTTGCCTCCGAGTTCGAGAATAGCCCGGGCAAAACGCTGCGACAGGCGCGGACCGACGGCGCGGCCCATCGCCGTCGAGCCGGTGGCGGAAACGAGCGGGATCTTCGGATGGTCGACCAGCACCTCGCCGACCTCACGGCCGCCGATGATCAGGGTCGACAGATTGGCGGGCGCCTTGCCGCCTTCGGCGACGAAGCGCTTCAGCGCCTTTTCGAACAGCGCCTGCACGGCAAGCGCGGTCAACGGTGTCTTTTCCGACGGTTTCCAGACCGTGGAATTGCCGCAGACCATCGCCAGCGCCGCATTCCAAGACCAGACGGCGACCGGGAAGTTGAAGGCGGAAATGATGCCGATCGCGCCGAGCGGGTGCCAGCTTTCCATCATCCGGTGTTCGGAGCGCTCGGTAGCGATCGTCAGGCCATAGAGCTGACGCGACAGACCGACGGCGAAATCGCAGATGTCGATCATCTCCTGAACCTCGCCGAGGCCTTCGGAGGTGATCTTGCCGACTTCGATCGAGACAAGACGGCCGAGCGCCGTCTTGGCGCTGCGCAGCTCCTCGCCGAGCAGGCGGATCAACTCGCCGCGCTTCGGCGCCGGCACGGAACGCCATTCGAGGAAAGCCTTGTGCGCCTCTTCGATCGCCGCTTTCGTTTCGGAAACGGAATGTTCTTTGAGCTTGCCGATTTCCTTGCCGGTGACCGGCGAGGAGACAGACAGCGTGCCGCCCTGATAGCGGCCGGCGTCGACGCCGAGTTCGGCGAGCAGCTTGGCGGTTTCGGTGGCGAGATCGAGGACGGCGATGGTCATTGTCGTGTTTCCAATCTTATTGTTCTCAGAAGCGCTTGTCGGTTCTCAGAAGCGGGCATCGGCGAAATGGGCGACCTGAGCGCCGGCTTCGTACCATAGTTCCTTGAGCGCACGGAAGCTCGGCTCTGTGGGTGACGTCAGCGGCAGCGGCAGATCGGCCTCGGCAAGCCGGCCGAGAATATGTTCAGCCAATGTGCGGCCGAAGACCGTGCCGGGGGCTATGCCGCGGCCATTATAGCCTGAAAAGCCGATAACATTCGGGGCGAATTTGTGGAAGCGCGGCAGCGCATTGTCGGTCATGCCGATCTGGCCATACCATTCGCATTCGAATTCGACATCGCCGATCATGGGAAAGAGCCGCTTCAGGGCGCGCTTGGCCCAGCCCTTATGCACCGCAAGCCCGGTATTGCGCAGCGCGCCGACGCTGCCGAAAACGAGGCGTCCAGCCTGATCCATGCGGAAGGAGGAGAGAATGTCCTTGGTGTCCCATGCGCCTTCCCGCCCCGGCAGGATCGACCGACGCAGATTGTGGCCGAGCGGCACGGTGGCGAAATTGAAATAGGGCAGATAGACCTGCTCGTTGCGCACCTGCTCGAAGGGGCCGGTGCTGTAGGCATCGGTGGCGACGATGATCCAGTCCGCGCTGGCTTCGCCGCTTTCCGTGTTCACGGTCCAGAGACTGCCGCGACGCTCGGTTGCGATGACGGGGCTCGACGTATGGATGGTGACGCCCGCCTTGACGGCGGCATGGGCGAGGCCGCGCGCATAGGCAAGCGGCTGTAGTGTTCCGGCGCGAAGATCGAGCAGCGCCCCGGCATAGGCATCACTGCCGATGCGTTTGGCCGTTTCTGCCGCATCGAGCACTTTCACGGGCGCGCCACGCGCGGACCATTGCAGCGCGCGCGCCTCGATCTCCTTCAACCCGTCCGCGCCGACGGCGCAGTGCAGCGTGCCGTTACGCTCGAGTTCGCAGGCGATCGCGTGCTTGTCGATCAGTTCCATGACGAGCTTCGGCGCATTCCCGAGCAACTCGAGCAGGCGTTCGCCGTGAACTGGGCCGAGCACGCCCGGCAGGTCGTTGGGCATCACCCACATGCCGGCATTGATCAGACCGACATTGCGCCCCGCACCGCCGAAGCCGATCTCCTTCGCCTCCAGCAGAACCACCTTCGACCCGGCCTCGGCAAGATGCAAGGCGGCGGAAAGACCGGTATAGCCGCCACCGACGATGACGACGTCGGCCGATACCGCGCCTTGGAGAGGCGAGGTCGCCGGCGGTACGCCTGCGGTCTTTTCCCAGAGGCCATGGGAGCGCGGATCATTCAGCATGGCACACCCCGATCGGATGAAACCGGAGTACTCTAGCGCATAAGGACAGGTGTTGAAGCGGCGATTTCACGCAACGGTCCTCAGCTGCAGGGCCGCGAGCCCGAGCGCCCCCATCGCCGTCTCCAGCGATGCGGCCTGCCGCTCTGCATAAAGCGCCAGTTCATCCTGAACCGTCGCTCCGAGTGCAGTCTCGAAGGCGTCGCGGTTCGAGCGCGTCGCATAATTCTGCTGCTGGTCGGTGCCGAGATTCGACTGGAAGATGCCGGCCGCGCTGACGGGCAGGAAGTCTTCATAGACGATCGGCGCGAAGGCGAGATAGCCCTTGGCGAGAAGCGCTTCGGGATCGCGCGGCAAGGTCCCGGCGATCGCGGCGGCAATGCCCGCGGGCGTGGCGGAATAATGGAAGAAGGCGAGATCCTGGCTGCGCAGCTCATCCCAGCTGTCCGGCAACGCCTTGAAGCGCTCGGCCAGTTCCTGGTCGTAGGCGCCCGCCTTGGCGCCGCCGGCGCCGACCTGCACTTCACCGCGAACCGAAGCGAGCAGCTGGTCGTAGAGCGCCCGGCCTTTGGCCGTCAAAGCCACGCCGCGCTGTTCGATCTCGCCGAAGCGGGCGGTATGCGTGCCCTGGACCGCACCCTCATCACCTGAGAAGACGATCGTCTCCTCGAGCGCCTTGAAGCTCGTCTGCCGCAGCAGGATATCGCACTGCCGGCGCGGCGGCCCTTCGATGACTGCCTTCGGAGTGATGCCGCGTTCCGGCATGCGGGCCTGCACCGCATCGATATCGAGCGTGCGCGGCGTCAGGTGGTTGATGTGCGGCCCCTTGAAGCTGACGACGTCGGCAATCAGCCGATGCGCGTCGTGCAGGCGCTTGTAGGTTTCAGCGCTGACGGTCGCTTCGCCGTGCCAGCGGAAGGTTTCAAGCGCCTCAGCGACAAATTCGGTCGCTTCCGCCTCGGTCAGGCCACCCTTCTGCTCATGACGCTCGATCAGCGCGATGGCGCCCGGCGTATAGATGCGCCGCTTGGCGAGAATTGCCTCGGCTTCACGACGCAGACCTTCGTCCTCGATCAGCTCCAGGCGCAGCAGCGAGGTGAAGACGCGGAACGGATTGATGTTGAGCGCCGCCTCGTCGATCGGCCGGAAGCAAGTGGAATGAACCGGCACGCCGGCCACCGAAAGGTCGTAATAACCGACCGCCTGCATGCCCATGACGGCAAACAGCCGGCGGATGGTGAAAAGCTCTTCCGCCGTTCCGAGCCGGATGGCGCCGTGGCGCTCGACATCGATGCGATCAAGCTCGCCGGCGCGGGCCAAGCGTTCGCGCAGATCCGGATTGCTTTCGAGGTAGCCGGCATTCACATCCGCCACCAGCTCGATCAGCGCGCCGTATTGCGGAACCTCCGTCCGGTACATCTGCGACATCGCCTCGGTGAAGAGCGAACGGATACGGTCTGTGGAAACGAAGGTTTGCGGCATCTGAGGCTCCGGCTCATTCCGATTTTGCAGGATGAAACTCTTTACAAGCAGCGCAAAGGCGGAAATATCGACATTTTGGAAATAGCTCATTCTGAAACGGAATGATCATGCTCGCTTCAAGACGTTTTCTGCCGTCGATTTCACATCTCGCCGCCTTCGAGGCGGTTGCCCGCACAGGCAGCGTCACGGCGGCGGCGCGCGAACTCGACCTGACACAGAGCGCCGTCAGCCGCCAGGTCAGCGCGCTGGAGGAACAACTCGGAGTCGAGCTCTTCCTGCGTGAGCGCCAGACCATGCGGCTGACGCTGGCCGGCGACAGTTATGCCCGCGAGATTCGCGAGGCGCTGCGCCGGATCTCGAGCGCCTCGTTGAACCTGCGCGCCAATCCGCATGGCGGCACGCTCAATCTCGCCATCCTGCCGACCTTCGGCACGCGCTGGCTGGCGCCGCGCCTGGGCCGCTTTCTCAGCGCCAATCCCGGCGTGACCATCAATCTGGCGACCCGGCTTTCACCTTTCGATTTCCGGCTCGATTCAATCGACGCCGCGATCCATTTCGGCCACTCGCACTGGCCCGGCGCGGAACTGACCTTGCTGATGTCGGAGCGTACGGTGCCGGCCTGCAGTCCCGATTTTCTGAAACAGCACAGGATTTCGCGGCCAGAGGATCTGCTTGCCGTTCCGCTTCTGCATCTGACGACGCGCCCCGATGCCTGGGAACAATGGTTCGCCGGTAATGGTGTTTCGTTCGAAAGCGTGCACGGCATGCTCTTCGATCAGTTCGCCACCGCAGCGCAAGCGGCGACCGCCGGTCTCGGTGTCGCCCTGTTGCCGACATTCCTGATGCAGGAAGAACTCAGGCGCGGCGATCTCGTCGCCGCCGTCGACCGGGAGATGGAGAGCCGGGAGCGGTATTATCTCGCCTGTCCCAGCGAGCGCGCCGATTATGCGCCGCTTGCCGCCTTTCGCGGCTGGATCGTCGCGGAGGCGATGGCCGGACCGAACGTGTGAGGAACGGCTTGCATCGGCATGGCGCTTTCGACCATTATGCGGGCCAAACAACTTTGCAGGAAATTTCCATGAAGCCGATCTTCGTCCAGCTCCAATGCGCCCCCGGCAAGACCTATGAGGTCGCCGACGCCATCTACCAGACCGAGCTGGTCTCGGAGCTCTATTCCACAAGCGGCGATTACGACCTGCTGTTGAAGATCTATATCGAGGAAGGTCAGGATATCGGCAAGTTCATCAATGACAATATCGCCAATATTCCAGGCATCGTCCGGTCGCTGACAACGCTCACCTTCAAAGCCTTCTGAACGCCCGTCAGACACGATTAACCCTTTTCGCGAAGAATCGCTTCCGCAGGACGTTGCTGAAACCACGCCTTAACGTCGGAGATATCTGGTCGTTGCTATAAATCCGCGCCAACACGCGTTTGGCACGCGCAGCGATAGGTGGAAAATGGCGATCGTCCAGGCAGATAGGGGGCGCGAGAATCCGCAGCCGCAATCGGCTCCGCTGATCGTCCATGTCGTGCGCCAGTTCCTGCCCAATCGCGGCGGCCTGGAAGACGTCGTCGCCAATCTCAGCCGCCAGACCCGCCGGCGTGGCTATCGTGTCCGCGTCGTCACGCTGAACTCGCTGTTCACCGCGCCTGAAGATAAGCTGCCGGCTTGCGAGAATATCGACGGCATCGAGGTGGTGCGCATCCCGTGGTCCGGCAGCAGCCGTTATCCGTTGGCGCCGCAGGTTTTTCGTCATCTCGGCGACGCCGATCTCGTGCACGTCCATGCCATCGACTTCTTCTTCGATGCGCTCGCCTGGGGCCGGATGCTGCACGGCAAGCCGATGATCGTCACCACCCATGGCGGTTTCTTCCACACTCGGAAATACGCGGCGATCAAGAAGATATGGTTCCGCACTCTGACCCGCGCCTCGGCGAGGGCCTATTGCCGCGTGGTCTGCTGCAGCGCCTCCGATCTTAGGCAGTTTTCCGAGATTGTGCCGGATAGCGTGCTGATCGAGAACGGCGCCGATATCGGCAAGTTCGCCGACACCGCCTCACGCCTGGCAAGGCGTCGCATCGTCACCATCGGCCGGTTTTCGGTGAACAAGCGGCTGGACCATCTGCTTGACGTGATGGCTGTCCTGAAGGGCCGCGATCCGGAATGGCATCTCGACATCGTTGGGGCCGAATCCGACCGTAATCGGGTGGATATTGAAGGTGAGATCGAAAGCCGGGACCTGACCGGCCGCGTCACCCTGCATGTGTCGCCAGACAATGATGCCATCCGCCGCATCATCATCGCAGCCTCGCTCTTCGCATCCGCCTCGGAATATGAAGGTTTCGGGCTGGTCGCGCTGGAGGCGATGAGCGCCGGCCTGTTGCCGGTGCTGAACGCCAACGATGCCTTTCAAACGCTCGCCGGCCGGCATCCCGTCATCAGGCTTGCCGATTTCACCCGTCCGCAGACCGCCGCGGCCGCCATGGAATCAGCCTATGACGACCTTGCGGGCCGACAGGACGCCGTTCGCTCGCAGCTCCTCGACGCCGCTCGCGGCTATTCCTGGGATATCGTCGCCGGGCGCTACATCGATCTCTACAGATCGCTCGATATCGCTGCCGCGGAAAGCCTCTGATCCCCGCTTACGCTCTCGCGAGACGAACGATCTCGTCGAGTACGAATTTGCGCGATTGCGGCGGCGTCAGATTGTGGTCCGCATCCGGCAGCATCAGCAGCCGCACGTTCGGATAGCGGGAAAGCCTGGCGCCGCGCGGGCCGAAGTGGAAATAGACATGGTCGAGGCCGACGTCGCCTTCGCTGTAGATCAGCGTCAGCGGCACCTTGCGCTTGCCGAACAGCGCAAAGGACTGCCGGACCTCGCGGGCGATATGGCGCCGGTCGGGAAGCAGTTCGAGCAACGGCGCGACAAAGGGCGACAGCCGCCGGCCGCCGGCGATGACGATATTGCGCAGCGCCGACACCACGTCCACCTGCCCGCGCAGCAGCCGCTTCAGCGTGTCGAGCCGCGCCAGACGCTGGCCGTAATCGTCGAGGCTGCGGGGGACGGAGACGACATGCTCGCGGCGCACCGGCACCTTCGGATCCCAGTAATAGACGAAGGGATTGATCGAAACGACCGCCTTCAGCCGCTCGTCGGCGACGCCGGCGCGGAAGGCGACATAGCCGCCGCTGCACCGGCCGGCGACCATGACGGGGCCGGCAACGATGCTTTCGAGCAGATCGAGCGCGGCGATCGCATCGTCGGTCTGTGTCATCGAATAAAGCACCTGCTCCGGCGCATCCGGCCGCGGCGGGCTGTCGCCGACATTGGCGGAATCGAAGCGCAGCGACACGACGCCCTGCCGGGCGAGTTCGCGCGCCATGTCTACCGTCGTCCGCCCCCAGCCGGCATGCCGGTCATAGGCGGTCGACAGGAAGAGCACGGCATTGCCCTTGATCTCGCCGAGCGGCCGGCTGACGACACCGACCAGATGATCGTGACTTCCGAAACGCACCGGCGTTTCCAGGAAACCTTCGCCGGCAAGCGGCGTGGTTTCGATCGCTGCCGGCGAATGAGCGGCGGATGTCTCCGCGGTCGCTGTCTTCAGCCAAGCCGTCAGAAGCTCGACGACGGCCATGGGTGTCTTGGCGAAGAGCGGATTGGTGACGAGCTCGTCATAGCCGTCGAACACTTTCTGCTCGACATTGGCGCCAAGCGCCTGCAGCGCATCGGCAAATCCGGTATCCTCGGCCCTGACGGGGCGTTCGAGGATCAGGTAGCGTGGCGCCGCCAGGCCCTGCGGCGCGGCGATGTTGAGCTTGCCGAGCTCGGCGGCGATCTCTTCCGGCATGACAAGCCCGGCGATCTGCACCTTTGCAGCCTGCACGTGCTGCTGGCCGAGGCCGAGATCGGCGTCGATGATCTTCGACCACATGTTGAGTTCACGCATATAGGCGCGGCCGCTTAGCACTGGTGCCAGCATGACGAGGCTGTCGACGCCCTCGATCGAGGAGCCGATGCGCTGGGCAAGGGTCGCGCCGAGACCTTGGCCGATCAGGATGATGCGGTCGCAGCCGGTCAGCGATTTCAGCTTGGCGGCCGCCGCGCGGATCGAGTTTTCCCAGGTTTCCAGCCTTGCCGGCAGCGCTCCGAAATCGAGCGCATCGCCGGTGCCGCGGTAATCGAAGCGCAGGCTGGGTACGCCGATATCGGAGAAATGTTCGGCCGCGACGCGGAAGAACTTGCGGCTGCACATTTCCTCGAAGCCCCAGGGGCTGACGAAGAGCACCGCAGCCGAGCGCTTCCCGGCTTCAGGATTTTCCGGCATGAACAGCCCGATCGTGCCATCGAAGACAACGGGCAGGGCGGCGTTGCGGCCGGCACCTTCGGCCGGTTCGAGCGAAAGTTCGCCAGGCGCGACCTTGGCGCGATCGGGATCGCCGGGGCGCCCCGGCGCAATGAAGTCGATCACGCGACCCACCGGCCGCCGCAGCACCGACGGCATCTTTTCGACAATGGAACGCATCACCTCGACATCCTCAAGGGGCACGGCACGCAGCACGCGGAGTGCGGCGAAATGTGCGAGCGTGCCGGCGATGATCGCGGAGATAAGGCCGATCGGGCCATGGACGAATTCCAGCACTGAAATCGCCGCGCAGGCGCACAAGACGGAGGCGAGCGTCACCTTCGTCAGGCTTGCGTAGAGACCCGAAAGCTGGGACCCGAATCCTGTCTGTCTGATCATCATCACCGACATCGCAACGAACACGAGAATGCGTACGATTGCGGCCCCCTCGGCGGCGAGCCTAGGTACGATCAGTAAACAACCCCCTACCATGAGCAGGCCACCGATCACACTGATGTTGAGGCGGGAGCGGGCCTTGTCCATTGACAGCAGATAGAGGCTGAGGATCTGCATGAATGTGTAGGCGGGAGCGACGAGCGCGAGCAGCGCGACCACCGTGCCGCTGCGGCGGAAGGCTTCCCCGAACACCACGAGCACCAGTTCGCTGGAGATCGCGGCCAGCCCGAGGCTCATCGGCAGCACGATATAGGCCATGCTGCGGGTGACGGCGGCGAAGACCTCGACCGGCAAGGTCGAATCGTCGCTGCTGTGCCGCCGTTCGGAATAATAGGGCAGCAGGCTGCCGGTCATCTGGATCGGCAGTTGCAGCGCGATGTTGGCGATCGACAGACCGACGGCATAATAGCCGACCATTTCCACCGACCAGAACTGCTGCAGGAAGAGCAGTTCGAGCCGGTTGAGGAAAATGGAATCGATGATGAATTGGATCGACAGGATGATGGAGGAGGAGGCGAGATACTTGAGTGAAACCCCGCACCAGTCGCGCCGTGCAAGAAGGATCGGCAGTGTGGCGAAAAACAGCACGAGCTGGCCGAGCGCATAACCGACGAGAACGCCTTCGACTCCGTAGAGGACGGCGCCGGCGGCGACACCGGCGAGCTGCAAGGTAGAGACGGCGACGGTCAGTTTGAAGAAGCTGCCTAGCCTCTTTTCGCCGATCAGGTAGAATTTGACGAAAGACCCGATCGCCTGGACGAAAAACAGCACTCCGGTGACGAGCGCGACGGAAGGCGCGGTTTTCGCCCAGTGCATCTCCTCGGAGGTCAGGAAGAACAGGGCGTAGAGCGCCAGCAGCAGCACCGTCGAAAACATCATGAAGCTGACGAGGATGGCGGCAAAGCCTCGCCGGCGGCGCGCGTCATAGCCCTCCGCCGAAAGCTGCGGCAGGGTCTTCAGCAGCGTGATGCTGGAGCCGAGCTCGGCGATCGAGGCGCCCGTCATCACCAGCCATAGCGAGAAGGCGACGATGCCGTTGGCTTCCGGCCCAAGCAGGCGCGCGGTGATGATCGAGGAGACGAAACCCGTCAGCAGCAGCAGCATGCCTGCCGCCGCATTCATCACCGAATTTGCGATAATACCCTTCGACATCTGTCCATCCGCGGGGGTCAGCTTAAGGCGCGTCGCGATCTTTCAGATTCGCTCCTCGCGTTCCATGTTCTTGTCTTTACGCACGTCGTTATCGCAAAACCGCTGCACACCTTTGCGCAACATGTTTTGCACTCGCATGCCCGCCATCACTAATGCGAAAATGTTAAAATAAAGCGGAGTGGCGACCTCACCTTAGCTGACCTGCATCGCCGCCAGCTTCTTGAGCGCCTTTTCATAGCTGTTCTCCGAGAGGTAGCGCAGCAGGAACTCCCGCGCCTTCCCGGCCTTCTCTCGGGCGCGCTCGGGCGCACGGAAGATGTCGCCGAGATGGGCGGCCGCGATTTCAGGAGAGGGATCCGCCCAAACCGCGCCCGGCAGCCCCGCAAATTCAGGATGGGAATCGACGACGGGAATGAGGGGAGAGGCGACCAGCCAGCTGTTCTCGGGGTCGCAGAAATCTTCCGTGCCCGACCAGGCGGTTGATATCACAGGGGTGCGATACATGATCGCCTCGGCCACCGTCAGCCCGAAGCCTTCCGAGCGATGCAGCGAGAGATAGGCATTGGAGGAGCGGATGAGGCCGCTGATCTCGGTGTTCGAGAGCTTGTCGGTGACGATCCGGATACGACTATCGCCGGCGACCGACGCAATCACTTCGCGCAAGCCCTGATCCTTGCCGATATCGCCGCTCGCCTTCATCAGCAGAAAGGCGCTCGGGCATTCGGCGCTGAACAGTCTGAAAGCTTCGATCACCGCTTGAGGGTTCTTCCGATTGATCGAGGAGCCGGCGCTGAAGATGAAGCTGACGAGAAAGGCATCTTTCTCGATGCCGAACTTCTCCCGTATGCCCTCTGCGGCCGGCTTCTCGGTGACGGGATGCGGAACCACGATGACGGGCGCCGCCGTCAGCGGTGCAATCGTCCGCCTGGTGAATTCCGAGGGGACGAAGATGGCATTCATGTAACGCAACCCGTAGCGCCATTCCGCCGGCACGACTTCAAGCTCCCAGGCGAAATAGCCGATGTTGAAGGCGCGGGTGAAATTGGCGACGCCCATCTTCAGGATGGCGCGTGGCAGCATCGGCGGATTGAGATGCCAGATACGGCTTCCCGGCGGTTCGGCCGAAAGATGCGACGACACCAAGCCGGCAAAGGATTTTTCATCCGGATGCGTGCTGACGTCTGAGAGCGAAATCGCCCGTCCCGCTTGGGAAAGCGCCCCGGCACAGAGCCTTGCCGATTCACCGACCCCAACGGGCATCGAGAGATAGCCGACGATTTCGACCGGCTTGCGCGGGTTGAAGGCGAGACGCGACCGCGGGATCAGCCGCTGCAGGAGATGGGCGCGCAGATAGCGGTATATCGTTCTCAAATCACGATCTTTCCGGTGAGCTTGCGTTGTTCCCTACGAGCCTCAGCCCGCGAGCCCGACGCGACGCGAACTGCCTAGACTTCTGATTTCGCCCGTCGGCTGAACATCGCTCTCTGTGCCGGACAGCGCGGAGAGCTTCACGCGCCGTACGGGGCCGGGAGCAAGGTGGAACCAGTCGTCGTCAGCCCTGTAGCCTTCGACGTCGATATGCACCGATTGCGCCAGCCGGTCGGTCCTGAGGTCGACGACCCAGCTGTCGCCGTCTCTGCCGAGCGATGCCTCGATGCCGGCGTCGTGCAGTGCCTTTCCGCGTCCGCAGGGGAAATGAAAGCTTTCCGCGAGGATGGCGCCATCGGCGAGGGAGCGCAGGCGCGCCACACTTGCATCATGCGCAGGCGGGCCGAAACGGAAGGCATAGGTCGTATCGAAGAAGGCGCCGAACAGCGCGGTCGAGGCAAAGCGTTCCACGCTCCTTGCATCCAGTCTGAAAGCCATGTTGCCGCTGACGACCTGCTGTTTTCCATCACGCAGGCAGGCGATCTCGAGTTCCAGGTCAAGGTCGGTGTCCGTCTCGTTGACGACATGCACGTCGAGACCATTGGTCCCCTCATCGGTGAAGACTGCCTGAACCGGTCGGAAGGCCCGTCGCATCGCATACCAGACGGGTTTCGGCTCGCCGGTGGAGTCGATGACGCCCCAGCCGGGGCCGGGCAGCAGGTCCTGCAGCGTCCAGACGAGCGCTCCGTTGCAGCCGGAGCCCTTGCGCCGCCATTCGGCGAAGGTCTCTTCGATGACCTCGCTTGTCACGGCACGGGAAAAATCGAGATAGCGTTCCTGATCTTCGCGGCGCAGTCGGGCCGGGTCGCAATCGTAGAGAAGCTCTAGGTAAAAGTCGCGAACATCCTCGAAATCCCACGATGCGCCGCGGTCGCGGGGCACCCGCGCCTTCCACTGGGGGCTGTGGACGGCGGGCACGTCGAGATAGCGCTGCAGCGTCCTTTGCTGCGGCACATGCGCAAAGGCGAGGCTTTCGGAGGCAAAGCGCACATCGGCGCGGCGGGCATCGGCAATCGGCCGCATATAGGCGCCGACCCCGTAATAATGCGCAATGCCGGAATTGGGCGAAAACGGCATCGCTCCGCCATGGGGCGAATTCGGCACATAGGGCACGTCGGGACGCATGCGTGCGGCGATGGCCGGAATGATTTCGTCGGTCACCGGTCCACTCCAGAATTCCATGGGCAGGCCGAGCATCGCCGCCTGCTGATGGATCTCGCTGCCGCCGCAGAGAACGGCAAGGGAAGGCGACGCCTGGACGCCGTACAGGAATTCCTCGATCTCGGCATGCACATGGCCGAGAAAGGCCTTGTCGTTGCGCGGATAATCAAAATTGGCGAACATGAAATCCTGCCACACGAGCAGGCCGAGTTCGTCGCAGAGCGCAAAGAAATCCGGCGTCTCGTAAGCCATGGTGCCGCCGATGCGGATCATGTTCATGCCGGCTTGGCAGGCAAGCCGCAGGAATGGCTCGTAATCCACCCGCCCGCCCGGCAGCCGCGCAATATCGGCGGTCGTCCAGACCGCGCCGCGGCAGAAGACACGCTCGCCGTTGACGAGGAGCGCGAATTCTTCGCCATCCGCACCGCGGTCGACGTCGATGCGCCGGAAGCCGGTGCTGCCGAGCGAATATTCCTCGCCGTCGGAAACCAGAGTCAGATCATAGAGACGCGGCGTGCCGTGTGTATGCGGCCACCAGGGCTCGATGTCGGACAGCTTGAGGATAGCCGAGTAATGATTGGCGCCAATCTTCTCGAAGGGCTGTTCCATGCCGCCGCAGCGCAGCAGCATTGCCGGATCTTCGGCATTGTTATGCAGAGAAACGCTCAGCCGGCCGACGCCGCTCTCCTCCAGGACCGCGCGGATGGAGACATTGTCGATCGATACGGTATCGCGTTGCACCAGTGAAATCGGCCGCCACGGACCGACGGCATGAATATCGGGGCACCAGCCCGGCATATGGCCGAGCAGCGTCGTGCGGAAATTCTTCAGGCCCGCCGGCGTGATCATCTGCGGGCGCCAGCGCGCCCGCGGACCGGGTTCGGACAGTCTGGGGCCGAGCGCCCGAAAGCAGAGCGCCAGCTCGTCGCCACCCGAAAGCGTCACCGGGAGCTCATGCGCCGTGAACATGCTTTCGGAAAAGAGGATTTCCTGACCGTTGAGGAAGACATTGCAAATTGTGGCCAGCCCGCCGAAACGCAGGATGGCTTCGCCAGGCTCGGCATCAAAAAGCCGGCAGAGATACCAGGCGTCCTTCATATTCAACGGTTCGGGATTTTCCCGGTCGAAGAGCCCGGCTTTTTCAAGCGCTGCCGCAACGGTGCCAGGAACGGGCGCAGGAATGAACTGCGCGGAAAGATGAATATCGTGCGGTACGGCGCAGGCCCCCGGCTCCGTCAGGATCAGGTTCCAGCCTTCGGAAAGCACGCTTTCCCGAGCTCCGATGCTTGCCAAACGCCCCCGCATTGTCTGATCTCCGGCCTCAGATTCGCTCCGCAAGCGATGCCATCATGGAATCCCATGCATCGGCGGCCGGATCAAGTGCCGCCTGCAGCGGCTCGAACTTCCTGCGGGCGACAGCGCGGGCAAGCTGGAACTGTACGGATTTCGCCGCGTCGGAAATGCGCCGGGCATCCTCGGCGGCCACCGCGTATTCGGCTGAGGACAGCCAGGTCAGATAATCAGCGGCCAACTCGAAATTGGCGCCCACCTGACGGAGCGTGTTGAAGGCATATTTATGGAAGAAGCCGAACGGCCGCTCCGCCACCGCTTCCACCTGCTGCGGGAAGACGCGGGCGAAGGCGCGGATCGGGTTTTGGCGGGGGCGCCTGGAGAAGTGAAAGCCGGCAAGCCGCCGCGCGGTCGCGCGAAGATGCGCTTCGTCGGCAGGCCTTTCCGGAAACCGTGCAAATTCCGTATAGGGCAGGAACGGCGGATCGCTCTCCGTCAGCTGCAGCTGGAACAGCCCATCGAAATCCTCACCCTCGAGCTGGAAATAGCCGGCATTGTGAAAATATTCGACGCGCTTTGCCGCAACATCAAGCCGGTTGATCGCAACCGTCGTCTTGCCGTGCTCCTGCCGATAGGCGGTGCCGCGCGTATCCGGCATGTAGAAGGAATCCATCTCGACCAGGCAGAGACGCCCCCGCGCGATCTGCACTTCGACATGCCGTTCGACACGGTCGTAGATCGCAAGTTCGGTCGCGCGGATGCCGTAGAGCGCTTCGAGATCTTCGAGCGGTACCTTGAAGAAGGTGAATTGATCACCCTCAAAATCCTGTGCCAGGGTAAAACCCAGCATCGCCTCGGGCGCGACGCCTAAGGTGTTCAATACCTCGATCCAGAGATCGATATAACAATTGGTTTCCGGCCATGCACGCTCGCCGGCATGCAGCGCGTGCTGCCGATAGGTTTCCGGGCTGATTGCCGGGAAAACCGATCCCATCGAGCTCATCAGCCCCATAGCGTTTTCCGGACGCTGGCCGGCCATTGCTTTACGTCGAGGCCGTGATGGTGGAAGAGGGCGAGCGCGATGCGCTCCAGGCCGAAGCCGACGCAGGCGGTGTGCGCGACGCTGCCGTCTTCGAGATTGAGAGCCCACTTCAGGCCGAAAGAATCCTGATGGTAATTGAAGCTCATGCAGGCCGTCGGATTGGCGGTCGACGTGATCGGGATCAGCAGTTCGAACTTCAGGTTCTGGTCGCGCTGATTGTTGACCATCATCTTGCCCGCACGGCCGAAGAACGGGTCGTTGGCAACATCGATGGTCACATCGAGGCCGACCTGCTTCATCATCTCGACGCCGCGGTCCATCCATTTCTGGCGAAAATCGGTGACGTGCTGCTCCGTTCCCATGCAGACATATTCGCGCATGCGAAATAGCTGCTGGCGGGCAGGGTCCTTCGACGGCTCATGGCGGAAGCAGTAGGACTGCAGATCGAAGAGGCCTCCCGTTTTCGGCAGGTTGCCGCGCTTGGCAACCGTCGGATAGAGCGGATAGCAGGCAGCCGGCGTCAGCACGATATCGGTCGCCTTCTGATCCTTGGTCCAGTCGTCGCCGACCTCCATGCATTCAAGCAGGCTCATATGATCGAGCTCGCTGCCGCAGAAGCTGTGCACCGTGCCGGCAAGCTGCGGAAAGCTCTTCATATAGCCGCTCTTTTCGAAGAGCGCGCGGTTCATGCCCGGCGGGAAACGCATCGCCTCGGCGCCGTCGGCGCCGCCGAACGTATCGATCAGCCGTTCGAAGGCGGTGATGACATCTTCGAACTGGCCGCTGCGGCCATAGAGACCATCAACGCCGGTATCGATCAGCAGGCCGGACTCGAAGAGCCGGTCCAGGAACGAGGTCTGCATATCCATGACTTTACCCCAGTAGGCTAGTGTCCTGCTTGTGGACGAGAAGCATGCTCGACGTATTGCCGAGGATGCGGTCGTTCGAGATCATGAGCTGAGCGGAATGGGCGTCGCGCAGATGGCGTCCGAGGCTGAAGGGCGTGCCGTTCTTGTAGCCCATGATGCCGCAGATCAGCATCGCATGGTTGACGATCTCCAGGATCGTCTCGGAAGAGGCGATCTTGACGTTGTTCATCGCCACCGCAAATCCCATCGACGACAGCCTGTCCGGATCTGATTTGGCGTCTTCATAGGCCTTGAGGCCGGCAACGACGTTGGATTTCACCATTTGCAGGAGGTTCGAGACCTCGGCGAGGCGCAGCGCGCCCGGCGGCTGGGCGTCCGGCGCCTTGCGGGCAGCGGCGCGCACGAAGGCCTGGGCGCGCGCAACAGCATCGACCGCGATGCCGTACCAGACGCCGCTCCAGAGCAGATGCGAGGAAGCGAGCATGGATTGCGCCGCGATCTCGGCGAAAGGCTTCGGCAGGATCTGTCGCGCCGGCGCCCGGCCCTTGAAGAGGAAGCCGTCGGAACAGGTGCCGCGCATGCCGAGCGTATTCCAGGCATGCGTCTTCTCGAGCGTGTACTGGTCCTTGAGGAAGGCCGTCAGCACCTGATCGGAGGAGGCTGCCTGCGGATGGCTGCGCGAAGTGATGAGGATAGCGTCGGCGTGCGAGCCGTAGGAAATGACGGTCGCATCCTTTTCGAGGCTGCAGGTATCGCCGTCGACCTCGATCGCGCAAATGCTGTTGCGCAGGTTGCCGCCGATGCCGCCCTCGGTGGTGGCCGAGGCGATCAAGAGCTGGTCGGCCGCGATGCGGCGCATGAAGTCGCAGTGCCATTCGCTGTCGGCGCCGTGTTCCACGAGGCTCGACAGCTTGATGTGGTGCATGGCGAAGACCATGGCGCTTGCCGCACAGGCCTGGCCGAGCATCGAGCACAATTCGGCGATTTCGGTGGTCGAGGCCGATTCACCGCCGAGCTGGCGCGGCACCTGGATGCCGAGCAGCCTCTCGGCCTTCATCGCATCCACGGCTTCCCGGGGAAAGCGGCCTTCGACGTCGACGGCATCCGCGTGTTTGGCCGCGATTGCGGCGACGCGGGCAACCCGTGCGACAACACCGTCCTCTATGATCTTGACGGGGAAGTTCATCAGGCGACCTTCCGGCCGTCCTGGATGATATCGACCGTCTTGGCGATGGCCGCGATGCTCGCGAAGGACTTGCGGTTCAGAAGATTGTCGGGGAATTCGATATCGAATGCCTCTTCGATGCCGAGCATCAGCTGCACCGAGGCAAAGGACGTCAGACCCGCCGCATAAAGATCGGCGTCGTCGGCGACCTGGTCGATCGCTACAGGAAGCTTGCCGAATTTGGCTACGAGGTCGCGGATTGTCGTATTCATCCCATCACTCCAAGATTCTCATGATCCCGAACCGGCGTTCATCGCCTTGTCATGAGCGTTCTTTTAGTGCGGAAAACAGAACATTCCGCTAATTTGTTGGGTTAAAGATGATTGTTCCTCATAGTTAGGATTTTAGCGATCCTTCCTGCGAAAGCAGAAATACATATTTGATCTCAACGTCTTGATGAAATTTCATCGCCCATGTCCGATGTCGTTTCCGGCGTGACGAGTACAGAAATGACACGGAAAGTGGCGTTTCAGGTCAATCCGCCGGCGGATAGGAATGTTCGCCGCCGCGATAATCCGCGATGGAATAACATCCCTCGCCCGTTGCCCGAACGGTGCTTCCGCTGACGACGGCCTTGCCGTGACCGCCTGGGATATCGAGAATGTAGGTCGGCTGGCAGAGACCGGAAATCCGACCGCGCAGTGCCGCCACGATCCTCTGCCCCTCCTCGATCGTCAGCCTGAAATGGCTGGTGCCGGGCGCGAGATCGGGATGATGCAGGTAATAAGGCTTGACGCGCATCTCGACGAAAGCCTTCATCAGTTCGGCAAGAATTGCGGAATCGTCGTTGATACCCTTGAGCAGCACCGATTGGCTGACCATTGCGATGCCGGCATCGACGAGGCGCGCGCAGGCCGCCCGCGCTTCCATCGTCAACTCTCTGACATGGTTGGCGTGCAGTGCGACATAGACCGTCTTGCCGCTCGCCTTCAGCGCGGCGATGAGCGCCGCGTCGATTTTCTCCGGATCGACGACGGGAACGCGCGTATGGAAACGCACGATCTTCACATGCGCAATGCCTGCGAGCGCCTCCATGATGTCGCGGAGGCGGCGCGGTGAAAGCACCAGCGGGTCGCCGCCGGTCAGGATGACCTCCCAGATCTCCTGATGGCTCCCGATGTAATCGAAGGCCGCCTGCATCGCCGCGGCATCGAGCGTGCCCAAACCCTGCGGCCCGACCATTTCGCGGCGGAAGCAAAAGCGGCAATAGACCGGGCAGACATGCACGGCCTTCAGCAGCACCCGATCAGGATAACGGTGCACGATGCCATCGACCGGGCTGTAGGCGTGATCGCCGATTGGATCGGCGCGTTCTTCGGGCGCGACGATGAGTTCGGCCGCATCAGGCACGAATTGTCGGGCAATTGGATCATCAGGATCGGCGCGGTCGATCAGCCTGGTCATCGCCGGCGTCAGGGCAATGGCGTAACGCGCGGCCACCGCCTCGAGCGTTGCGCGATCGGCAGGCCCGGCAAGCCCGGCCTTCACCAGATCGTCGACGCTCTTCACCGGTTTGACGACATTCATCTTCCATACTCCGCAACCGGCGCCCAGAGCACCTGGTCGATGCGCGAAGCCCCCGTCGCCAGCATCACCAGCCGGTCGAAGCCGAGTGCGATGCCGCTTGCCTCGGGCATCAGCGACAGTGCCGAGAGGAAATCCTCGTCGATCGGATAGGTCTCGCCATAGATACGCGCCTTCTCGGCCATTTCGATCTCGAAGCGCCGGCGCTGTTCGGCAGCATTGGTGAGCTCGCCGAAGCCGTTGGCAAGCTCGACGCCGCAGGCATAGAGCTCGAAACGTTCGGCAACCCGGGGGTCGCGTGCCGAGGGACGCGCAAGTGCGGCCTCGGAGACAGGATATTCGTCGAGGATGGTGATGCGGCCGGAGCCGAGATGCGGCTCGATCTTTTCGACCAGCACCCGGCTGAACAGGTCGGCCCAGCCATCGTCATCGGCCACACGCATGCCGACGCGCCTGAGTTCGGCCGCCAGATGGTCGCGATCGGTCGAGCCGTCGGCGGCAACGGAGGCAAGAAGATCGATGCCGGCATGGCGCTCGAAGGCTTCGGCGACACTGATCCGCTCCGGCCCTGCGAAGGGATCGCTCTCGGCGCCGCGATAGGCGAGCATCGGCGTCTTCACCGTTTCAGCCGCGAGCGCGAGGATCCGCACGCAATCCATCATCAGGCTCTCATAGCTTTCACCGACCCGGTACCATTCGAGCATGGTGAATTCGGGATGGTGCAGCGGCCCGCGCTCGCGGTTGCGATAGACATGGGCGAAGCAGGAAATACGCTGCTCGCCCGCCGCAAGCAGCTTCTTGCAGGCGAATTCCGGCGAGGTGTGCAGGTAGAGCGGCGCCGTCTGACCGTCCGTCGTTATCGCTTGCGTCGCGAAGGCATGCAGATGCGCTTCGTTGCCAGGCGAGACCTGCAGCACCGCCGTGTCGACCTCGATGAAATCCTCACGCGCGAAAAACCCGCGCAACGACGCCTGAATCGCATTGCGCCCGATCAGGAACGGGCGGCGGTCGGCATGCACCGACGGGGTCCACCAGGGGGACGCTTTGGCCGAAAAGTTCATTCCAAGCTTTCTTCACCGGAGAAGCCGGTATGGGGTGGCTATTTCCCGGATTTTAGGTTAGTTGCGCCCCCAAAGAAAAACATTTGCGTCTTGGGGCGTCTCGACAGTCCTCTACGACGCCGAAAGCCGAGTTACAAGGAAGTCTTATGGTCAAGGTCATCGCCTCTTCGGTCCGCAAGGGCAACGTTCTCGACGTGGACGGCAAGCTCTACGTCGTTCTCACCGCCCAGAACTTTCATCCGGGCAAGGGCACGCCGGTCACTCAGGTCGACATGCGCCGCATCGTCGACGGCGTGAAGGTTTCCGAGCGCTGGCGCACTACCGAACAGGTCGAGCGCGCCTTCGTCGAAGACGTCAACTTCCAGTATCTCTATGAAGACGGCGAAGGCTTCCACTTCATGAACCCTGCCAACTACGACCAGGTGGTCGTCAGCCAGGAAACCATGGGCGACCAGAAGGCCTATCTCCAGGAAGGCATGACCTGCATCCTGTCGATCCATGAAGGCATTCCGCTGGCGCTCGAACTGCCGCGTCACGTCACGCTCGAGATCGTCGAGACCGAACCGGTCGTCAAGGGCCAGACGGCATCCTCGTCTTACAAGCCGGCCATGCTCTCCAACGGCATCCGCACCTCGGTCCCGCCGCATATCGACGCCGGCACCCGCGTCGTCATCGCGACGGAAGACAATTCCTACGTCGAACGCGCCAAGGACTGATCCTGGTTTTCATCCATTCAGGAGGCCGGCTCAAGCCGGCCTCTCACTGAAATGTGGAATGCAAGCAAGTATCGATGCCGCGTCCACTCGCAGCGCGCGATTGTTTCGGACGGCTCGTTTTGCCGAAAATATCTTGGTTCAGCTAAAGCTGCACCCAATTCCAAGAACCGAATTCAGATAACCTTTCGCACTTCGCTCTCGAAGCTCATGACGTGAGCCATCGCGATCTTTTCAGCCTCATCGGCATCCCCTCTGCATACCGCCTCGAGCATGAGGACCTGATCATGCAAGACGTCCTCCAGACGCGGTACCAGGGCCAGAAACCGTTTCATCGCGACATATAGAATTCTGAGCGACAGATTGTGGTAGTGATCCAGCGTATCGAACAGGAAAGAGTTCTTCGCCACTTTGTAGATGAAGCGGTGAACCCGTCGATCCAGGGCAAGGATGTCTTCCAGCGCCATCGGACCAATTGTTTGCTTAAGCTCATCGATCAACTGCCGCGCTTCCTGCCGCTCGAACTCGCGCAGCCTTTCGGCAGCTAGCCGGGTCGCCCAGGATTCGATCCGTGCCCGTGCCTCGTAGACGGCAGTAAGATCATTGATATCGATCTTGCTGACAAATGTGCCGCGCCGGGCGCTGACGACAACGAAACCATCATATTGCAGGCGCTGAATCGCCTCCCGGACCGGGGTTCGCCCGACTTCCATGCGTTTCATGAGGTCGGCTTCCCGCAGAAGCGTGCCCGGAGGAAGCAGTGTCGTGATGATGTCGTCGCGCAGCCGAATATAGGTCCGCTCCGCCAGCGTTGCTTCAGCCGCTTCGTAATCCACTTCGAATGCCGACATATTCAGCGTGTTCCTCTGTCCATTTCCGCATAGCTGGAGGCTGTTCCGCCTCGAAAAAAGGCGCTCAACGAATCTGCTTGACTTCGTATCATGTCTGCATATTGATAATATATCAGCAATATATAACCACAAAGAGGGGTTTCAAATGAAACATGCTGAATTGACAAAAAAATCGCAGGCGAACGGGATCATTGCCGTGGCGATCTTGAGTTTGGGGCTGTTTGCGACGGCTGCGCCATTCACTGCGAACGCCGACGATCTGGAGCTGGTGAAGCCGGGCACGCTCGTTGTTACGGTCCAGCCTTACATGCCCTATACGGCGGTCAAGGATGGGAAGCTCGTCGGCCTCGACAGCGACATCCTGACAGCCATAGCCGATAAGCTCGGCCTCAAGATCGAAATCAACGTCACCGACTTTCCAGGCATGCTGGCTTCCGTCCAGACACAGCGGGCTGATATAACCATCGGCGGAATCGCATGGTCCGACGTTCGACAGAAAGTCGGATTGTTCACGGACCCGCCGTATTATTCGCCGCCGGCCATGGCGGTAAGCGGCACGGCGAGCTTTCCCGATGTTGCGAGCCTGGAAGGCAAAAATCTCGGCACCGTCACCGGCTATGTCTGGGCGAAATCCATCGCCCAGGTGCCTAACGCATCACCCCATACGTTCCCGAGCGCCGACAGTGTGTTCCAGGATATTTCTGCCGGGCGCCTGGACGTCGGCTTTCTCGATCCACTGCTGATCACCTACCAACAGCAACAGCGCCCCGACATGAAGGTCCGCATCGAATATCTGAAACCGCCGACCGACGAACAGGTCGCCGCACACCCCGATTACAAGTATTTTCAAGCCTACATGACCGGATTCTACCTTCCCAAGCAGTCGCCGAAGCTGGCCAAGGCTGTTTCCGATCAGATTGACGATATGTACAAGGATGGGTCGCTTGCCGCTTTGATCACGAAATGGGGCGGCGATCCCCAGCAGTTCCTGGTTCCGTCGCCCGAAATGGCGGCCCAGCGGCGCGGCGTCGACCGTCCGGCCGACTGGACCCCGCCTTCCATCGCGAAGTGAGATCGAAGCATGACGGCGTTGTCATCCTTCACCGATATCTTCCAGGTTCCCTGGAATGACTATGTCGGAAACATCGCCGGGGGTCTGCTCAAGACCCTCGGCTATACCGTGGCCAGCTTCATCGGCGCGACGATCCTTGGTCTTGTCCTTGCGTTGATGAGACTCAACCGGCTGCGAACCGTCCGCGTTCCCGCGGCCTTCTATACCGAGCTTCTTAAAAACGTACCGCTCCTGGCGATCATCTTCCTCACTTACTTCGGCCTGCCTTCCGTAGGCATCAGGCTGGAGGTTTTCGAGGCTGGAGTGTTGAGCCTGGTGCTCTTCTACGCCGCCTACCTGTCCGAGATCTTTCGGGCGGCTATCGCTGGCGTACACCGAGGACAGCAAGAGGCGTCTCAAGCTCTCGGGCTGGGACGCGGCAAAACCTTCAGCCATGTCGTCCTGCCGCAAGCAGTGCGGCTGGCGCTCCCGGGCACCAATACGATGTTCGTCGACCTGATCAAGTCGACCTCGCTGCTTGTAACGATCTCCGCTGCCGAGTTGATGACGCAGGCACAGTTGATAGCCTCGGAAACATTCCGAGCGCTTGAAGTGTATCTGGTGATCTCGGGACTCTATTTCGTCATCTGCTACCCGCTGTCCCAATGCCTGCTTCTGCTGGAGCGCAAGATCCATGCCGGTGTGCCATTGTCATTGGCGAGAAGGCGTCGGCTCAAATTAGCCAGGACCTTTCTGGCCGAGGGAAAGGTCTGACCCATGACCACCACTGCTGCCAAATCTGCCTTTGTGTCAAATCAGCCGGCCGGTCGACCCGCCGTCAAGATCAGCGGATTGCGCAAGTCTTTCGACGGGCGCCTGGTGCTTGACCGCGTCGATCTCGAGGTTCCCACGGGCAAAATCGTGAGCATCATTGGCCAGAGCGGTGGAGGAAAGACCACCCTCATGCGCTGCGTCAATTTGCTTGAGCGTCCCGATCAGGGAACGATCACCGTCGGGGATGAGACGATCTTTGCCGATGGCGAGGTGGCCTGCCGCAACCTTGCCAAGCTTCGGCAACGTGTCGGCATGGTGTTTCAGCGCTTCAATCTGTTCCCGCATCTGCGCGCCGTGGAGAACGTCGTTCTCGCTCAGATGCATGCAGCCGGGAGCGGCGAAAGAGAAGCCGTGGAACGGGCCGTGAAACTTCTGACGAGAGTAGGCCTTGCCAAACGGGCGATGGCCTATCCGGAGCAGATGTCGGGCGGCGAGCAGCAGCGTGTGGCGATTGCCCGCGCTCTGGCGCTGGAGCCAACGGTGTTGCTGTTCGACGAGCCGACGTCGGCACTCGATCCTGAATCCACCGGCGAAGTGCTCCGCGTCATGCGCGAACTGGCCGCTGACGGCATGACGATGATCCTGGTCACCCACGAGCTGCCCTTTGCGAAGGAGGTATCGGATTGGGTCGTCTTCATCGATGGCGGTCTTATCATCGAGCAGGGAACCGCCGGAGATGTGTTTGACCGTCCAAGGGAAGCACGCACGGCTGCCTATGTCGCGCGTTACGCTTCCCCAGGTTAGCTCTTGGTCTGATCAGGCATCCAAGCCTCGTTTCTCTAAAGATAAATCCACATCTGATGAACAAGCTAACAACAGATATCGCCGTCATCGGCGGCGGCGTGATCGGCGTGACAACCGCTCTGCGGCTGCGTGCCGACGGTCGCGATGTCGTCCTGATCGAACCGAACAAACCCGGTTCGGGTGCGTCCTACGGCAATGCAGGAACGATCGCCGACTATGCAATCATTCCCGTCGGCACGCCCGCTGTCCTTAAAAACCTGGCCTCGCTGCTTCTCAATTCAGACAGCCCGTTGTCCATTCGCAAGGCGGCATTGCCCACGCTGTTTCCATGGCTGATGCGTTTTGCCTACGAATCCCTCCCTCACAGATACAGAGACAATACGCGCCGCATCGCCGACCTTCTATCCGACGCTTCATCGGAATGGCTCGACTTTGCAGCAGAGATCGGCGCATCCGATCTCCTGAGGGCGAAGGGATGCCTCTACCTCTACCAGACGCCCGAGGCCTTCAAGGCGGCCGCTTCGGATGTCAGGCTTCGCCGAAATTACGGGATCGCGCAGCAACTCCTCACTCCCGGCGAGGTGCAAAGCCTGGAGCCTCGACTGCCGCAGGCCCATGGCGGAGGGCTTTTCTTTCCGAAAGCGATAAACTTCACCGATCCCGGCGAACTCATGAGCGTGATGGACGCCGCCGCCAGACAAGCGGGCGTCGAGTTCGTACGGGACTCCGTGACGGCTATTTCGCGCGAGCGGAACGGAGTGAGGATGATGGCTCCAGCCCACAGCATTCACGCCCGAGCCGCGGTGATCGCTGCCGGCGCTCATTCCCGCGGCCTGGCTCTGCAGCTCGGAGAGCGGGTCCCCCTGGACACCGAGCGCGGCTATCATCTGGAATTCGATATGGAAACACCGCCGGTGGAAAGACCGGTGTGCCCGACGCATCATGGATTTTACTTTTGCCCGATGCGTGGCCGGCTGCGCGTCGCCGGCACCGTGGAACTCGGAGGTCTCACCGCGCCTTCGAACCCAAGGCGCCTCGAAGTGTTATTGGCAAACGCCCGCAGGATTTTCCCGACACTTGGTGAACCAAGCCGGAGCTGGATGGGCTTTCGCCCTTCCATGCCCGATTCCGTTCCCGTCATTCGGCCTTCAAGAGGAGGAAGGGACGTCGTGTTTGCTTTTGGACACGGGCATATCGGCTTGACGCTGGCACCGCGGACGGCCCGTATGGTCAGCTCAATCCTCGCCACTTGATCGCCTCACGAACCGTGCCTGCGACAGCAGCAGGCTCCTTTATCCTCTCAGAGATGCGGGTTGCGCGGCCGGTATTTCTTGACGAGCTTCTGGTTGATCTCGGCCGCGCCCGGCATGTTGGCGCTGAGATAGACCGGCGCATCGCCGGATTTCGCAAGCTCCGAGGCAACTTCGGCAAAGATCGCGTTGATGATGGTCACACCGACCGCCGTCGAGACCGGTCCGACCCTAAGTCCCGTTCCTTCGAGATCGACGACAGCGTCACCCGGCGGCAATCCGTTGTCGAGCACCACGTCGGCGACGTCGGCGAGCCGGCGGCGGCCATTGGCGATGGCCGAGGAATAGGCGATCGAGGTGATGGCGATCACCTTTGCGCCGATTTCGCGCGCATAATCGGCGGCCTCGATCGGCGCGGCGTTCACCCCCGAATTGGAAGCGATGATAATGACGTCGCCCGGCTGCATGCCGTAACGCTCCAGCATCGGCCGCACCAGACCCTGTGTGCGCTCATAGACCGAACTGATGACCGCCCCCTCGTGCAGCATCGCCGAGCCGACGAGCACCGGCACGGTGAAGGCGAGTCCGCCGGCACGATAGTGCACCTCTTCCGCCAGCATATGCGAATGGCCGGTGCCGAAGACATAGACACGTTTGTCGCCGCGGGCGGCATCGAGAATGACCGCCGCAGCCTGTGCCATCGGCTCGGCAAGCGTCTGCTTCAGCTCTTCCAGCCGGCCGATAAGGTTGGAGAAATAGGCATCGGTAATGTCGGTCATCCTACTTCTCCTTGAATTCATGCAACTTCGCCGGCAAGCCAGGTGGCGGCGACGGTGAGCGTATCGGTGAGGTGCACGAGATCGGCACGCGCGCCCGGTGAAAGATGGCCGCGATCGGCAAGTCTCAGGAAACGGGCGGGATAGAGGGTCGCCATGCGCA
Organism: Rhizobium sp. NLR16a; assembly: GCF_017948245.1. Lineage (NCBI taxonomy): Bacteria > Pseudomonadati > Pseudomonadota > Alphaproteobacteria > Hyphomicrobiales > Rhizobiaceae > Rhizobium > Rhizobium sp. NLR16a. The sequence goes on along the minus strand of NZ_CP072868.1, from coordinate 315,207 downwards.
GCGCCTCGGCGAGCGCCAGGTCGAGATAGGTGATGCCGTAGCGGATTGCCGAAATCATGTCGACGTCGGAGCCTGCCAGCGTACCATCGGAAAGCACCAACTTCGAGCAGAAGCCGCCCCTTTCGCGCCGGACAGTGCGTCCGTTCAGCGTGAATGCGTCCTGCTGCGAGCCGACAAGCGACATCGCGTCGGTGACGAAGAACAACCTGCCTTCGCCGCGCTTGGCACGCAACGCCGTGCGCAGCGCCTTCGGATCGACGTGATGGCCGTCGGCAATAATGCCGCACCAGGTCGCGGGATGATCGATGGCCGCGCCGACGAGGCCGGGAGCACGGTGTCCCATTTGGCTCATGGCGTTGAAGAGATGCGTGACCCCGCGCGCTCCGGCATCGAAACGTTCCTCCGCCGCCTCGCTCGAACAATCGGAATGGCCGATGCTGACGGTGACGCCGGCTTCCGCAAGCTCGCGCACCTGGGCGACCGTCACCTGCTCGGCTGCGATGGTGACGAGCAGCGTGCCGATCGACTCACGTGCCCGGATGAAGGCCTTGACGTCGCGGTCCTCCACCGGCCGCATCAACTCGGCCAGATGCGCACCCTTGCGGGCCGGTGCCAGATGCGGGCCCTCGAGATGCAGACCGGCGACGCCGCGGTTCTTTTTCACAGCCTCCTTCGCCGCCTCGATGGCGGCATTGGTCGCCTCCGATGTATCGGTGATCAAGGTCGGCAGCAGCGACGTCGTGCCATAAGGCCGATGCCCGCCGGCGATGATCTCCATCGACGCCGGGGACGGCTCGTCGTTCAGCATTCGGCCGCCGCCGCCATTGACCTGCGCATCGATGAAGCCGGCCGACAGGACGCCGCCCTCAAGAGCGACCATCTCGCCATCGGGCAGGTCGTTTCTCGCGACGATCGCTTCGACGCGGCCGTCGGCAAGGACGAGTGCCTTGTCGTCATGGAAGCGCTCGCCGTCGAAGATCCGGGCGCCGACGAAGATCTTGCGTCCCATCAGACCGTCTCCGTCACCTTGAGCAGGTTGGCCGGCCGGTCGGGGTCGAAGCCCTTGCGGCGCGTCACCGATTCGATCAGTCGGTAATAGACGAGCAGCGACACCAGCGGATCGACGAGACCGTTGCCCGTCGTCGGCACGCGCAGATTGATGCCGGAGAGCGGCTGCGTGGAGAAGCCGACGGTGGTGGCGCCAAGCTTCTGCAGGCGCTCCAGCGCCTTGCCGTTATTGGCCAAAGCAGCATCGTCGGGCGCGAAGGCGACGATTGGAAAGCCCGGCTGCACCAGGCGCATCGGGCCATGCATCAGTTCAGCCAGCGAAAAGGCCTCGGCGTGCAGGCCCGAGGTTTCCTTGGCCTTCAACGCCGCTTCGAGCGCGATCGCGAAGGCCGGGCCGCGGCCGGCCGTATAGAGCGAGGTCGCATGGAGCAGCACCTCCTCGGCCGCCGCCGTGTCGATCCCGGCGGTCGCCGAAAGCGCCTCCGGCAGTTTTTCCAGCGCTGCCTGCAGGTCGGACGCGCCGCCGATCGCAGCCGTCACCCCGGTGAGCGCGGCGACGGAGGCGATGAAGGATTTCGTCGCCGCCACACTCTTTTCCGCGCCGGCGTTGAGGCCGAGAACGATATCCGCCTGCCTGGCAAGCGGGCTGTCGGTGACGTTGACGACGGCGATCGTCGTTGCGCCCCCCTTCTTCGCGGCCTCCTGCAGGGCGACGATGTCGGGGCTGGCGCCCGACTGCGAGACGGTGAAATGCACGCCGCCCTGCAGGTGGAGGGCAGCACCATAGACGGAAGCGATCGACGGGCCGACCGAGGCGACTGGGACGCCGCAGGTGATCTCAAAGAGATATTTGAAGAAGGTGGCGGCATGGTCCGAGGAGCCGCGCGCGGCCGTCGTCACCACGCTCGGACGGGCGGACGAAAACAGACGGGCGATCTCGGCAAAGACCGGCTTTTCCTTTTCGAGAAGCGTGGCCACCACTTCGGGTGATTCGCCTGCTTCCTGCAGCATCAGCGACTGGTTCTCACTCATGGTCATCTCCAATTCTCAATTCGGCAACGAAGTCATAGGCATCGCCGCGATAATGCGAGCGGGTGTATTCGACGACGCGCTGGTCTTCCAGGCGCGAGACACGTTCGATAAGAAGCGCCGGCGCGCCTGCCTTGACGTTCAGCATCGCAGCATAGGATGCATCGAGCGTGACGGCGGTCAACCGCTGCAGCGCGCGCACCGGCCGATGGCCATTCGCCGCCAGCGCGTCGTAGAGCGATCCTTCGCCGCCGGCATTCTTCCCCAGAAACTTGACCGGCACGACGGCGCGTTCGATCGCCAGCGGCAAGCCGTCAGCGAGGCGCAGCCGGTCGAGCCTCAGCACCGGCTCGTCGCCGCCGAGGCCGAGCAGGAAGGATTCTTCCGGCGACGGCGTGTTGATCTCTCGCGACAATATCCGCGCGGCCGGCAACCGGCCGCGCGAACGCATATCGGCGGAGAAGGAGGAAAGCCGCCAGAGCGACTGTTCCATGCGCTCGACCTTGCTCGATACGAAAGTACCGCTTCCGTGGCGCGATTCCAATGCGCCCGCCGCCATGAGGTCGCGATAGGCGGTGCGCACGGTGACGCGGCCGAGCTTGAGAGCCTCGGCAAGGTCACGCTCGCCCGGCAGCGCCGTGCCGGGCTTCAGCAAGCCTTCCTGAATGAGGCTGGTCAGCACCTGCGCCAGCCGCTTGTAGAGTGGGCCGGTCAGCGCGTCGTCGCGCAGGCTGCGTCTATTGAGTTCAGCTACTAGACTGGTTCTATCCATGGACACACAATAGAACCTATATAGAACCAATCGGCAAGCCTGAATCTGAGGGGCAGAAGAAAAACCCTCTCCGGCAATCCGAAGAGGGTTCAATAACGGTCAAATTTGACAGCCGTACGTCTCAGAGCATGTCCGCGCAAACGTGTGCGGCGGTTTTGCGATACCGACTTGCGTAAACAAAAACCTAAAGCGCGAGGAGCGAATCTGAAAGATCGTGACGCGCTTTAGAACGCTTCAGCTCTTGGTGAAGATGTAGTCCGTTTCCTGGCGTAGCACTTCGCCTGGACGCAGGACCGCATTCGGGAAGCCCTCATGGTTGATCGCATCCGGCCAGATCTGTGTCTCCAGGCAGAAGCCGGCGAACGGACCATATTTGCGCCCGCCGAGGCCGGGAGCCCCAGTGTTGAGCTTGAAGCCGGCATAGAACTGTACGCCCGGCTCGGTGCTGCGCACTTCCAGCGACACGCCGGAATAGAGGCTGCGGGCGAGTGCCACGGTCCGCTTGGCGGTGCGTTCGCGGGACAGGCAGAAATTGTGGTCGTACAATACCTGTTCACTGCCGACGAAACGCTTCATCGGGGCCATCTCGCGGAAATCGAATTCGGTTCCGGCAACGGGCCGGATTTCGCCGGTCGGCACCTGCTTCTCGTCGGTCGGCAGATAGTGATCGGCGGCGATCATGATGTCGTGGCCCAGTGCATCATCGCGGCCGTCGAGATTGAAATAGGCGTGCTGGCAGACATTGGCGAGCGTCGGCTGATCGCTGGTCGATTCATAGGTGATCGACAGTTCACCATTGCCGTGCACCCGGAACGTCGCCTGAATGGTGCAGTTGCCGGGATAACCGGCACGGCCGTCCGGATCGACGATCTTCATCACCAGGCGGTCGACCGCATGCTCGACGATCGTCCAGTTGCGCTTGCCGATATTGTCGCTGCCGCCGTGCAGATGTGTGACGCCGTTTTCATTCGGCTCGAGCTGATAGTCCTTGCCGTCGAGCGTAAAGGCGCCGCCGCCGACACGGTTGGCGCAGCGGCCGGGCGTCGCGCCGAAATAGGCCGAGTAGAGAGGATAGCTGTCGAAATCCTCGAAGCCGAGTTGCAGCGGCGCCTCATGACCCTCAAGGCGCAGATCCTGGATGACCGCACCCCAGGTGATGATCTTGGCCGTTAGGCCGCCGCCCCTGATGACGACGCGATAGACGGTCTCGCCCGCCTTCGTCTGCCCAAAAACTTCCCGCTCCAACTTATCCGACATGATCGACTGTCCGTTCCTTTGCGCGTCCGATAAAAACGCGCAGCGCTATAGGGTTCCGGACCGGAACCTGCCCGCATTTGTTCCAAACCGCAACCAGGCAGGTCAGAAAGAAATTCCATTAAAGATCCATGCCGATCTCTTCGACGTCATAGGGCGTCGTCTGGTAAATCTCGTTGATCCAGTTGCCGAACAAGAGGTGCGCGTGGCTGCGCCAGCGGTTCTGAGGCGCAAGTGCCGGATCATTATGCGGGAAGTAATTGTGCGGCATCTTGATCGGCACGCCGGCATCCACATCGCGGAAATACTCGTCCGAAAGTGAGGTGGAATCATATTCGACATGATTGAACATGTAGAGCCGCCGGCCCCTTTTCTCATGCACGAGGCAGACGCCCATCTCGCTCGATTCCATCAGAATTTCCAGGCTTTCGCATTTCTCGATGTCGGCGCGGCGCACCTCGGTCCAGCGCGACACCGGCACCTCGAAGTTGTCGGAAAAGCCGTTCAGATAGATGGAGGAAGGCTTCAGGTTCCGGTGCCGGTAGACGCCGAAGGCCTTTTCCTTCAGCTCGTATTTCGGAACGCCGTGGAAGTGATAGATCGCCGCCATCGCGCCCCAGCAGACGTTCATCGTCGAATGGACGTTGGTCTCCGTCCAATTGAAGATCTCCTGCATTTCTGCCCAATAGGTAACGTCCTCATAGGGGAGGAGCTCGATCGGGGCTCCGGTGATGATGAAGCCGTCGAACTTGCGCTGCTTCACCTCTTCCCAGGTCTGGTAGAAGGCGAGCAGGTGATCTTCGGATGTGTTCTTTGCCTTGTGGCCGCCGATGCGGATGAGTGACAGCTCCACCTGCAGCGGCGAAGCGCCGACGAGACGGGCCATCTGCAGTTCGGTCTTGATCTTGTTCGGCATCAGGTTGAGCAGGCCGATCTGCAACGGTCTTATATCCTGACGGATCGCCATCGTCTCGGTCAGCACCCGCACGCCTTCCTGAACCAGGGTTTCGAAGGCGGGCAGCGTATCGGGGATCTTGATGGGCATTGCGGTCAACTCGATCAAAAATAAAAAACCGGCGGCGAAAAAATCGCTACCGGTCCGCACGCGGCCCTTTAGCGACTTTTTTAACGTGGCTGCAAGCCGGCCGGCCAAATCACCACGGAGTGCCTTAATTAGTCCCAGTTGAGCCGCGAATCAACTCCGAATGCATGCGGGAGTGGCCCGTCAAGAATCATCACACTTTAATGACTGATAGAATCTGTTGATAGACCGGTAACGCCACCATGTTAATAATGACAGTATGGGCGGTGTTGGAAAAGCGTGATGGCAGACAAGATCGAAGGGAGGCCGGGCATCCGGAAGCAGGATAGGGTAGGGTATGATTTCAGCCTGACATATCGCCTCGGTGTGATGTTCTCAGCATTCTGGAATTCGCAAGTTCGCGGCAAGGTGCTGTTTCTGGCGACCGTGCTGATCCTCGTCATCCTGGCGACGGCCTATGGCCAGGTCATTCTCAATGAGTGGAACGCCCCTTTCTACGATTCGCTCGAGCGCCGCGACCTCGGCGAATTCTTCCACCAGCTCGAAATCTTCGCGATGATCGCCGGCACGCTGCTGCTGCTCAACGTGTTGCAGGCTTGGCTGAACCAGATGACCGCGCTTTATATGCGCGAAGGCCTGTCACGCGATCTCGTCGACCAGTGGCTGAAGCGTAAGCGGGCGCTGCGGCTCGCCTCCAGCGGCCTGATCGGCGTCAATCCGGATCAGCGCCTGCACGAGGATTCCCGCAACCTTGCCGAAAGCACGACCGGGCTCGTCCTCGGGCTGCTGCAATCGACCATTCTTCTGGTGAGCTTCATCGGCGTGCTCTGGGAGCTTTCGAGCGGCTTCATCTTCCACATCAGCGGCCACAGCTTCTCCATACCGGGCTATATGGTCTGGGCGGCGATTTTCTATGCAGCTTCCGCCTCGGTGTTGAGCCAGGTCGTCGGCCGCAAGCTGGTCAAGCTCAATGCCGACCGCTTCTCGAAGGAGGCCGAGCTTCGTTTCACGCTGATGCATGCCAACGAGAACATGCCGGCGATCACCGTCGCCCGCGGCGAGGAGAACGAACGCCGGCGTATCAATACCGACATCAGTTCGGTACTGAGGGTCGTCAAGCGGCTCGCCATGGCCAATACCAATCTCACCTGGGTTTCGGCCGGCTACGGCTGGCTGGTGATCGTCATTCCGATCATCGTTGCCGCACCCGCCTATTTTTCCGGCGGCCTCACCCTCGGCCAGCTGATGATGTCGGTCGGCGCCTTCAACCAGGTCAATACGGCGTTGCGCTGGTATGTCGCCAATTTCGGCCCGATCGCCGAATGGCGTGCCACGCTGATGCGCGTCACCGACTTCCGCCAGGCGTTGCTCGACATGGACGAGGGCTTTGGCGTGAAGGGAAGCATCGCCTATGAAGACACCGCCGCCGACAGGCTGACGCTGAAGGATGTGGTGATCAATGCCAAGATCGGCGAAGACATCGAGGAATGCGGCGGTTTTCGCCTGCGAGAAACCGATATCGTGATCAAGGCCGGCGAAAAAATCATGATCAACGGCGATCATAGCGTCAACCGCAAGCTGCTGTTCCAGGCCTTGGCCGGGCTCTGGCCGTGCGGCAGCGGCACGATGGGTCTGCCGCCGATCGACGACATGCTGTTCGTTCCGCAAATCGCCTATATTCCGGGCGGCACGTTGCGCGAGGCGTTGGCCTTCCCCGAAAGCGCCGATGCCTACGAGCAAGCTGCGGTCGAGGCGGCCCTTGAAAAGGCCGGCCTGCACTCTCTGATCGCAAGGCTCGATACCCGCGCCCGCTGGGACAAGCTGCTCGACGGCGATGAACAGAAGGCGATCGGCTTCGCGCGCCTGCTGCTGGTGCGCCCGCGCTGGATCATCTTCGACGAAGTGCTCGAGGGCATGGAGCCGGAATGGCAGGAAACGATGTGCAGCGTGCTGACTTCGATGCCCGAAATCGGCATGATCTATATCGGCCGCTCTGAAACTTATCTGGAGGCGTTGCAGCCCCGGGTGCTGCATCTGCAGGCTCTGCCCTCGAGATCCGAAGAGCCGCAGCAGCAGGTCGCCCAGACCACCGGCGCCAGCGCCAGTGCCGGCGCAGCCGCCGTCCCCGCGCCGGCGCTTTAGGACGCCCCCTTATCGGCAGGACCCCTGCCTACAACGTGACGCAAGCGGCTGAGTGCGAGAGTCTCAGCCCTCCAGTTCTTCCCGCAGCATTTCGAGCTCCAGCCATTCCTCTTCCATCTTGGTCAGGCTGACTCGCAGCTTCTCCATCTCGCCTGCAAGGCGGTTGAAGGCAACGGGGTCGCGCGTGAAGAGATTGGGATCGGCCATGACAAGTTCGCGCTTGGCGATCTCGGCCTCGGCCTTGGCCATTTCCTTCGGCAGATTGTCCAGCGCGAATTTCTGCTTGAAGGAAAGCTTGCCCTTCGAGGCTGCGCCGGAAGCTGTTGTCTCCTGGGTCTTCGGTTTCTCCGCCGCTTTCTCGGCTTTCCTGCGCTCGTCGAGTACGCCCTTGCGCTGCGCCAACATGTCCGTATAGCCGCCGGCATATTCGATCCATCGGCCGTCGGGCGCATCCGGCACGGCGGGCGCGATCGTCGAGGTTACGGTGCGGTCGAGAAAGTCACGATCGTGGCTGACGAGGATGACGGTGCCGGGAAAGCCGGCGACGATTTCCTGCAGGAGGTCGAGCGTCTCGATGTCGAGATCGTTGGTCGGTTCGTCAAGGATCAGGAGGTTTGCCGGGCGCGCCAGGATGCGCGCCAGCATCAGCCGGGCGCGCTCGCCGCCGGAGAGGCTCTTGATCGGTGTTCGCGCCTGCTCCGGCTGGAACAGGAATTCTTTCATGTAGCCGGTGACGTGGCGCTGCTCGCCATTGACGAGCAGGTTTTCGCCGCGCCCGTCGGTCAGGTAGTTTGCAAGCGTCTCCTCGGGCTTGAGGTCCTCGCGCTTCTGGTCGAGGGTGGCGATCTCCAGGTTGGTGCCCAGCTTCACCGTGCCGCCGTCCGGCGAAAGCTGGCCGGTCAGCATTTTCAAGAGCGTCGTCTTGCCGGCGCCGTTCGGCCCGACGAGACCGATGCAATCGCCGCGATGGACGCGGATCGAGAACGGTGTGACGATTGCCCGGTCGCCGAAGCTCTTGGTGATCTTCTCGGCCTCGATCACCAGCTTGCCGGATTCCTGCGCATCCGAAATCGTCGCCTGCACCGTGCCCTGCGGGCCCTTGTGGCCACGATATTGCGAACGCATCGTCTGCAGCTCGCCGAGACGGCGCATATTGCGCTTGCGCCGGGCCGTGACGCCGTAGCGCAGCCAGTGCTCCTCGCGCTCGATTGCCTTGCCGAGCTTGTGCTGCTCGAGCTCCTCGGCCTCCAGCACCTGGTCGCGCCAGGCTTCGAAATGCGCAAAGCCCCTGTCGAGCCGGCGCGAGGCGCCGCGATCGAGCCAGACGGTTGCCGTCGAAACTTTTTCGAGGAACCGCCGGTCGTGCGAGATCAGCACCAGGGCGCTGCGCGTCTTTTGCAACTCGCCTTCCAGCCATTCGATGGTCGGCAGGTCGAGATGGTTGGTCGGCTCGTCGAGCAGGAGAATGTCGGGCTCCGGCGCCAGCACGCGGGCAAGGGCGGCCCGTCGCGATTCACCGCCGGAAAGGGTATTTGGATCCTCCTCACCGGTGAGGCCGAGGTGGGACAGAAGATAGGTGACGCGATAGGGATCGTCGCCGGGTCCCAGACCAGCCTCGGCATAGGCCTGAACGGTGCTGAAACTGGCAAAGTCCGGCGCCTGTTCGAGATAGCGCACCGTCGAGGACGGATGACGGAAAACTTCGCCGGACTGCGCCTCGACCAGGCCGGCGGCGATCTTCAGCAGCGTCGATTTTCCCGAGCCGTTACGGCCGACGAGACAGATCTTGTCGCCGGGCTCGACCTGCAGGGAAGCGCCCGCCAGCAGCGGTGCGCCGCCGAAGCTCAGGAAGATATCGTCGAGTTTCAGAATGGGAGGGGCCAAAAATCAGACTCCGGAAAGATCATAGGGGCGGGCAAGCACGATCGCCCGGCCGCTCTCGAGCGAAAGGCGAACCTTGCCTTCCGCGACATTTGAAATGGTGCGCGACGAGCCGAAAGGCAGATGGAAATCGGTGAGCGGATAACGCGCATTCTCGATAGAAAGTCCGGTCAGCGGCCCAAATCCGGGCACGGAAAACAGGCTGCCTTTGGGAAGATCGAGCTCGATCGTGCCGGGAACCAGCGGCACTGCCTCTTCCTTGCCCGAGGTCAGCAGTACGTCGAAACCCTTTTCCGCCAAGCCGACAGCCGACAGCAGATGCTGAAGCGCATGATCGGAGCGTTCGCCGGCGAGCGCGCCGGCGAGGATCAGCCGCCGCGCGCCACGTGCGATCGCTTCCGATACGGCGATTTCGCCGTCCGTTGCCGCCTTCGCTGCGGGATAGGGCTGTTTCGGCACATCGAGAAAACCCGCTTCGAGCTCGGGGGGCGTCGAATCGAAATCGCCGACCCAGAGCTCAGGCATGACACCAAGCGCCATCGCATGCCGCATGCCGCCATCGGCCGCGATGAAGCGGCTGCCGCCGATCGCGTGGCGCAGGCGTTCCGTCAGGCTGAGTTCGCCGCCGAGCAGAATGGTGAAGGTGGATTGGCTCATGGGCACTGCCCTTAGCGCAAACGGGGGGGCGAGGGGAAGGGGCACCACCGACGGACGGCTTTCGCCTCAACCGGGCGTGTCCTTGTCGCGCGAGAGAAAGATTGCCTCGTAGCCACCGATGAAACGTTCGAACAGCGTCGCGAAACGCTCTATATCCTCGCGTGGCCAATCGGAGACGATCTCGGAGATAATGGCCATTTTCTGCGCATGGATCTCGGCAAGCAGCGCCTGGCCAGCGTCGGTGATGACGACGACGATCCGCCGCGCGTCGGCCTGGGAGGCTTCGCGCCGCAAGACGTTGCGTCCGACCATCTCGGCCACCACCCGGCTCGCGCGCGACGGGTCGATGCGCAGCATCTCCGCGATCAAGCCGACGGTGACCTCGCCGGGCGACCCAGCCCGGCGCACGGCGTCGAGCACGTCGAGGTGGGAGAGCTCAAGGCCCGGTGCGGCGCTCTGGATCGCCAGCCTGCCGATCAGCCGTCGGCCGGTCATCAGGCGCATGCGCGCCATGCTCCTGCCGATGCGAGGCAGGTTCTCATCGTCCGGCTCGGCCCGACTGTTGGACAGGATCTTCGTCAGCGTCTCATTCATGACCGAACCATAGCAGAGCGGAGGTCAAAATTGAATATGCCGGGGTCACTCATATGCCGTTGACAAATACATGCTGATAGCACATAAAATAGTTCGAACCCGGAAATATGCCTCATGGACATGCAACCCGCGCCTGCGCCGCTCGTGACGGACCCTCGTCGCCGGCTTATCCTCTTCTTCTTTCTGATGACCGCCTTGTTCATGGCGACGCTTGATAATCAGATCGTCTCCACGGCGTTGCCGACAATTGTCGGCGAGTTCGGCCATCTCGAGCGTTTCGGCTGGATCGGCTCGGCCTACCTGTTGGCGCTCAGCGCCGTCATGCCGCTCTACGGCAAGCTCGGCGATCTCTTCGGCCGCAAATATGTGATGATGACGGCGATCGGAATCTTCACCGTCGGCTCCGCAGTCTGCGGCCTGGCTGTCTCGATGAATACGCTGATCGCCGCTCGTGTGCTGCAGGGCCTCGGCGGTGGCGGCATCATGGTGTCGATCTTTGCCGTCAACGCCGATCTGTTCGAGCCGCGCGAGCGGGCGCGCTATCAAAGCTATTCCAGCCTCGTGCTGATGGCTTCAGGCGCGATCGGCCCGGTGCTCGGGGGGACGATGAGCGATCTCTTCGGCTGGCGCTCGATCTTCCTCGTCAACGTGCCGATCGGTTTCGTCGTGCTCACCGGGCTTGCCTTCATGCTGCCCTACCGCAAGCCGCATCGGCGCCCGAAGATCGATTATGCCGGCGCGCTGCTGATCGCGCTGACGACGACGAGCATCGTGCTTGCCACAGACAGCAGCGAATTGTTCGGCTCGATGATCTCACCACAGAGTATCGGGATCGTCGCCTTCGGCGCCGTCTGCGCCGTCACCTGGGTGTTCGTCGAGCGCCGCGCGCCGGAGCCGATCGTTCCGCTGCAGCTCTTCCGCAATTCAACCTTCAGCCTGCTGCTGGTAATATCGGTGATGGGCGGCGCCATCGCCATCGGCATGGTCAACTATCTCGCTCTCTTCCTGCAGACGACGACCGGCCTTTCGCCATCGGCCGCCGGCCTTCTCTTCATTCTGCTGACCGGGGGTCTCGTCTGCGGGTCGCTGTCGGCCGGGCGTATCATCTCGATGACCGGTCGCTACAAACCCTTCGCCATCGCAAGCCTCACCTGCAGCGCCATTGCCTTCGCGCTGATGTCGCAGGTCCATGCGGGAACGCCGATCGCCTTCATCGGCGCGATCATGATGCTGCATGGCATCGGCATCGGCCTTGCGCAGCAGGTCCCCGTCATCGGCGTGCAGAATGCCGCCCCCGCCCGCGACGTCGGCGCCGCCACCGGCTCGGTGACACTCTCGCGCATGGGCGGGGCCTCGATCGCCATATCAATCTATGGCGCGATCATCGCCTCCGGGCTCGGCAAGGTCGGCGCTCCCATTGCCGATGTTGCCGATATCGAACAGCTGACGCCGAAGATGATGGCCGCCCTTCCCGCAGCGAGCCGCCAGGCCGTCGCAGATGTCTATGCCGCCGCCTTCTCGCCCCTTTTCATGACTTCCTGCGCCATTGCCCTGATCGGCCTTGCTGCCGCAATGACGCTGAAGCCCGTGCAACTGCCGCGCACCGGCGAAACGAAGCGACCGCAATCGGCGGCGGCGGAAGCGGCGGAATAGACTACATAATGGGAATATGCACCAGCAGACGTTCTCTATCGCATAGATAGATCAAAAGTTGCGATTTTCTCGCAGGGCTGCCGTTATCCCACCTGTTGCTTCAATCATGCCGTTCTTTTTCCGCGCCTCTGACAAATCTATGACTGGTGACGGAACTTTCGCCATAATTTCATCCGAGCGAAGGGAGACCTCGATGCCTGAGGCTTGCTAAAATGCAACGGCGCCACAATTAAACAGAGTCTCGCTATGCAACCGATGCGTAAATCAGTTACAGCAACGACGTGTATCGGCCTAGCATGCGGCGCGAGATCAGGGGTGCGCACCTGTTGAGTTCCCCTTGCCAAGGCCGGTCTCCATCTGCGGCAAACCGGCAAAACAGCGACATGATGCAGAGAACCAGACTGGACAGCTTGACGACGTGGAAATCGCCCGCGCTTTCCAGTGATGTCATCTCTGCGACGCGGCGCTTCGCCCGCCGCCTGATGCTGCTTTCAACCGTCGGAATGGCGCTGAACGGGTGTCAGTCGCTGATCGAACAATCCTACCAGCCGAGCATCTCGCCTTCCTCCAATCCGCAGATCGTCGACGAGGTGCAGAAGAACGATCCGCGCGCGGCGATGGGTGCCCGCGAGCATCCGCGCATCGTGGCAAGCTACGGCGGCGAATACAAGGATGCCAAGACCGAGCGCCTCGTCGCCCGCATTGCCGGCGCGCTGACGGCGGTGTCGGAAAATCCGAGCCAGTCCTACCGTATCACCATCCTGAACTCGCCTGCGATCAACGCCTTCGCGCTGCCGGGCGGTTACCTCTACGTCACCCGCGGTCTGCTTGCCCTTGCCAACGACGCCTCGGAAGTCGCCGCTGTGCTGTCGCACGAAATGGGCCACGTGACAGCGAATCACGGTATCGAGCGGCAGAAGCGCGAAGAAGCCGAAGTCATTGCCAGCCGCGTCGTCGCCGAGGTCCTATCGAGCGACATCGCCGGCAAGCAGGCGCTTGCCCGGGGCAAGCTCAGGCTTGCCGCTTTCTCCCGCCAGCAGGAGCTGCAGGCCGATGTCATCGGCGTGCGCATGCTCGGCGAAGCCGGTTACGACCCCTATGCCGCCGCCCGTTTCCTCGATTCGATGGCGGCCTACAGCCGCTTCATGTCGGTCGACCCGGAAGCCGACCAGAGCCTCGACTTCCTCTCGAGCCATCCGAACTCCGCCCAGCGCATCGAGCTTGCCCGCACCCATGCGCGCGCCTTCGGCCAGGAAGGGAGGGTCGGCGACAAGGGTCGCGACTATTATCTCGATGGCATTGACGGCCTGCTCTATGGCGACAGTCCGGAAGAAGGCTACGTACGCGGCCAGACTTTCCTGCATGGCGGCCTCGGCATCCGCTTCGACGTACCGGAGGACTTCAAGATCGACAATAAGGTCGAAGCCGTGATGGCCACCGGCCCCAACGACATCGCCGTCCGCTTCGATGGCGTTGCCGACAACCAGAACCAGAGCCTCACAAACTATATCTCCAGCGGCTGGGTGACCGGTCTCGACCCATCGACCATTCAACAGATCACCGTCAATGGCATGGAAGCAGCCACCGCTCGCGCAAGTGCCGACCGCTGGGATTTCGATGTCACCGTCATCCGCAACAATGCGCAGATCTTCCGTTTCCTGACCGCCGTACCGAAGGGCAGCGACGCCCTCGAACCGACGGCCAATGTTCTGCGCGCCAGTTTCCGGCGCATGACACCGGCGGAGGCAGCCTCGCTGAAGCCGCTGCGCATTCGTGTCGTCACGGTCCGGCCAGGCGAGAACATCTCGACGCTTGCCGCGCGCATGATGGGCACCGATCGCAAGCTTGATCTCTTCAAGCTCATCAATGCCCTGCCGACGGGTGCGGCCGTTTCCCCTGGCGATCGCGTCAAAATCATCGCCGAATGAAAAAAGCCCGGCTTGCGCCGGGCCAGGCAGTGCTGCTGGAGGGTAAAGAAGTTCAGGCGTAGGCCGCCATATGCGGGTCGGCGCTGACCAGCGCGCTACGAAGCTTTTCCATCGCCCGGCTTTCGATCTGGCGCACGCGCTCCTTGGAAATGCCGAGATCGGCGCCCAGTTCTTCGAGCGTGGCGCCGTCTTCCGCCAGGCGCCGGGCGCTGATGATCTTCATCTCACGTTCGTTGAGATGTTTCAGCGCCGAAGCGAGCCAGACGCGGCGGCGCTCGCCGTCGATCATATTGGAAACTTGCTCGTCCGGCAGCGGATCGTCGCTGACGAGGAAATCCATCTTTTCCGCGCTCTCGGCATCGCCGGAGACGGAAGGCGCCTGCAGCGAAGCGTCGTTGCCGGAAAGCCTGGCATCCATGGTCTGGACATCGGCGAGGCTGACGCCGAGGGCAGCGGCGATTTCCTGATGAATGGATTGCAGAGTCAGTTGCGTATCGCCTCTCGCGAGCTTGGCGCGCAGACGGCGCAGATTGAAGAACAGCGCCTTCTGCGCCGAACTGGTGCCGCCGCGCACGATCGACCAGTTGCGCAGGATATAGTCCTGGATCGACGCCCTGATCCACCAGCTGGCATAGGTCGAAAAGCGCACGTCACGTTCCGGTTCGAAACGCGCGGCGGCTTCCAGCAGGCCCACATAGCCCTCTTGCACGAGGTCGCTCATCGGCAGACCGAAATTGCGGAACTTGCCAGCCATGGAGATAACCAGCCGCATATGCGCCATGGCGATTTGGTTGCGTGCACCGCGATCATCGTGATCTTTCCAGCGGGTGGCGAGATCATGCTCTTCCTGACGGGCGAGATAGGGGGCGGCCATCGCGATTTTGATCATGCGCCGATCTGCAGACATGTTCTTCATTTCGATCTCCCGAAAGGCCTTCGCCCTCAAAATGGACAATAAAACTCACATTCCGGAACATCGCTGTCCGGACTGAATGGGGTTCCGAATGCAAAAGGGCCTCACCCCTGGACTTTTCAGGGAGAGGCCCTATCTCTCATCACGTGCCGCTAAGACGGCTGGGTCGGACTTGTTTCTTCACGTTGCCGAACGGGCAATATTGAAAAGGCATGATCCGCTCCTCACCGAATATTGACGGAATAGCAGTTCGCCCGACGAGTTTGCGCCCGACGAGCAGTCCGCAATTACGTGTGGTAAACGCGTCAGTCGGGAAAAAGTTCCAATAAAAAAC